>JBBIJD010000005.1:28962-46089 GCA_037446135.1 Candidatus Fraserbacteria bacterium
CCCCACTGCCGCTCATTCATCGAGCCGGTCTGGTTCTGAAACACCTCAAGAGCCCGCATTAGTTCGAAGGATTCCTTCTCCCTCAATGAGGGGAGGCTGGAATGGGAGTGACGAGCGGAGTCCCTCCACCTCGCTCCTCTCACGCCAGCGGAGGGTTTCTCATTAAAGCACTCATCGTTTCCCTCCGAGTGGGGCGGCTCGGACCGATCTTCCCCCTCTGAGGCGGTTCTGCTAGACTAGAATCGAGGGCCATGAGCGAAGGGGAAGAAGCCTTGGTGCAGAGGCCGGGGCGGGTGAGTCGGAATGTCTACCTCCTCGGGCTGACGAGCCTGATCCAGGATGTCTCGAGCGAGCTGATCCAGGCTGTCCTCCCGGGGTTCATCGCCGCCCTAGGCGGGGGCGGCCTTGGAGTAGGGCTGATCGGTGGGATCGAAGAGAGCGCCAAGAGCCTCCTGAGCATCTTCGCCGGCCACTGGTCCGACCGGTTCGGCCGGAGGAAGCCGCTGGTGGCTGGGGGTTACGCCCTAGCGAACTTGGCCAAGCTCGGACAGGCCTTCGTCTCCGGCTGGGGCCAACTCCTCGGGCTGAGGCTCCTCGACCGTGTGGGGAAGGGCCTGCGGACCGCGCCGCGGGATGCGCTGATCGCCGACTCCGCCGCTAAGGCGAGTCGAGGCTTCAACTTCGGCCTCCACCGGGCGATGGATAGCGCTGGAGCCGTGCTCGGGACGGCCGCAGCCTACCTCCTCTACCATTATCTTGCCCTAGAGCTGAGGCAGATCATCCTCCTCGGCGGGCTCATCGGCCTTCTGGCCCTCCTCCCGCTCATCGGGGTCCGGGAGCGAAGAAGAGGCAAGCCCCGCCCGAGGCCGCTCCTCCTGGGCTTAAGGGGCCTCTCCCGTCCATTTTGGCTCAATTTGAGTGCGATGATGCTCTTCGCCATGGCCAATCTGAGCTATATGTTCTTCTGGCTCAGAGTGAGCCAGAACTTCTCCGAGAAGCTGGCCATCGAGCTCCCGATCCTGATGTATGCCCTCTTCAATCTCTCCTATACCCTCCTCTCGCTCCCCGCCGGGGCGGTCGGGGATCGCCTCGGCCGGAGGACGGTCCTCCTCAGCGGCTACCTCCTCTTCATCCCCGTCGCTTTGGGCTTCATCCTTGCCGCCTCTCTTGGGGCCTTCATCCCCCTCTTCCTCACCCTGGGGGCCGTCTATGCCCTGATCGAGGGGAATCAACGGGCCTTTGCCGCTGACCTAGCAGCGCGGGAGGGGCGGGGCCTGGCCCTGGGAGTCTTTCACATGGGGATCGGCCTAGCGGCCCTCTTGGGGAATACCATCGCCGGCCTCGTCTGGCAGTTCATCTCCTCTGAGGCGACCTTTATCTACGGAAGCGGGCTGGCCCTCCTCAGCGCCGCCTTGCTCTTCCTCAGCCCGCCGCGTTAGGCGGATTTGCAACCCCTGCTCGGGCCGGCTATAATGATTTTGATCAATCGATCAATTGATCAATATCATAGGAGGGGCGTGACGGAGAGGCCCTGGATCTTCAGCGCGCGCTACGGCAAGGAGTTCGAGGAGCTCAAGCCTCAGGTCTGGCCGCTCGTCTACGAAGAGGGGCGGTTGATCTTCGAGGAGGGCGAGCCGGCCTTCGGGGTCTACCTCATTGATTCCGGGAAGGTCAAGCTGACGAAGCGAGCCCCCGATGGCCGGCGGCAGATCCTCAAGCTGATCGGCCCTGGAGAGATCTTAGGGGAGGAGGCCCTCTTCCACGAGTCGGTCTACTCTGCCCAGGCGCGGGCGCTGGAGCGGACCGTCGCGGGCTTTGTGACCTTGAAAGACCTCCTCCACTTCTTGGAGGACCACCCCCAGGTAGCCCTCAAGCTCCTCCGCTCCCTCTCCCACGAGATCAGAGAGTTCCATGACAAGCTCCTGGAGACCTCCTATGAGAGCAGCCTCGAGCGGATCGCTCGGCTCTTGCTCGCGCTCGCCGACCGCTGGGGGGAGCAGGAAGATGGCGGGCTCTACATCGGGGTCAAGCTCTCGCGCTCGGAGCTGGCGGAGCTGGCGGGGGTCGCGAGTGAGACGGCCAGTCGGCTCCTCGCCCGACTCCGCGAGCGAGGGATCCTCGCCCTCAATGGGCCCAGGATCATCATCCGTGACCGGGAGAGATTGGCAGCTCTCACCGAGCCCGTTTGCCTCAACTTCCAGGAGAACCTTCCCTGACTGACCTGGGGCCTGAGCTCTTCAGGAGAGGATTTGCCCCTCGGACTCTTGACAGGGAAAGCCAGGTGTGCTATACTCTTGCCAAGATGGTCGGCATGTTCGGGAGGAGGTCGAGGAGTAGCGCGATTATAGGCTATTTTACGTGGTTGATTTAGGTAGCTTAGCGCGCTTTATAAGTGCGCTAAGCTGCCGATAAGGCCATAAGCCGCGAGGCTTGTGGCTTTTTTCTATCTCGAGGGAAGGGAGGTGAGAGCCGGAGGAATTGAGGAAGCCAAACCCAAGGAGTAAGGAGGTCCAAAGAAAAGATGGCAAAAGATCTCGTCGAGCAGTTGGAGAAGGGGCGGATCACCAGGCGTGATTTCTTGAAGGGGATAGGGCTCGCCACGGGGACAGTAGCCTTAACGAGCGTATTCAGCTTCCGGGGGTTCGGGCAAGCACCGGTGACCATCGGGGCGATCCATCCCATGACCGGGGCCTTGGCTGAGTTCGGCCCGCCTGAAGTCTACGCGGACGAGCTGGCAGCGGACCACCTCAACGAGGCGGCTGGGCGGCAGTTGATCAAGCTGGCCTTCGGGGATACTCAGACAGCGGCCGCGGCGGGGATCGCCGAGGCCAACCGCCTTGTGGATGTGCTCGGCGTCCCGGCGATCATCGGGGCCGCGGCCTCGGGGGTCACGATCCCCGTAGCTCAGTCGGTCTGCATCCCAAAGAAGGTCCTCCAGATCTCCTACGCCTCCACCTCGCCCATGATCACCGCTCTTGATGACAATGACTTCCTCTTCCGGACCTGCCCCTCCGACGCATTGCAGGGGGTGGTCGCGGGAAGGCTGGCCTTTAACCTGGGCTTCCGCAAAGCCTCGACGATGTATGTCAACAACCCCTACGGCCAGGGGCTGAGCAATGTCTTCTGCCAGACCTTCGAGGCCATGGGCGGGAAGTGCTTGGCCGAGGTCCCGCATCCGGAGGAGATCCAGCCGTCGTATGTGGCCGAGCTCCAGCAGGCCCTGGCCGGCCAGCCGGATGTGATTCACCTCCCCACTTATCCCGGCCAAGCGGTGGTCTTCATGCGGGAGGCGATCGAGCAGTTCGGCTTCAATAGCTGGCTCTTCACCGATGGGACCAGGTCAGAGCTGATCCCTCAGACCGTCGGGGCGGCGAATGTCGAAGGGATGTGGGGGACAGCTCCGGGGGCCGCGGAGACTCCTTCCCTGGAGGTCTTCAACTCCACATATGAGAAGAAATACGGCCGGAGGCCGCCGCTCCCCTTCCTTGACACCAGCTACGATGCCGTGATCGTGGCCGGGCTGGTGGTCGCCCTCGCCCAGAAGGCCGGCCAGCCGGTGACCGGCACGGTCTTGCGGTCCCTCGTGCGGAGCGTGGCCGGGTTCACCGAGCCGATCAAGGCGGCCCTGAAAGCTTTGGGCCATCCCGTCGAGCCGGTGGTGACCTTCGGCGCCGGGGTCGATGGACTGAAGACGGCATTCGATGCTATCTCCCAGGCTGAGAAGTTCGCTTGCGTCACGATCGAAGTCGGCGGGCGGCAATTCCAGATCTGCCAGATGGTCCCCTTGCTCAACTATGAGGGCGCGGCCGGGGCGGTAGACTTCGATGAGAATGGGGATGTGGTGACCCCGATCGATGTCTGGCAGTATAAGAACGGCGTCCCGGTGACCGTCAGGAAGGAGATGCCTTAGCGGACTGAATTAAGGACGGAGAAGGAGGAGGCCCATCCTAGCTTAAGGGTGGGCCTCTTTATTATTCTTTCAGCATTCTTGAGACGCGCCGGACCTCCCCTAAGATCCCTTGGGGGCGGAAAAGCAAGACCAGCTCGAGCAAGATCCCGATCAGTAGCAATCGGAGGTAAGGGGCACGGGACTGGAGGGCCGCGGGGAGTTCAGCAGTGACGAAGGAGGTCCCGACCCAGATCCCCCAGACGAGGAAGGCCCCCAGAATTGCCCCTTTGTTGTTCCCGCTCCCGCCTAGCATGAGCATCACCCACATGATGAAGGTGGCGAAGAGGGGAGTGAACATCGATGGGTCGACTGAACGGATGTAGTGGGCCCAGAGTGCCCCTCCGATCCCCATGATCATCGCTCCCAAGATCAGTGCCTGCATCTTGAACCGGAAGATGTCCTTCCCGCTCATCTGGGTGGCGGGCTCATCCTCGCGGATCGCCCTCAGCACCCGCCCCCAGGGTGAGCGGATGATCTGTTCGATAATTAGATAGATCAAGATCATGACCACCAGGACGATCGCCAAGTAGATGTAGGCATAATCCCTTGAGCTGATCAAGCCGGTATCGACGAGGTCGTGCCAGAACGGTTGCGGTAGGCCGGTGAGCGGCTGCGGGCCATTAGCCAACCAGCGCTCATTGTTGAAGACTAATCGGATCGTCTCGGCGATCCCGATGGTGGCGATCGCGAGGTAATCTTCCCGGAGGCGGAGGGTGGGGAAGCCGACCAGGAACGCGACGATCCCACAGACGACCGCTGCGGCCAGGACCCCGCAGATCACGGGCAGGCCCAGCCCGAGCGCCTGCTGGACATAGTGGATATGGACGCCGCTGGGCATCGGGAGGGTGACCAGCGCCGAGGTATAGGCCCCGATCGCGAAGAACCCAGCGATCCCGATGTTAAAGAGCCCGGTGAAGCCCCACTGGATGTTCAAGCCGAGGGTGAAGATCGCATAGATCCCGGCTTGAATGACGAATGAGCTGAGATATGAGAAGATCCCTGTGAGCCCCATCAGTTCAGCGCTCCTTCCCCCCGAAGATCCCTTGAGGGCGGATCAGGAGGATGATGATCATGACGATGAAGGCCACGGCCGGTTTATATGCCGGGTTCAGGAAGGCGGTCGAGATCTGTTGGACCATCCCGATAATGAGCCCCCCGGCCAGCGCCCCGTAGGGATTTCCGACCCCGCCCAAGATCACGGCCGCAAAGAGTGGGAGCAGGAAGAACCAGCCCATCTCCGGGCGGACCTGGGAATCGAGCCCGAGCAAGACTCCCCCAACAGCGGCCATCGCTGCCCCTAAGGCCCAGGTCCAGAAGATGACCCTTCCGACATCGATCCCTGTCACGCGGGCCAGTTCGGGGTTGTCCGCAGTAGCCCGCATCGCCTTTCCCAGTTTCGTCCGCTCCAGGAAGAGATAGATGAGGAAGACGAACAACAATGCCAGGGCCAGGATGATCAACTGATCATAGCGGATGCGGATCCCCCCGGGCAGGGTCAATGCCTGGCGGATCCCCACATAATAATTGTGGAAATCGCCGCCCCAGATGATATAGACCAAGCTCCGGATGAGGAAGGCCGCCCCAAGGGCCGCCATCGCGAGGATAGCCGGGGAGCTGCCCCGTCTCCGGAGGGGGCTATAGATCAGCTTCTCTAGGGCTAGGGCAATCAGGACGGTGACGATCATCGCTAATGGCAGGGCCAGCAGGAACTCCCAGCCGAAGGAGAATGGGGCGAGGCTCTCCCCACGCGGTAGGACGGTCCCGACGAAGAGGAGCACGATGTAGGCTCCCACGGTCATGAGGTCCCCATGAGCGAAGTTGGCGAACCTCAAGATCCCATAGACCAGAGTGAGCCCGATCGCCCCGAGTGCGATCACTGCCCCTAGGGTCAGGCCCCAGACAGCGAGGGAGGCGAGCCGGATGAAGGTCACGCCTTTGGCTTGCCCGACGAAGATGAGCAGGACAATCAAGCCGAGCAGGCTCAGGCCGCCCAGGGCCCGTGTGACGGCCCAACGACTCCACCTGAGCCGGCGGCGAACTCGGGGGATTGCCACTGAAGCCGAAACCGTCACAGAGGGATCAGGTCCCACACTATCCTCATCCTTAGCCATCACGCCTCCCTCTCCTTAACCTAGCCACCGAGGTAGAGCCGACCAACTTCCGGATCAGTCAGGAGCTTCGGCCCCGGTCCTTCCAACTTCTTCCGCCCATCAGCGAGCACATAGCCCCGATCGGCCAGCTTGAGTGACTCCTTAGCATTCTGCTCCACGATGAGGAGCGAGACCCCCGTGGAGTTGATCTCTTTGATCTTCGCGAAGATCATCTCCGCGAGCTTTGGGGCCAAGGCCGCGGAGGGCTCATCGAGCATCAAGAGCTGCGGATTGAGCATCAGTGCCCGGCCGATCGCCACCATCTGCCGCTCGCCGCCCGACATCTTCCCCACCCGCTGCCGCCGCCGCTCCCTAAGGAGGGGGAAGAGCTCATAGACCCCTGCCATCCGGCTCGCGATGGCTTTAGGATCCTCCTCGATGAAGGCCCCCATCTCCAGGTTCTCCTGGACAGTCAGGGAGGGGAAGACATTGTCCACTTGCGGGACATAGCACAAGCCATGCCGGACGAGCTCATTCGGCGGGAGGCCAGTGACCTCCTGCTCACGGAAGAGGACCCGCCCCTGAGTCGGGCGGAGGAGCCCGAAGATCGTCTTCATCAGGGTCGATTTCCCGGCACCGTTCGGGCCGATGATCGAGACGATCTCCCCTTTGTGGACCTCGATCGAGACCCCGTGGAGGATCTCCATCTCCCCGTAGCCCGAGGTGACCTCTTCAACCTTCAGTAGCGACATACTGCCCTCCAAGGTAGGCCTCGAGGACCCGCTTGTCCCGCTGGACCTCGGCCGGCGTCCCCTCGACCAGCTTACAGCCCTCGCTCATCACGATCACGGGGTTGCAGAGGCGCATTACTAGGTTCATATCGTGCTCGATGAGGAAGAAGGTCACACCCCGCTCGCGGCAGAGGCGCTCGATCGCCCCGACTAGCCGCCGCAGCAGTGTCGGATTCACTCCGGCTCCCGGCTCGTCTAGGAGGACCAGCTCGGGATCGGCCATCATCGTCCGTGCCAGCTCGAGGAGCTTCTTCTGCCCCCCGGAGAGGTTCTTGGCATACTCGTCTTTCAGGTGATAGAGATCCACGAATTCCAAGACCTTGAGGGCCTTCTCTTGGATCTCGCCCTCCTGGCGCCTGATCCGCCGGGCGAGGAAGAGCGGGCCCCAAAGTCGCTCCCCGAGCTGGTTCGGCGGGACGAGCATCAGGTTCTCGAGCACGGTCATCTCGCCGAACTCCCGAGGGATCTGGAAGGTCCGGCAAATCCCCTTGTGGAAGATCTGATGGGGCAGGAGGCCGGTGATCTCTTCCCCTTTGAAGAAGATCCTCCCCGCATCGGGTCGATAGAAGCCGGTGATCAGATTGAAGACAGTGGTCTTCCCCGCACCATTGGGGCCGATCAAACCGGTGATCGTCCCCCGCTTCACGGCGAATGAGCAGTTATTGACCGCCCGCAGCCCACCGAAGTTCTTCACCAGCCCCTTCACTTCGAGTATCGCTTCCAACCTGTCCAGCCTCCTCAAAGAAAAAGGCCCTGGACCTCCCGGTCCACGGCCTGTTGGGGGATCAGCGGCCTCGAGCTCGAGGCCGCCTTAACTCCCCCCGATCGTCCACATAAAGGAGTAAGAGATAACTAGGGAGATATCACCACCTCTGAACGCTGCCCTCAGCCCAACCTCCATCTCGGCTCCCAACCTTCCCATTTTTTATAGCCCGATCCGCCCCGATTGTCAAGTCCTCCGGGTCCAGTTTAAGCGACCTTCTCCAGGATCTCATCGGGGATATCGAAGTTGGCGTAGACCTCCTGGACATCCTCTTGCTCGTCGAGCCGCTCGAGGAACCGGAGTAACCGTTCTGCCTCCTTCCCCTCGAGGTGGACAGTCGACTGAGGGATCATCGAGACCTCGGCCCGCGCCACGGAGAGGCCGAGCCGCTCTACCCCCTCCTTGACGGCAGAGAGTGCTTCCGGGCGGCAGTAGACCTCGATCTCGCCGTCCTTCTCCTGGATGTCCTCCGCTCCGAGGTCGATGATCTCGATGAGCAAGTCCTCGAGGTCCCGGCCGCTCCCGCTCGCGGCCTCCTTGTTGATCACCACCAGCCCCTTCCGGCTGAACTGCCAAGCGACGGAGCCGCTCTCGCCCAGTGAGCCATCGAAGTCCTCGAAGATCCTCCGGATCTCCGCGGCGGCACGGTTCCGGTTATCGGTGACGATCCGCAAGAGGAGCGCTACCCCGCCCGGGCCATAGCCCTCATAGATGATCTCCTCATACCGGACACCGGGGAGCTCCCCGGTCGCCCGCTTGATCGCCCTCTCGATGTTCTCTTTCGGGAGATTGAAGGCCCGGGCCCGCGCCAGGGCATTGGCCAGCGCGGCGTTCTTCTCCGGGTCAGCTCCCGCCCGGGCGGCGAGGGTAATCTCCTTCGCCAGCTTGGAGAAGATCGCACCTCGCTTCTGGTCCTGCTTCTCCTTCCGATACTTAATGTTCGCCCATTTGGAATGGCCGGCCATGCTCCATCTCCTCCAGAGGGATCATAAACCATCTGGGGCACGATTTCAACCCCCAAGCGGGCAAAAGGGGGTAGCGAGCCCCATCTTTATCGACTATAATCTTCCGAACTCCGAGGTGGAAGATGAGCGGTGGAGGAGATGGTGCACCAGCACCAGCATCGTTGGAATCTGTTCTTCCTGGCCTTGCTCCTGGCGATCCTGGTCATCGCGGCCTTCTATGGCAGCCGCGCCTATCTGCTCAGACCGGGGTTCGTCGTCCCCGCGGAGTTGCCGAAGCTCCCCTTGTATGCCCTCTTCTCCTTCGCCCGGATGCTCGCCGCTTATCTTGTCTCCCTCAGCTTCTCCCTCAGCGTCGGCTATCTTGCCGCGACTAGCCGTCGAGCTGAGCGGTTCATCATCCCCACACTTGATATCCTCCAGTCCGTCCCGATCCTGGGCTTCTTCCCCGCGGCGATCTATCTCTTCGTCAGCCTCGCTGGGGGCGGGAGATCGGGGATCGAGCTGGCTTCGGTCTTCTTGATCTTCACTAGCCAGGCCTGGAATATGGCCTTCGGGGTCTACGAGGCGATCCTCACCATCCCCCAGGATGCGCGGGAGGCTCTGGCTGCCTTCGGTGCTAAAAGGTGGCTCGTCTTCAAGCGGCTCCTCTTCCCCGCTTGTGTCCCCAAATTGGTCTATAACACGATCATGTCCTGGGCCGGAGGGTGGTATTTCCTCATGGCAGCGGAAATTATCGCCATCGGCCCGGCGAGGTATGACCTCCCCGGCCTGGGCTCGCTGATGTATCGTGCCGCGGAGGAGGGCCGGCTCGGGCTGATGCTCCTAGCCCTGGGGACCCTCGTTGGGGTGATCGTGGCGATGGACCTGCTGCTCTGGCGGCCTCTCTCGGTCTGGGCCGAGACCTTCCGTTATGAATTCGCTGCCTCCTCACCCGGGAGGTCGCGGGTCCTCGACTGGTGGCGCCGCTCGAGGGCGGTCAAGCGGGCCAAGGCCCTCCTTCAGAGGGCGGGCGGGGAGGCCCGCCTCCTGCTCGGTTCGGCCGTGGCTGCCCTAGCCCGGAGATCTCCAACGAAGGCCCTTTCCACTGGGGTTGCTCACCGCTTGTGGCGGGCCTGTGGCTGGGGCTTGGCGCTCTTGGCCGGGGCATTCCTGGGGTATCTGGCCTGGACGGCGGCCTCGGCCCTGGCAAAGGCGTTCGCTCAGCCTTTACCCCAGGAGGCGGCTCAGATCCCCTTGGCCATCCTGGCCTCTTTCGGAAGGTTGGCCCTTGCTTATCTCGTCTCCCTGGCTTGGACGGTCCCCTTGAGCATCTGGATCGGGGAGAACGAGCGAGTCGCCCGAATCGTGACCCCGATCGCCGAGATCGGGGCCTCGATCCCCGCTACAGCTCTCTTCCCGCTAATCATCCTCTTCATGATCCGGGTCTTCGGGGGGATGAATATCGCCTCGGTTTTGCTGATCCTCACCGGGATGCAGTGGTATCTCCTCTTCAACCTGATCGCCGGGGCTCGGGCCGTCCCCCAGGATTTGAAGGAAATGACAAAGAGCCTCCGGCTCCCGCGCTTTTACTACTGGCGGAAGGTGGTCCTCCCGGCCCTCTTCCCCTCCTTGCTCACGGGGAGCATCACCGGCTGGGGCGGTGGGTGGAACGCCTTGATCGTGGCCGAATACATCGTTTATAATCAAAAGGCCTATCAGGTCTTGGGGATCGGCGCGCTCCTCGACCGCGCGACTTACGAACTGGGAAGTGGTCTATTGATCTTTCTGACCTTGGGCGCGATGGTCACGGTGATCCTGCTTCTGAACCGTCTCCTTTGGCGGAGGCTCTACCGCTTCGCCGTCGAGCGCTATCGGCTCGAATACTGAAGGACAGAGATGGCCCTGATGGAGCTCGAGCAGGTGAGCAAGCGGTTCGGGGCCCTTTCGGCCCTGGAGGAGATCTCGCTTGTGGTAGAGGAGGAAGAGTTCATTGCCCTGGTCGGGCCCTCAGGCTGCGGGAAGTCGACCCTCCTGCGGATCATGGCCGGGCTGATCGCCCCGACCTCCGGGCGGGTCCTCCTGGAGGGGCAAGCTCTCAATGGGGTCAACTACGAGACGGCCCTGGTCTTCCAATCGTTCGCCCTCCTCCCCTGGCTCACCGTCCAGGCCAATGTCGAGCTCGGGCTCGAGGCGAGGCAGATCCCCCCGAAGGAGCGCGCGAAGAGGGCGGCCTTCTACATCGACAAGGTCGGGCTGGAGGGGTATGAGGAGGCCTATCCTCGGGAGCTCTCCGGGGGGATGAAGCAGCGGGTCGGGCTGGCAAGGGCCCTGGCGGTCGAGCCGAAGATCCTCTTGATGGATGAGCCCTTCTCCTCACTCGACCCCCTGACGGCGATCAGCCTCCGCGAGCTGGTCCTGGACCTGTGGGCCGACCCTCAGGTCCCCGTCGCCGCCTGTGTCATCGTCACGCACCTCATCGACGAGGCCGTCGAGCTGGCCGATCGGGTGATCGTCCTCTCCGCCCGGCCGGGGCGGATCGTCGAGGAGATCCGGGTCGCGCTCCCCCGCCCGCGAGATAAGCGGGCGGAAGCCTTCAATGGCTACATTGACCGGATCTTCTCCCTCATGGCATAATTTAGGGTGAGGCTAAAGGATGGACGACAAAATAGATCCCCTTCCTAATACCGGCGTGAATCGGATCTTCGGGCTGCTCGAGCTCCTCGATGACCGCGGGGGGCGTGAGGATATCTACCGGCTAGCCGACGAGCTGGGCTACGAGTTCGGCGAGCTCCTCGCCGTGCTCAAGGCCGCTGAGCTCCTGGGTTTCCTGGAGACCCCTGGAGGGGACGCACTCCTCCTCCCCCTAGGGAAGCGAGCGATCGAGGGCGACACCAACCTCAAGAAGGCGATCTTCAAGGAGCAGCTCCGGCGGCTCAGCCTCTTCCGCCACTTCGTCGCTTACCTCAAGCGACGCGAGCGGGGCTCCGCCGCCCGGGACGAGGTCCTAGAGGAGCTCCGGCGGCTCCTCCCCCAGGAGGACCCGGAGGAGACCTTCGAGACCCTGGTCGGCTGGGGGAGGTATGCCGAGCTCTTCGGGTATGATCCGGACGAGGACCGCTTCTATCTCGATCAGATCTGGATCAGTGGCTCGGGCGGCCCCGGCGGGCTGGCCTCCTGAGCTGGCCATGCTGCTGAACGATCGTTGGATCAGGGAGCAGGCGGAGAGGGGGATGATCTCACCCTTCGTCCCGGAGCAGGTGCGTGAGGGGGTGCTCAGCTATGGCCTCTCCAGCTACGGGTATGACATCCGGGTGGCCGAGGAGTTTAAGGTCCTCAGCGGCCTCAGCGCTGCGATCATCGATCCCAAGCGGTTCGATCCCCGCTTGCTCCTGGACTTCAAGGGGGAGAGCTGCCTCATCCCGCCGAACTCATTTGTGCTAGCCCGCTCCCTCGAGTATCTCCGGATCCCCCGCGATGTCCTAGCCCTCGGCCTGGGGAAGTCGACCCTCGCCCGGTGCGGGATCATCGTCAACATCACGCCGCTGGAGCCGGAGTGGGAGGGGCATATCACCATCGCCATCTCCAACACCGCTCCTCTCCCGACCAGGATCTACGCCGGCGAGGGGATCGCCCAGATCATCTTCCTCCGCGCCGCGGAGCCTTGCGCGGTCTCCTATGCTGAGCGACAGGGGAAGTATCAGCGGCAGGAGAGGGGGATCTGGCTCCCCCGGCTCTAGTCTGGGGTTGGCAAGCCCGGGTGCCCTCTTGTATAATCCGGCTATCCTTGGAAGGAGTTAAGGGAGGCCATTGATGGTCGCGTGGGCGATGCAGGAAGCGGCCCCTCAAGGTGGTGGCTTGGCTGGGCTCTTCCCCACGATCATCTTCCTCGTCCTCTTCATCGCGATCTTCTACTTCCTCCTCATCTGGCCCCAGCGGCGGCGCCAGCGGAAGCATCAGGAGCTCTTGGGGAACTTGAAGAAGGGCGATGAGGTGGTCACCAACGGGGGGCTTATCGGGAAGATCAAGCGGATCGATAAGGACAGCGTCCTCTTGGAGATGGAAGAGGGGGCGACGGTGAAGGTCTTGAAGAGTGCGATCATGGAGCGACTTCAATGAAGAGAGCGAATCTCTGGAGGTTCCTGCTCATCCTGGCGGTGATCCTGGCGGCTTGTCTCTTCCTCTTCTTCCCGGCCCTCACCGGCTCGGCGAAGCGGCTGGTCAATATCAACCTCGGACTAGACCTCCAGGGGGGCTCGCAGTTGACATTAGAGGCCCAGATCCCCGAGGGGACGAGCCTCCAGGAGGCGGATGACATCCTCGAGCGGATCGTCACGATCCTCAACAATCGCGTCGACCAGTATGGGATGACCAACCCCGTGATCAGGCGGGCCGGGACGAAGCGGGTCGTCGTCGAGCTCCCCGGGACACGGGACATCGCCGAGGCCCGCCAACTGATCGGGAGGACGGCCCTCTTGGAGTTCCGAAAGGTGATCGAGGCGGGGAAGAAGGGGGACATCCTCACCCCGACCTCCTTAAACGAGGAGGTCCTGTTCGATCGGGATGGGAACCCCTATCTCGTCGAGCACGAGCCGATGCTCACCGGCGCGGCCCTGAGCAATGCCGTCGTCCGGACGAGGACCTCCCCCGCGGCGGGTGAGGGCCCGCTCTTCATCTCATTGGAGTTCAACACCGAAGGGGCGAGGATCTTCCGCGAGGTGATCAACCAGCTCAAGGCGGGTGATCGGCTGGCGATCGTCTTGGATAACACGATCTACAGCGCTCCATCGGTCACAGAGAGCATCAAGCAGGCCGCCTCCACCTCCCCGACCCTCAAGAATGCGGTGATCGAAGGGCGGTTCACCGCGGAGGAGGCCCGGCTTTTGGCGATCGTCCTCCGGGCTGGGGCCCTCCCCGTCGATGTGGAGATCGTCCAGGAGAGCTCGATCGGGCCGACCTTGGGCGAGGACTCGATCCGCCGCGGGATGATGAGCATGATCATCGGGTTCATCCTAGTGGTCATTTACATGTTCCTCCGCTACCGCTGGCTCGGGGTGGTGGGGAATGCCGCGCTCCTCTTGAACATGATCCTCGTCTTCGGGGCGCTCGCGGCCTTCCGTGCGACCCTCACTCTGGACGGCTTCGCCGGGATCATCCTCACTATCGGTATGTCCGTCGACGCCAATGTCATCATCTTCGAGCGGATCAAGGAGGAGCTCCGCGCGGGGAAGGGGATCGGCCCGGCGGTGAAGGCCGGCTTCCAGAAGTCCTACTCCGCGATCCTCGACTCCAACATCACGACCATCGCCACTGGTTTAGTCCTGCTATTGATGGGGACCGGCCCGGTGAAGGGCTTCGCCATCACTTTGGTCATCGGGGTCGTCGGCTCGATGTTCTGCGCTATCTTCTTCTCGAGGTTCTTGCTCGATACCACTGGGATCGCTGAGCGGGCAGCAACTGCCCTCAAGCCCGAGGCGGCTTGAGGGTCCGGCCCCACTTGAGGGCTTCCTCCCCGAAGCGGGCGCGCAGCTCATCGATGAGGCGCTCCAGCTCCGCGGAGCGCCTCTCTTGCTCATCCTGAAAGAGGGGGAGTTGCTCCCTTCCCGGGGGGATCAGGTTGCTCACCTGGACCCCGAGGAGGCGGACCCCCAGGCCGCCCGGACGGAGCTGGACCTTCTCAGCGAGGAGTCGCTTAGCCTCTTCGAAGAGCCGCTCACCCAGGTCCGTCGGCCTGGGGAGGGTCGCGGACCGGGTGAGCGTGGTGAAGTCGGCGAACCGGACCTTGAGCTGGACCGTCCGGCCTTTGAGCCCCTCCGCTCGGAGCCGTCGCCCCACCTCTTCGCTCAAAGAGAAGAGCACCCGTTCCATCTCCTCGCGGTCGGTGAGGTCAAAAGGGAAGGTCCGCTCAGCCCCGAGCGAGCGGGCCTCGCGCTCCGGGATCACCGGACTCTTATCGATCCCCCGCGCGAGCTCATAGAGCGATTTCCCGAGCCGGCCGAACTTGTCTAGCAACTCCTCGAGTGGGAGTTTCTGCAATTGGCCGACGGTGGTGATCCCCAGCCTGCGGAGCCGCTTGGCCGTCGCCTCGCCCACGCCCCAGAGGCGCTCGACTGGGAGCCCCTTGAGGAACTCGAGCTCTTCACCTTCCCGGACGATGAGGAACCCGTCCGGCTTGCTCAGTGTGCTCGCCAGCTTGGCGAGGAACTTGTTCGGCCCGACTCCTACGGAGCAGGTGAGGCCCGTCTCCTGAAAGATCTTCTGCTTGATCTCCCTTGCCGTGGCCTCGGCCGGGCCGAGGAGCCGCTCCGTCCCCGTGAGGTCGAGGAAGGCCTCATCGAGGGAGATGGGCTCGACCAGCGGGGTATAGCTATAAAGGATCTCGCGGATCTGCTGCGAGATCTCCTGGTAGCGCTCGAACCGCGGGCGGAGGAAGACCCCCTGGGGGCAGAGCCGCTTAGCTTGGGCGGAAGGCATGGCGCTGTGGACCCCGAACTCCCGGGCCTCATATGAGGCGGTCGAGACCACCCCTCGCCCCTCGGGGTCACCCCCGACGATCACCGGCTTCCCGCGCAGCTCGGGATGATCGAGCTGCTCGACCGCCGCGTAGAAGGCGTCCATGTCCACATGGACGATCTTCCGCCCCATCGCCGGCCCTCTTAGCTTAAGAGACTCTGGCCCCGTTTGGCGCCGCTCGATCGAGTGTGACCAGGGCCAGTCCGCCGGGATGGACCGCGGCCAGGAGCATCCCCCGCGACTCATGCCCTCTTATCACTGCCGGCTGGAGGTTGGCCACGACAATGATTTGCTTCCCCACCAACTCCTCCGGGCGGTAGTGCTTGGCGATCCCGGCCACCAGCGGGCGGCGCTCCTCTCCCAGGTCGACTTCCAGCTTGAGGAGCTTCTCCGCCCCCGGGACCGCCGCGGCATTGACGATCGTCGCGACTCGCAGGTCGAGCTCCTTGAACTGCTCGAGCGTGATGAGCTTAGTTCCCTCACTTTCCATGGCTCGATTCTAGCCCGAGCAGGGCGGCTCGCCAAGTCGAGAGGCCGCCATCCGTAACGGTGATCACTGTCAGGGGTAACCGACTTCTCCCCCCCATTTGACACCGCTCCTTTGGGCCGATCCGGCCCGATTCTAGACTGGAGCGCAAGTTTAACCGACCGATGAAGGAGGCAAAGATGTGGAAGAGGGGTATAGTGATTCTGGCCCTGGTGGCACTAGCGAGCCTGGTCCTCGCCTGGGCGGCCTTGGGGCAAGAGGACGGAGCGATCGCGGACAAGCTCGCTCAACTGGAGGCCGGCCTCGCCAAGCTCGAGGGGATCGTCAAGGACATCGCCTTCGATGCCCAACGGATCTCGAGCCTCGAGGCGATCCTCAAGGAGATCTCCTTCCAGATGAAGGAGAGCGAGGGGAAGATCCGGGACCTCTTGGCCTTCCAGCGCGGAGTAGAGGAGGACCTTCGCCCGAGAGTGGTGAAGCTCGAGAGCAGCGTCTCCGGCCTCTCATTTACGGTCCAGAAGCAGGGTGAGAAGCTGACCAAGCTCGAGGGACTGAGCGAGGCGGTGGCCGAGCTCCAGCCGCGGGTCTTCTCCCTCGAGACGACGGTCCAAGGGATCGCAGCCAAGCTGAAGACCGATGAGGAGCAGCTCAAGCAGCTCTATCTCCAGGCCAATGACCTCCAGAAGCGGGTCGAGACCCTCGAGAAGGAGATGGCCCAAGCCCAGGCTCAGCTCCAGCTCCTCGGGAAGCCGGAGGACCTCTCTAAGCTCCAGGCGATGATGAACCGGCTCGGGCTGGTCGAGTCGACGATAGGCGGTCTCTCGACGAAGGTCCAGCAGCAAGGCGATCTCTTGATGAGCTATGCCTCGACTGTCGAGGCCCAGGCAGGTGAGATCACAGCTCTCAAGAAGGAGATCACGGCCCTCAAGGGCCAGGCCAGGACGATGACCGTCGTGGCTGTCGTGGGGCTGCTCGCGGGGGCTACGGCCCTGGTCCTCCACTTTATGGCCTAGGAGATCATCGCTGGCCCGGTGAGAAGAGGGGGAGCTCATCGGGCCTTTTTTATTGCGATCCCCTCGAGCTCGAGTGGGGCCCCCTTGGGGAGTCCAGCCACCTGGACGAAGGAGCGGGCCGGAGGCTCCCACGGGAAATAACCGGCATAGACCTCATTGATCGCGGCGAAGTCGCCCATGTCAGTGACATAGATGGTGACTTTCACCAGGTCGTCCATCTCCGCCCCGGCGGACTCGAGGATCGCCTTGAGGTTCTCCAGGCACTGGCGGGCCTTCGCCCGGATGTCGCCCTCTACTAAGTTCCCCTCAGGGTCGAGCGGCAACTGGCCCGAGGTGAAGATAAGCCCCTCAGCGATGATCCCTTGGGAGTAGGGCCCGATCGCGGGCGGAGCCTTCGGGCTGCTGACAGATTGCTTCTTCATCACGAGCTTCTCCTCCTTCTTTATATAGAGTCCATCGGGATGAGCTGTCAAGTCTGCCCCCTGTTGCCGGGGGCTCCACGATTTCACCTCCATAGTTCCTATATTCTCCTCTTGAAAATTACCCCCTCCCTTGTGCTATAAACAACTTAAAGCTTGGC
>JBBIJD010000006.1:0-25876 GCA_037446135.1 Candidatus Fraserbacteria bacterium
CGCACGGCGACCCGCTCGAGGTCCTGGTCAAGACGATCCTCTCCCAGAACACCAACGATGCCAACCGAGATCGGGCCTATTCCGGGCTGAAAGGGCGGTTCCCCACATGGGAGGCCCTGGCCGCGGCCTCTGTGGAGGAGCTAGCCGAGGCCATTAAGCCCGGCGGGCTCCACCACGAGAAGGCCCGCAGGATCAAGAAGATCCTCCGGAAGCTGGCCGCGCGAGAAGGAAGCTGTACCCTCGCCTACCTTGAGCCTTTGAGCACGGAAGAGGCGCTGGCCGAGCTCTTGGAGTTCGAGGGAGTAGGGAAGAAGACTGCCGGGGTAGTCCTCCTCTTCTCCCTGAGGAAGCCCTACTTCCCCGTCGACACCCACATCGCGCGGATCGCGTGTCGGCTCGGCTGGATAGAGAAGGGCGAGCCCCCGCATGAGAAGCTCAATCCCCTTATCCCGGACCGGCTGAAATACCAGCTCCATCTCCAGCTCATCCGGCACGGTCGAGAGACCTGCCGGGCCCGGCGGCCGCGCTGCTCTGAGTGTCCCTTGAAAGACCTCTGCCCCTCAGTCAGCCTCGATCGGCCAGGCCAATAAAGGGGCCGGGGAGGACGGGCGGCTTGCCGTCCTCCCCGGCCACGACAAGAAAGGGGGATTCCTGCCCCATCTTCCACTCCCCTCAGAGGGGGAGACCGACCCGTCCTGTCTTACTTCACCATGAAGGGCACGACGAGCGCTCCCAGCCCGACGAGCAGGGCGAGCAGGGCCATCGTGCTGGCCGAGCTGGCCTTCTTATTGGCCTCATCGAGCTGCTTCTGGAGCGCCTCGATCTTCGCTGCTGCCTGCTGCACGGCCGCTACCGAGGGCTCGATCTCCGCCTTGACCGAGGCGAGGACCTCGCCCTTGAGGGCCTCTACATCGATCGGCTTCTGAAGCTCCTGGACCTTGACCTTGGTGGCCTCGACCTCCATCAGGACCGAGCCGAGCTTCTCCTTCAGCTTCTCGAGCGAGCCGTAGAGCTCGTCCACCTTCATCTGCTTGATCGTGGCGTAGAGCTCCTTGATCGCTGTCTCATCCTGATCGGCCCGGACGAGGAGCTTCCCCACCACATCCTGGAGGTTGTCCACGACCGGTTTGAGGCCGGAGAGGACGCGGACCATATCGGAGAGCTCGATCAGCCGGTCCTCGTAGAGCTTGGTCCGGGTATAGATGTCCCCGACGGTCCCCTGGAGGCTGACCAAGGCCGGTTGGAGGCCGCTCAAGGCCGCCACGGCCTTCTGGAGCTCCGGGACGGCCGCGGCCAGGCCGGAGACGGTTTCCCCGATCTGGACGACGACCGGCTTGAGCTGGGAGAGGTCCTGGACCTGCTCCGCCAGGATCCCTAGCCGCCCCTCGGCCTTCTCCAGCCGCTCAGCCATCCCGCCGACCGTGTTCTGCAGGGTGATCACGGTCCCGGAGAGGTTCCCGAAGCCCTCCTTCAGGTCAGCCATATCCTCGCTCAGTTGGGCCATTGTGGCCTGGAGCTCGGAGATTGTCCCCTCGAACTTCTTGTAGTTGAACTGGAGCTCCTTGTAGAGTCGCTCCAGGGTGAGGACCCTTGGCTGGAGATCAGCCACGCCCTTATCGAAGTCCTCGGAGAGCTTCAAGACCTCTGCAGAGAGGGCCCGGACCGTGGAATCGAGGGCCTTCATGGCCTCCTGGAGCTGGGCTACCTTCCCCTTGAGGGTCGAGTCGTCCTGGGCCAGGGTCGCGATGGAGAGCGGCCCACAGAGTAGCGCTGCTAGCAGCAGCAAGAGCAGCGACCGACGCAACAACTTGGATTTGAGCATTCACATCCCCCCTTTACGCTTGGCCCCATTCTACCGAGCCGGTGGCGGGGGATCGGTGATCGGAATCACCCTAGAATTCAAGATTTCCGGAAAGGCTTCCCCTCGGAAGGTGATCTCCGTCCCCTCCCTTGGGCCCACCTGCCCGGTTGCCAGGGACGGGTCACAGGGGGTATAAAAGGTTCAAATGGACCTAGAGCTCAGTGGGAAACGAGCAGTCGTGGCGGCGGCCAGCCGGGGCTTGGGGAAGGCGATCGCCCTCCGGCTGGCTGAGGAGGGGGCAAGCCTGGCAATCTGCGCCCGGGACCCCAAGAGGCTGGAGGAGGCGGCGGAGGAGATCCGGAAGCGGACAGGCGCGGAGGTCCTGGCGGTCCCGACGGACCTGACAGATTACGCTCAGATCCGACGATTCGTCAGCGCGGCCATGGAGAGGTTCGGCGGGGTCGATATCCTGGTGGCCAACGCCGGTGGGCCGCCCCCTGGCCCGTTCCTGGAGATGAGCGACGAGCAGTGGCAGGCCGCCTTTCAGCTCACCTTGATGAGCGCCGTCCGCCTCGCCCGTGAGGTTATTCCCAGCATGATCGCCCAGCGCTGGGGGCGACTGATCTTCTCCACCTCAGTCGCGGTGAAGCAGCCGCTCGAGGATCTTGTCTTATCGAACTCCCTCCGCCTGGCGGTGATCGGCTTGGCCAAGTCCCTGGCCAATGAGCTGGCACGGCATAACATCACGGTGAACTCCGTCTGTCCCGGGGCGACGGCCACGGACCGCATGAGGGAGTTGATCAGCTCCCAGGCGAAGCGGCAGGGGATCAGATATGAAGAGGCGGCGCAGAGCTGGCTGCGGGACATCCCGCTGGGGCGGTTGGGGGAGCCCGAAGAGCTGGCCGCTCTCGTAGCCTTCCTCGCCTCGGAGCGGGCAAGCTATATCACCGGCACAGCGATCCAGGTCGATGGTGGGAGCGTCCGCTTCCCGCTCTGATCGAGCCCTCTGCGAGTGGCCGGCCACCTCGCATCACAGGGGGAAGGGCGACCGGCTCGACGGCCATGGATGCCGCGCCTGCTTGTTTGACATCCTGGGGTGATATTGTATAATTTCGCCAAACGGGCTGACCGTCCTTGCCAGGGAACTCTGGAGCGAGCAAGATGCCCCTGACGCTTCGTGAAGCGCTGACGATGGTTGAGCCCCTGAGAAGGGCCCGGGTGGTAGCGGGAGAGCAGGGGCTGGACAATGTGATCCGCTCCGTCAATGTAATGGAAGTCCCGGACATCCTGGACTGGGTCCGGCCGGGCGAGCTTCTGGTGACCACGATGTATCCTCTCCGGGACGAGGCCGCGGAGATAGCGACCCTAGTGCCCCGGCTGGCTGAGAAGGGCCTGGCAGGGCTGGCGGTCACTCCCCTGAGCTACATTGACGAGCTGCCCCAGTGCATGCTGGACGCCGCCAACAGGCTGGGATTCCCGCTGATCGAGCTCCCTCCGCGGGTCTCCTTCATCGACATTATCCAGCCGCTGACCAACGAGATCTTGAAACTGCAAGCGAACGAGATACTCCTATCCGAGCGGATCCTCCGCCAGTTCATCGACCTGGTGCTCAGCGGCGGGAGCTACTCCGAAATCGCTCAAGTGATCGCCCAAGTGGTCCAATACCCGGTCTCGATCGTTGACCGGTTCCGTCGGGTATTAGGGAATGGCTCGCCTGTCGGGGGAGGGCGGGTGCAGAAGCGCTTCATCCGGAAGGACAGTGCTGGGGATAGCTATCTGAACGACCTGTATAAGCCGGAGTTAGTAGAGGCCCTCCCGGGGAATGAGGCCAAGCACATGCGGGTGCTGGGGCCGGAAGGGCCCATTGATCACATCGTCTGCCCGATCACCGTCAGCTCGATGACCCTCGGCGAGCTCATCGTTTGGGGGCTGCTCTCCTACCCGCTCCGCTCCACGGACCTGCTCGCTGTCCAGCATGGGGCCACCGTGGTCGCGCTCAAGATGATGGAGATGCGCTCCATTGATGAGGTAAAGGAGCGCTTTCGGAACGAGATCCTTGAAGGGCTGCTCTCGGACTGGCCGGCAGACCGTGAGCGGGCCGCCGATCTCTCGCGCGAGCTCGGGGATCGCCTCAATCCCCCGTTCGCGCTCATCCTGGTCGAGCCCGACCTGCCCTCGGAGATGGTCTTGACCAAAGCGGCAAGCGCTGAGCAGAGTAATGTCAGCCTGAGCCTGCACCTCGCGAGGCGCTACATCCACGCCATTGAGCCCCAAGCCTCCTTCTGGCACCAGGGGGCTCGCTTGGTGGTGGCCTTCCCTCTCCAAGCCCAGCGGCTCGCTGAGGCCAAGGCCTTCCTCATCCAAGAGCTACACAAGGTATGCGAGCGGGTCGGGGCCGAGAACTCCCCATACACCGTATCGGTGGGGATCAGCAGCCCTGTCTTTGACCTGGCCGAGTTCCGCCAGGCCTACGAATGCGCGCGACAGAGCTTGGAGATGGGGCGGGCCTTCCAGGGGAGGCCTTCCAGTGTGGTCACGCACTATGAGGATCTGGGTTTATTCCGCGTCATCTCCCTCGCCGGATCCCCCGCCAGCCTGGAGCGCTTCTGCCTGGATGAGATCGGCCCACTGATCGCCCACGATCGCGCGAGCGGGACGGAGCTGGTCAAGACCCTGCGCGTCTTCCTGGAACAGAACAGGAGCTTGGCCAAGGCGGCGGAGGCCCTACACATCCACTACAATACCATGCGCTATCGGCTCGATCGGATCAAGGAGATCCTCGGCGAAGCCCTGGACAACCCCCAGCGACGATTGACCGTCGAGGTCGCCCTGCAGCTCTACCCTCTCGTCGCCCGATCCTTAGCTCCCCGCTGATGAGCGTGGCCCCTGGGGCCTCTCGCTCGGCACACATAGTCAGATGATCTTGGCAAGAATCGACAAAGCACCCCGGGCCATTTGGCAATAATCCATATTGACAGGGACTATCGGAGTTGGCTATGATTTTCATGTGAATAACCCCCCAATCCCGAGGCCTTCCCCTGAGGGGTGTCTCGCGGCGGCTGGGCCGCTGATCGCCCTGCGAGGGATCACCAAGGCCTTCCCCAATGTTCTGGCGAACGACAAAGTAGATCTAGACATCTATCCCGGCGAGGTCCACGCCCTCCTCGGGGAGAACGGAGCCGGGAAGAGCACGCTGGTCAAGGTCCTCTACGGCTTCTACCGGGCAGATTCCGGAGAGGTGCACTTCCTCGGCCAGAGGGTGCAGCTCCGCTCACCCCTGGATGCCCGCGGCCTGGGCATCGGGATGGTCTTCCAGGACTTCACCCTCATCCCAGCGATGAGCGTCGTCGAGAATATCGCCCTCTTCCTCCCCCGCTTGAGTGCGGTCCTGGACAAAAGGCAGATCGTTAAGCGGATTGAGGAGGTCTCGGAGCGCTATAACCTCCAGGTGCACCCCTGGGCACCCGTCTGGCAACTCTCCATCGGGGAGAAACAGAAGGTCGAGATCCTGAAGCTCCTACTAGCGGATGCGCGGCTCCTCATCCTGGACGAGCCCACGAGGGTGCTCGCGCCGCATGAAGTGGAGGCGCTATTCCAAGTCTTCGCCAAGCTGCGGGGGGACGGCTATGCCATCATCTTCATCACGCACAAACTGCCGGAGGTGCTCGCCTGTGCCGATCGGATTACGGTGATGCGTCGCGGGCGGGTTGCCGGGGCGCTCCTGAGGTCGGAGGCTACCGAGAGTTCGTTGGTGGCCCTGATGTTCGGGGCCACACCCCCGGCCGAGGTCAGTCGGCGCGGTGGGCCGCCACCCCTTGCGGCCCCGCCGCTGCTGGAGCTGAGAGGGGTCTATACGCGAGGCCAAGGCATGGCCACGAGTCTAGCGGGGATCGACTTGTTGATCCGAGCGGGGGAGATCGTGGGTGTAGCCGGGGTCTCGGGGAACGGTCAGCGAGAGCTCGGAGATGTGATCCTGGGCCTGGAGAGGTGTGCGCGGGGGAGGAGGTTCCTCATGGGGGAAGACGCTACGGGCTGGTCTGTGGCCCGGGTGCGGGCTAGGGGGGTCGCCTTCATCCCTGAGGAGCCGCTCCTCATGGCCACAGTGCCGCTGATGAAGGTCCAGGAGAACATGGCCTTAGGGGAGACCAAGCGGTATGAGCTGGGGCACGGCTTCGCTGTAGATTGGGGCTCTGTGCGTCGGGACATGGAGCAGGCCTTCCAGATGCTGGGGTTAGAGGCCCCGCCGTTCCATGTCCCAGTTCGGGCCCTGTCCGGTGGGAATCTCCAGCGCTTAGTGCTAGCCCGTGAGCTGGCCCGTAACCCCAAGTTGATCGTCGCCCTCTACCCGACGCGTGGGCTCGATGTGCCCAGCGTGATGGCTGTTCGGCGGCTCCTGCTCGAGGCCCGCAATGCGGGGAGAGGCGTGCTCCTCATCTCTGAGGACTTGGAGGAGTTATTCTCCCTCAGCGATCGGCTCGTCGTCCTCTATCGCGGGCGGCTCGTCGGCCAATTCAAGCCGGAAGAGACCACCATCAATGAGGTGGGCCATCTCATGGTAGGAGCGGGTGGTCCGCATGGGCATGAGCAGGGTCGCTGAGCTCGCGCCGCGCCTCTTGCGCCGAGGCCGGGGCCTGACCGCGGCCTTAGCGAGGGTTGTGATTACGGCCGCCCTGGCGCTGGTCGCATTCGGGCTCGTCCTGCTTATTATAGGCAGGAACCCCGCCAGAGCCTATGTCGATATCTTCCGTTACGCATTGGGGAGCTACTATGGCTTCTCCGAGGTCTTGGTCCGGATGATCCCGCTGCTGTTTACGGCCGTCGCCGCGGCCTTGCCCTTCAAGCTGGGGTTGATCAACATCGGTGGCGAGGGCCAGCTCTACCTGGGGGCCTGGCTCACCAGTTGGGCGGCCCTCACCTTCCCCGGCCTGCCGCAAGCGGTCCTCCTGCCGCTCATGATGCTCATGGGCTTCTTGGGCGGGGGCCTCTGGGCCGCGGTCGCCGGGGCCCTTCGCGCGAAGGGCTGGGTCAATGAGACGATCTCCACCCTGCTGCTGAACTATGTCGCCCCATTGATCGTGAACTACTACATCTTCGGGCCCTGGCGCTCGGCCGAGGCCGCCTCGTATCCCCAGTCCGCCGCCTTCGTCCCCGCGGCTCGCTTGCCGACCTTCGGGAACACGCGGGTCCATCTCGGGCTCGTCCTCGCGCTCGTGGTGCTCGCCCTGTTCTGGCTCTTTATGGCCCGGACCCGCTGGGGTCTGGAGATGCGGGCGATCGGCGGGAATCCGGAAGCGGCCCGGCGGGTGGGGATCAACCTCTTCCGATACATCCTCATCGTCTTCTTCATCGCTGGTGGGGTCGCGGGCCTGGCAGGGATGGCCGAGGTCTCGGCGATCTACGGCCGACTCCCGCAGAACCTCTCGCCCGCTTACGGTTTTATCGGATTCCTCGTGAGCTGGCTCGCCGGGGGGAACGCCCTCGGGATCGTGATCATGAGTTTCCTGTTCGCGATCATCACCTCCGGGGGGCTCATCCTCCAGCTCACCCAGCGGGTCCCCTACGCGGCGGTGAACATCTTGCTGGCGCTGGTCTTGTTCATCGTGCTGGCCCAGCCGGTCCGGACCCAGAAGAGGGGGGGAGGATGAGCCTGGCCTTGCTCGTCGGGGTCCTCTCAGGCTCAATCTCCTACGGGGTTCCCCTTCTCTATGCTACTTTGGGTGAGGTGCTCGTGGAGCGGGCAGGCATTATCAATCTCGGCCTTGAGGGGGTGCTGCTCATCGGGGCCTCGGTGGGCTTCGGGGTCACCTTCGAGACGGGCAGCCCGGCGCTGGGGGTCCTTGCCGCGGCCCTAGCCGGGGCCCTCTTCAACATGGTCTTCGGGTTCTTGGTGGTCAGCCGCGGGGCCAGCCAACCGGCAAGTGGGCTGATCATGATGTTCCTCGGGATGGGGCTGAGCACCCTGATCGGGAACCCCTATGTGGGGAAGCAGATCGCCGGGCTGAGCAAGTTCCAGATCCCCGGGGCTGCCGGGCTCCCCTGGGCCAGCGCGACCCTGTTCAACTACGACCTCCTGGTCTATCTGGCCTTCCCGCTGGCGGCCCTCGTCTGGTGGCTGCTCTATCACACCCGCTGGGGGCTGAGCCTGCGGGCCGTCGGGGAGAGCCCGACGGCCGCCTTCGCCGCTGGCCGCCGCCCCGCATTATTGAAGTATCAAGCCCTCTTCTTAGGTGGCCTTATCGCCGGAATTGGGGGAGCTCATCTCTCGGTCGGGCTGACGATGACCTGGAACCAGGGGATGACCGCCGGTCGGGGCTTCATCGCCATCGCGCTGGTCATCTTCTCCAAGTGGCACCCGCTGCGGGCGATCGTTGGGGCCGTCCTCTTTGGCGGCGCAGTCACGCTCCAGCTCCAGATGCAGGCCCATGGGACCATGATCTCCCCGTTCCTCCTGGACATGATCCCCTATCTCTTGACGCTCGCGGTCCTCCTGCTTTGGGGCGGGGCGAGGAGGTTCGCCGCCCCGGCCGGGCTGGGGAAGCCCTTTAGAGGGACAGAATAGTTCGAAGAGGAGCTGATGAAAGGGGGGATGCGTTATGTAGGATCTCTCGAGGGTAGCTGACTGAATCCAACATTTGCGGAGGTGAAGCATGAGAGAGTTGCGTTACCTAGTCGTGGGGTTGGTGGTCCTGATGGCAGGGATCGCCCTAGTGGGCACGCCCCGAAGCGCGGTCGGGGAGCAGCCCTGCCTGATCATTGGGATGGTCCATGGCGGCTCGATTACCGACGGCGGGTATTCTCAATCGATGCATGATGGCCTGATGGAGGTCAAGAAGAATATCCCCTGTGTCGAGACACTCGAGGCGGAGAATGTCCCCGATGCCCAGGCGGAGCAGGTGATGGAGACCATGATCCAGCAGGGGGCGAAGCTCATCTTCCCCGCCTCATTCGGCTTCCAGTTCCCGGCCCTGAATGTCGCCCGCAGGCATCGGGATGTGGTCTTCATGCACCCCGGCGGGTGGATGGTCGAGGAGAACTTCGGGAACTTCTTCGCCAGGGTCCAGGAGACGATGTTCATCATGGGGGTCGCCGCGGGGCGGATGACCAAGACGAACAAGCTGGGCTTCATCGGTGGGATGCCGATTGGCTTCGTCTTAGGCAACGCCAACGCCTTCCACCTCGGGGCACGGGCTGTGAATCCCAATGTGACGACCTACTATGTCTCGACCGGGAGCTGGCTCGATCGGGCCAAGGAGGTCGCGGCCACCCAAGCCCTGCTCCAACAGGGCGTCGATGTCGTCGCGATGCATGTGGACTCCCCCGGTGCGATCATCCAGACCGCCGAAGCGGCCGGGGCCTACTCCATCGGCTACCAATCGCTAGCGGCTCAGCAGTTCGCCCCCAACTACTGGATCACTGGCCTCGGCTTCACCTGGGGCGGGATGATGACGGAGATGGCACGGCAGGTGATCGAGGGGAGTTGGAAGCCGGTCTCCCTACGCGGCGGCCTCGCTGAGGGCTACCTAGCGATCGCGCCCTTCGGTCCGGCTGTCCCGACGCCGGTCAGGCAATTCACCCTCGCCGTCGCTGAGGGGCTGAAGGCTGGGGTGATCAACCCCTTCTGCGGCCCGATCAAGGACCAGGCAGGGACTGTGCGGATCGCCGAGGGCGAGTGCTGGGGCAATGAAAGGATGGGCGACTTCGACTGGCTAGTCGAGGGGATCATTGGGCAGCCTAAGTAAGGTGTCACACTGACCGAGAGCTATGGCCAGGGCATCTCGTCGGCCCTGAGGTCAGGCCGACGAGATGCCCCATTCGATCTTATGAATGACACGGAGCGGCCCCCCAGACTAGCGCGAGCTCAACAGATCGGCCAGCGGGCGGCGAGCCTGCTGGCTTTGCCCGGCTGCTCCGGCGAAGTGCTGGCAGTGGTCTCGGGAGCGGTCTATCTCTCTGCCCCTGAGGAGGAGATCCTCTGGCTGGCCCAGGAGGGGGCCCCCATGCACAGGCGGTGTATCACGGTCTCGTTCCGACCAGAGGATGTGAGGGAAGGGCTGAAGTTCACCTCCCAAGGCGGTCATCTTTGCATTGCCGATGCATTGCTGGTCGATCTCGGGCGAGCCGCTCCCTGGGAGCCCCTGCCTCTCCTGCCCGGCCAGCGTCCGCTTTTAGCCCTGGGCGCGCTCGAGAGGCAGCTCCAGGCCATCCTCGGCCTGGTCTGCCTCCTCCTCGCTAGGGGCCTGTGGCAGGCACTCGAGCCGGTCTTCTGTTCTGGCTCTGAGGATGTTGAGGATAGCGTTCGAGGCCCGGCCTCTCCTGATGCCGTCTGGCTCGACCGGGCATTGCCCGCGCTCCAAAGGGTCGTCCGAGCCTGCCGAGCGCGAGACCCGGCGGGGGCCTTGGAAGCGGGTCTGAAGCTAGTAGGGCTCGGCCCGGGGCTCACGCCCTCGGGCGACGATTACCTGGGCGGCCTGCTCTTTACTGCCTATCATCTCCAAGACACCTATCCCCAGGAGTTTTGTTGGGGTAAGGAGCTTATCCGCGATTTCCTAAACCGAGCCCGCCCGCGGACCAATCGCTTGAGCTATACCATCCTGGCAGATCTGGCCAACGGCCATGGTCCGGAACCACTCCATGAGCTGATCAATTCACTACTCCGAGGGGGGCCAATCTCCCATTCCCTGGAGGATGTGCAGCGACTTACCGGAATCGGCCACAGCTCCGGCTGGGATATGCTGGCCGGGGTGATGACCGCCATGGCTCTCACGGCGGGTGTTTGAAGAGAGACGATAGGGGGATAACCATGTCAGGTGGGATCAAAAAGAGGATCGAGGAGGCCAATGCTGAGGCCTTCCGGCGGATAGTAGCGGCCGATCCTGTCCTAGTTGATATCGCCCCAGCGGGGGAGGTGATCCCGGGCTTAAAGGATAAGATGATTTTGCATTCCGGCCCACCCATCGACTGGCGGCACATGAGCGGGGCCCAGAAGGGGGCCTGTATCGGGATGGTGTTCTTCGAAGGCTGGGCTAAGACCAAGGAGGAGGCAATCGAGCTCCTTGAGAGCGGGGCCATCGCTTTCGCGCCTAATCACCATCACCAGGCGGTCGGGCCGATGGCGGGGACGATCACCAAGTCCATGTGGGTCTTTGTCGTGGAGAACCGAGCCTTCGGGAACCGGGCCTTCTGCCGCCAGGTCGAGGGGCGCCAGCAGTTCGGGGACTTCAGCGCGGAAGCGCTCCAAGGATTGGTGCAGTGGCGGGATGTTTGGGCCCCCACCTTGCGTGCCGGCCTGCGGCAATGCGGCGGCCTCAGCCTTAAGCCGCTCATTGCCCGAGCGCTGCAGATGGGCGATGAGCTCCATAACCGCCCGAACGCCGCCTCCAGCCTCTTTGCCAACGCTATGGCCGTGCCCCTGATCAAGGCCGATCCCCCGAAAGAGGCGCTCATCAGCACCATGGGCTATCTGAGCGGGAATGAGTTCCTCTTCCTCGCCCTCTCGATGGCCGCCGCCAAGGCAACCATCGACCCGGCAAGGGGGATCGAATACAGCACGGTCGTCACGGCTATGGCCCGGAATGGGACGGAGTTCGGGATCCAAGTGAGCGGCCTGGAAGGGGAGTGGTTCACCGCCCCGGCTCCACCGGTCAAGGGGCTCTTTCTCCCCGGCTACAGTGAGCAGGATGCCGGGCTGGACATCGGGGACTCGGCGATCACCGAGACGGTAGGTTGGGGCGGGTTCGTCCTCGGTGGGGCCCCCGGCATTCTCAGTTTGGTTGGGGGGACCCCGGAGGAGGCACTAGCCTACAGTCGCGAGATGCGACAGATTACCGTCGCCACGAGCCCGGACTACCTGATCCCCGCGCTAGGCTTCGTGGGGACGGCGGTGGGGATCGATATCAGGAAGGTTGTCCAGACGAACATCCTCCCGATCATCGATACCGCCATCGCCCACAAGGACCCCGGCCATCCGAAGATCGGGGCCGGGCTCGCCCGTCCGCCGCTGGAGTGCTTCAAGAAGGCCCTCCTCAGGTTCGCCGAGAGATATGGCCTGAAGTGAGGCAAGAGCGGAGGAGCCATGGAGAGAGGATATGCGATCAGGAAGAATCGCTACTTCGACTCGGTCTTCCTCATGCAGGTGGCACAACGCTTGGGGGAGCAGCCGGGGATTGAACAGGCTTTAGCCCTCATGGGGACCGAGGAGAACAAGCGCCTATTGCTTACCATGGGGTTCGAAGCCCCAGAGGTCGCGACCGCCGGCCCAAATGACCTCATCGTCGCCTTAAAGGGGTCGGATGCCTCCAAGCTCCAGGAGATATTGAAGGACTTGGATGTCTGGCTCGTCCGCAAGCCGAGCCGGCTCAGTCAGGCGATCACGCATACCTTAGACCAGGGGCTCGAGGCCCTCCCCCAGGCCAACTTGGTCTCCATCTCCATCCCCGGCCAGTATGCGGCCCGAGAGGCGCGCCGGGCCCTCGAACGGGGCCTGAATGTCTTCTTCTTCAGCAGCAATGTGGCGATGGAGGACGAGCTGGCCCTCAAACAGTATGCTTGGAAGCATGGGCTGATCGTGATGGGCCCGGACTGCGGGACCGCGATCATCTCTGGGATCGGGCTCGGCTTTGCCAATGCTGTCCGAAGGGGACCGATCGGGGTGATCGGCTCGATGGGGACGGGGCTCCAGGAGTTCACTTGCCTCGTCCATAAGGCAGGTTCGGGGATCTCGCACGCCATCGGCACGGGGAGCCGAGACCTTTCAGATGAGATCAGCGGGCTCTCCACCCTCACCGCCCTAGAAGCGCTCGAAGCTGATCCGCAAACGGCGGTCATCGCGCTGCTGTCAAAGCCACCAGGGGAGAAGACCCTCCACAAACTCCTCAAGAGACTGAACCAATCTAAAAAACCGCTCGTCGCCTGCTTCCTGGGCATCCGTGAGTATCCACGCCCCGGAGAGGACCGATTCGTGACGGCCCGCACCCTAGATGAGGCGGCGACTCTGGCAGTGCAACTTGCGACCGGCGAGCCGGTCTCATTCGCGGCTGTAGACCCCCAAAGGCTTCAACTGCTCATCGCCGAGCAGCGAGCCGCCATGGCGCCGGAGCAGAGATACCTTCGCGGGATCTTTGCCGGGGGGACTTTCTGCTACGAGGCCCAACAACTGATGCGCGATGCCGGCTTGATGGTCTTTTCGAATGCACCACTGGAAGGAATGTGTGCTTTGTCAGATCCATGGCGTAGCCAAGCTCATACGCTCGTGGACATGGGTGCGGAAATGTTCACCCAAGGCCGGCCTCACCCGATGATCGATGCCTCACTCCGCCGCCAGCGGATCTTAGCTGAGGCGGAAGATCCAGAGGTGGCTGTTCTGCTGCTTGACTTCATCCTCGGCTATAATGCCTCGCCCAGCCCTGTCGGCGACCTATTGGAGGCCATCAGGCAAGCGAAGCTCCGTGCGCGCCAGCGCGGCGGCTTCCTCAGCATTGTCGCTTCAGTCTGCGGCACAGAGGAAGATCCTCAAGACCTGGACGAGCAGATTAAACTTCTGGAAGAATTGGGTGTAGTAGTGCTCCCGAGCAATGCCCAGGCAGCCCTCTTCGCCCGAACACTTGTATTGGAGCTACTACAATGAGCGAACAGGGGAAGGCAAAGACGGCGCTTGATACATTGCTGCAGGATGGCCCTACAGTCATCAATCTCGGACTACAGGAGTTCGCCGAGGCCCTGCAAGACCAAGGGGCAGGAGTCATCCATGTGGACTGGCGGCCACCCGCCGGCGGTGACGAGGAGTTAGCAGAACTACTAGGCAAGCTTTTATGAGCGGGAAGGATCTCGACCCCATCGTCGGCGTGGAGATTCGCTAAATTACTCCCAGCTCCCTCAAACGCATGAGGCCTAGGTCAGCGAGCTCCACGCGATAGCGGAGGCCGCCGAGGCCCGAGGCTAATAACCGCTCCCGGATCGGCCCCTCCAACTCCGCGGGGGGCACGAGCCGGACCCCTGCAATCTCGCGAGTATCGTGGGCTTTCAGCTCGCCCCCGACCCGCCGAGCGAGGAAGACATGGGAGGTCCAGCGGACTCGCTCATCACCGTGCGCGAAGACCGGGCTGAGCCGGAGGAGATATCTCTCCAGCTCGATCTCCAGGCCGGTCTCTTCCAGGGCCTCCCTTCGGGCCGCCTCAGCGAGCCCCTCTCCTCGCCGGACGAGCCCGCTCGGAGGGCGCCAGACCCCCGGGGGATGGAAGGGCTTCCTGATCGCTACGATGCGGCCAGCGATGAGGATGAAGAGCGTGACATCCTGAGATTGAGAGCGGCCGTCGCGCATGCTCCCTTTCAGGAGCCGGAACTCCTCGGCCTCCATCAGGAACGGCCCGGGGAGTTCCACCTCCTCGGGCTGGCCGAGGACTTGCTCCAACTCCTCCAACGCGGTGTCCATCTCCTCTCCCATGGGGAACCGATCCTAGCCTAGCAGGTTCATTCCTGGCAGTCCACTCCTTTCAGGGGCCTCTTAGCAAGGCAAGTGGAGCGCCCTCAGGCCAGGCAAGGGCAGGTGCAGTGCCCAAGTTGCCCTTTGCTGATCGGGGGTATTATCATACTGCGAAGATGGGAGATGTGACGGGGATCGTCCTCGCCGGGGGGAGGTCGAGAAGGCTGGGGAGGGATAAGGCCCTTCTGCCCTTCGAGGGGGAGCCGCTGGTCGTCCGAGCAGTGAGGCTCCTCAAGGGGCTCTGTCCTGAAGTTTTGGTCATCACCGGCGAGGAGAGGCGGTATACGGCCCTCCTGGATGTCCCGGTGGTTGAGGACTTAGTGAAGGGCGCAGGGCCGCTCGGAGGGCTCTATACCGGGCTTGCCGTCTCATCCCACGATTACAACCTCGTGGTGGCCTGCGATATGCCCCTGCTGGACCGGAAGGTGCTCTCCTTGCTCCTCGAGAGGATCGAACAGAGTCCCCAAGCGGAGGCGATCCTCCCTGAGGTGCGCGGGCAGCTCGAGCCCTTCCCGGGAATTTACCACCGCGGCTGCTCTGCCAAGATCAGGGAGCTTTTGGCGAGGGGCTCCCGGAGGGTGCATGAGTTTCTGGAGCTGGTCCCCAAAGCGGTCATCGCCGCGGAGGAGGTCCTGGCCCTCGATCCGGATCTTCAGAGCTTCATCAACCTGAATAGCCCTGAGGAGCTAGAGGAGCTTGAGGCTCGCCTACGCGGCGAGACCACGAAGAGTATAGCGAGGTGAGGAAGATGAAGGAGATCTTGACCGTCTGCCCTTATTGTGGGGTCGGGTGCAACTTCTACCTCCAGGTCGAGGCGGGGAAGGTGAAGGGCCTCCGCCCGAGCAAGGAGCATCCGATAAACCGGGGGAGCCTCTGCCCCAAGGGGGCCACGGTCTATCAGGCGATCCACCATCCTGATAGGCTGATCAAGCCACTGATCAAGGACAAGAAGGGCGGCTCCTTCAAGGAGGCGAGCTGGGATGAGGCCTACTCCCTCATCGCTGAGAAGTTCTCCGAGCTCAAGGAGCGCTACGGCGGGAAGAGCTTAGGGCTCCTCTCCTCATCGATGGCCACCAATGAGGACAATTATCTGGCCCAGAAGTTCGCCCGGGCGGTCCTCGGGACGAATACCGTCGATCAGTGTGCCCGGCTGTGCCATGCCTCGACCGTCGCCGGTCTAATAAGTTCGTTCGGGAGCGGGGCAATGACCAACTCCATCGAGGAGCTCCAGGGGGCAAAGTGCCTCTTCCTCATCGGCTCGAATCCGGCCGAGGCTCACCCGATCATCGCCAATAACTTCATCAAGCCGGCTGTCCGCTCCGGCGCGAAGCTCATTGTCGCCGACCCTCGCCGGACCGAGCTAGCCAAGCGGGCCGACATCCATCTCCCCTTGAGGCCGGGGAGCGATATCGCCCTCCTCAATGCCATGATGAACTATATCATCGAGGAGGGGCTCCATGATGAGCGGTTCATTCGAGACCGGACTGAAGGCTTCGCCGAGCTGAGGGAGGTCTTGAGCCGCTATCCTCTGGAACGCGGAGCGGAGGCGAGCGGCCTCCCGGCAGAACTGATCCGCGCCGCGGCCGAGACTTACGCCAAGAACTCGCCCGCGAGCATCGTCTATTGTATGGGGATCACGCAGCATCACATCGGGACGGGGAATGTGATCTCTATCGCCAACCTGGCGATGCTCACTGGGAATGTGGGGAAGGAATCTTCCGGGGTCAACCCCCTTCGGGGGAAGAACAATGTCCAAGGGGCCTGCGATATGGGCGTCCTGCCGGAGTTCCTCCCCGGCTATCGGAGCATGGGGGATGAGGGGGCCCGGAGGGCCTTCGAGGAAGCCTGGGGTGTGAAGCTCCCCGACCATGAATGGCGCGCCAAGCCGATGATCTGGTGCACGAGGATGTGGGACGAAATCCTTGAAGGGAGACTGAAGGGGCTTTACATCATCGGCGAGAACATCGCCATCACCGAGGCCAACCTCTCTAAAGTCGAGCGGGCCTTGGAGAAGCTAGAATTCCTCGTGGTCCAGGAGGTCTTCCCCACGAGGACGGCGGAGTTCGCGGATGTGATCCTCCCCGCCTGCAGCTTCGCTGAGAAGGACGGGACCTTCACCAGCACTGAGCGGCGGGTGCAGCGGGTGAGGAAGGCGATCGAGCCGCTGGGGGAGAGCAAACCGGACTGGCTCATCCTCTGCGAGCTGGCCCAGAGAATGGGTTATCCCATGGCTTACGACTCCCCGGCAGAGATCATGGAGGAGATCCGCCGGCTTGTCCCGACCTATGGCGGGATAAGCTACAAGCGGCTTGAGGAGGGTTTCGGCCTCCAGTGGCCCTGCCCGAGTGAGGACCACCCCGGGACGAAATTCCTCCACAAGGATCGATTCACTAGAGGGCCAGGGCGATTCCAGCCGGTCGAGCATCGCTCACCGGCGGAGGGACCAGATGAGGGGTATCCTCTAACCCTTACCACGGGGAGGATCTTGATGCAATACGGCGCGGGGAGCTTCACCCGGCGGGTCCCCGCGCTCGAGCGGGCCAATCCGGAGAACTTCATCGAGCTCAATCCCGAGGACGCCGGCCGATATGGCATCAAGGATGGCGATCGCGTGAGGGTGATCAGCCGGCGAGGGGAGCTCATCGCCAGGGCCAAGATTGCAGAGATAAGGGAGGGCACGGTCTTCATGCCCTTCCTCTACCAGGAGTCCCCGGCCAATCGCCTCACAATCGATGCCCTGGACCCCATCTGCGGGATCCCCGAGTTCAAGGTCTGCGCGGTCCGGCTCGAGCCGATCAGTTAGCTGGCCTAGCCTTCACCTCCGATCCCGACATAGGGGGCCCACTCCTCCAGTGCGGAGAGGGCCTCCTTGGCCCTCTCGAGGTTATTGAGCCGGAAGCCGAACTGGACCCGTCCGCAATCCCCATATCCGACCGTCCCAAGAGGATAGATCGACTCGATATTGACCCCGGCGTTCGCGATCGCCCTTGCTACTTTGGCCAACTGGCCCGGCTTATCGGGGATGTCCACGAAGAGGACATCGGCCTCCTCGAACTTGGCCCCCCGCTCCTTTAGACTCTTCCGCGTGAGCTCGACATCGTAGGGGACCAGGGCGACGAGGGCCTTCTCCGGCTCGGTGATGCTGATAACGGCCTTGAGGTTGATCTTTCGCTCCGCAAGATACTCCAAGAGCTCGGCCAGCCCGCCGGGCCGGTGGGGGACGGTAACCCGGAACTCCTTCACCTTCCTCACCTCCTTCCCTGAGAGAAAGATCGGAGCGGCTCAGTTCAGAACAGCCCCACGACCCGCCCCTGCTCATCGATATCGACATTCATGAAGGCCGGCTTGCTCGGAAGACCCGGCATCGTCCGCATCTCACCACACAGCGGATAGAGGAAGCCGGCACCGACTGAGGCCCGGACATCTCGGATCGGGAGCCTGTAATTCCGGGGGACGCCCTTCCATTCAGGGTTGTGAGAGAGCGAGAGATGGGTCTTGGCCATGCAGATCGGGAGCTTATCGTAGCCGAGCTTAGTGTAGAGCTGGATCTTCTCCTCGGCCTCGGCGGAGTAATCGACCCCGTCGGCCCCGTAGACCTTGGTGGCGATCGTCTCGATCTTCTCCTTGATCGGGATCTCCAGTGGGTAGAGGAACTGGAATCTGCTCGCCTTCTCGCAGGCCTGGACCACAGCCTCGGCCAGCTCGGCCCCGCCCTTGCCGCCCTCGGCCCAGACCCGCGACTCGATCCCGGCCTCAGCCCCGAACTGCTTTGCTGACTTCTTCACCAGCTCGATCTCGCGGTCGGCGTCGGTCGGGAAGCGGTTAATCGCTACGACCACGGGGATCCCGAAGAGCTTGGCGATCTTGATGTTCGCCTCCAGGTTCGCCAGCCCCTTCTCCAAAAGCTTGAGGTTCTCCTGGGTGTAGGCCGGATCGAGCGGCCTTCCGGGGACGACTCTGGGCCCGCCCCCATGCATCTTCAATGCCCGGACGGAGGCGACCATCACCACGCAGTTGGGGATCAGCCCGGAGTAGCGGCACTTGATGTCGAAGAACTTCTCCATCCCGCAGTCGGCCCCGAAGCCGGACTCGGTCACCACATAGTCAGCCAGCTTGAGGGCGATCTGATCGGCCACGATCGAGCTGTTCCCATGAGCGATATTCGCGAACGGTCCAGCATGGACGAACGCCGGTGAGCCCTCGAGCGTCTGGAGGAGGTTCGGCATCAGGGCGTCCTTTAGGAGGACGGTCATCGCCCCGGCGACCCCCAAGTCCTCGGCGGTGATCGGATTTCCGGACCAATCGGTCCCGATCACGATCCGCCCGATCCTCTCCCGGAGGTCCTTGAGGCTCGTGGCGAGCGCGAGGATCGCCATCACCTCGCTCGCGACAGTGATGTCAAAGCCGCTCTCGCGGGGATAGCCGTCCTCTCGCGTCCCCAGCCCGATGATGATCTTGCGTAGTGCCCGATCGTTTACATCGACGACGCGGTTCCAGGTGATGGAGTAAGGGTTGATGTTGAGGTAGCGCATCCCCATCTTCTCCCAGCGCTCCTTCCCGTAGTTCCGCTCATGGAGGAGCCGGGCATCGATGGCCGCCGCCAGTTGGTTGTGGGCCGCCCCGACGGCGTGGATGTCCCCGGTGAGGTGGAGGTTGAAGTCCTCCATCGGGACGACTTGGGAGTAGCCCCCTCCGGCGGCCCCGCCCTTGATCCCGAAGGTCGGGCCCTGAGAGGGCTGGCGGATGCAGGTGAAGACCCTCTTCCCGATGTAGTGGAGCCCCTGGGAGAGGCCGATCGTGGTGACCGTCTTCCCTTCTCCTAAGGGTGTCGGAGTGATGGCCGTGACATCGATGTATTTCCCGTTCGGCCGGTCCTTGAGCCGCTCGCGGATCTCGAGGTGGACCTTGGCCTTATACCAGCCGTAGGGCTCGAGCTCCTCCTCTAAGATCCCGACCTCGCGGGCCAGCTCCAGGATCGGCTTGAGCTTAGCCGCCTGAGCGATCTCCAGATCCGATGGGACTGTCCGGACTTCAGCCATTCAGACCTCCTTCTAGTGGCTCATTTTATCTCTCCTGTTTGATCCCTTCTCCAGACCACCTCCCCATCTTATATACTCCCCTCACCGAGGGGGAGGCAAATCTACCCGGACCCGGCTTGGCCTGGCTGGGCCTTGGTTGGTCTTGGGGCGGATCGCCCCCTGGCCCGCTGGAGCCCGAGGAAGCGCGCCTCCCGGACCAGGACCAATCCCGGATCTCCCAGATCTCGGCCAGGGCCTCCAGGTGCCCGAGGGCCTTCAGTCGCTCATAGATCAGGTGCCAGGCGCACTCGAGCTTTGGGTCCACCTCGCACTTTCCCCCCTGGGAGCCGCCGCAGGGGCCGTTGAGCAAGGATTTTGAACACCTAGTGATCGGGCAGATCCCCCCGGTCCGGTCTAAGACGCAGTCTCCGCACCCGGAGCAGAACTCGAGGAACTCCCCTCCGGCCCCCTCCCCGCCGATGAACATCGTATTCTGGGCGGGGAAGACCGGGACTCGGGGGAAGGCCGCGGAGACCATCTGGACCCCGACGCCGCAGGCGAGGGAGAGGATCACTTCAGCATCGCCCAGTTGATCCGCGAGCTTGGCGACAATTCTAGCATCGCATTGCCGCGCCAGGGTGGCCGCCCTTGGGGCCTTGCCCGCCGCTTCCAGCTTGGGGAGGTAGGTCTCGGCTTCCTTCAATCCCCGAGGGGGCTGGAAGCAACCCTGACAGCCGAGGACCAAGATCCTCCGGTAGGGTGCCAGGAAGGCCAGGACCTCCTCCAGCGGCTTCTCCGCGGTCACGATCATGATTAAATTATATTCGCCCCCGGGCGAAGGGGGCAAAAGTCGAGTCGAGCCCTTTTGCCCACCCCTTTGGGGCAGAGATATAATGGCTCACAGAAAGGTCTTATCTTGAGGAGGATATGATGGGGAAGACCACAGAGGTTCCGGTCATCTGGCTCCAGGCAGCCACCTGCAGCGGCTGCTCCGTCTCGGTCCTCAACTCCGCCCATCCCAAGATCGCCGAGCTCCTCCTCGAGGAGGTGGTCCCCGGTCGTCATCTCAACCTCCGGTTCCAGGCGACGGTGATGGCCGGCGCGGGTGAGCCGGTCCTCGAGGTTTTGGAGGAGGCGGAGCATGAGCTAAAGGGTGGTTTCCTCCTGGTGGTCGAGGGTGCGATCCCCACGGCCGAGGGGGGCTTCTACGGGACCTTGGGGGAGGAGCCGCTGGCCGAGCGGGCGGCCTCCCTGGGGAGGGCGGCCCAGGCGGCCCTGGCCCTGGGGACCTGCGCCTCCTTCGGGGGGATCTTCGCCGCCGAGCCGAACCCGACCGGATGCGTCGGCCTCGGGGAGCTCTTCAAGCGAGAAGGGATCATGACCCCATTGATCAACCTCCCCGGCTGTCCGCCCCATCCCGACTGGTTCGTCGGGACCGTGGCAAGTATTCTGCTCCTGGGCCTCGATGGCCTGGAGGAGGCGCGCCTCCTGGATGAATACCGCCGGCCCAAGCTCTTCTATGGGAGGCTGATCCACGAGCACTGCCCCCGGCGGGCCTACTTCGATGAGGGGAAGTTCGCCAAGCACTTGAGCGATGAGGGCTGCCTCTATGAGCTGGGCTGCAAGGGGCCGATCACCCATGCCGACTGCCCATTGAGGCTCTGGAACGGCGGAACAAACTGGGTCATCGGCTGCGGGGCACCCTGCAACGGCTGCGTCGAGCCGGGCTTCCCGGACCTGGTCTCACCATTCTATGAGAAGTTGAAGGAGGCTTGATCTGACCATGGGAAGGATCGTCATCGACCCGATCACTCGGATCGAGGGGCACTTGAAGATCGAGGCCGTGGTCGAGAACGGTGTAGTGAAGGAGGCGAGGAGCTCGGGGACCCTCTTCCGCGGGCTGGAGTTGATACTTTTGGGGCGGGACCCCCGGGATGCCCCGCTCATCACTCAGCGGATCTGCGGGGTCTGTCCGATCTCCCATGGCACGGCCTCGACCTTCGCCCTCGATCGGGCCTTCGGCATTGCCGATAAGATCACCAAGAACGGCCGGATCGTCCGCAACTTGATCTTGGGCTCGAACTTCATCCAGTCCCATGTCCTCCACTTCTATCATCTCGCGGCCCTCGATTATGTAGATCTTACGGCCGCAAGCGATTATGATGGCCCAGATCCTGAGCTCCAGCGGGTCCGAAGGTTCCTCGAGCGGGGCGAGCTTGGCCCCTTCCTCCCCAGGTATGAGGGGGACTACCGGCTCAGCAAGGAGGCGAACCGCGAAGCGGCGGCCCACTACCTCATGGCCTTCGAGATCCGAAGGAAGGCCCATGAGATGCTGGCGGTCTTCGGGGGGAAGGCCCCTCATACCGTGGGGATCGTCCCCGGCGGGGCGACCGAGGTCCCGACGGTCGATAAGATCACCTCGTTCCTCTGGAGGCTCAATGAGATCCGCAGCTTCATCGATAACACCTACATCCCCGATGTCTTGACGATCGCCAGGGCTTATCCTGACCACCTCGAGATCGGCTCAGGCTGCGGGAACCTCCTCTCCTACGGCGGCTTCCCTCAAGAGGATGGGCTATTCTTCTGGAGCGGGACCACCTCTCAGGAGTTGAACCCCGAGGGGCTCGACCCCTCCAGGATCACCGAATCGGTCCGCTACTCCTGGTATGCCTCCTCAAAGGACCCGCTCCACCCCGCGGAGGGGCTGACCAAGCCCCGCTGGGGGAAGGAGGGGGCCTACTCTTGGCTCAAGGCCCCACGCTATGACGGGAAGGTCTACGAGGTCGGGCCGCTCGCTCGCCTTTTGGTGAACTATGCCGAGGGGAATCCCAAGGTGAAGGGGCTGGTGGACTGGGCCCTGGGGGAGCTCAAAGTTGGGCCCCGGGCCTTCTTCTCGGTGATGGGGCGGCATCTTGCCCGGGCCTTGGACTGCAAGCTGGTGGCCGATGCGATGGCCGAGTGGGTGATGGAGCTCGACCCGGGCGGGCCGGTCTATACTGAATATGAGCTTCCAGATTCGGCCCAAGGTTTCGGGCTGGTCGAGGCCCCAAGAGGGGCCTTGGGCCACTGGCTCAAGATCGAAGGTGGCAAGATCGCCCATTACCAGTGCGTGGTCCCCACCACATGGAACGCCTCTCCGCGTGACGGGAAGGGGCAGCCGGGGCCGTTGGAGCAGGCCATTGAGGGGACCAGGATCAAGGATGAGCGGAACCCCTTCGAGATCGTGAGGATCGTCCGCTCATTCGACCCTTGCCTCGCCTGCGCCGTCCACCTGGTGAGGCCGAAGGGGCGGGAGATCGCCCGCCTCGAGGTGGTTTAGGAGCAGTCAGTGATGAGGGTCGCGATCCTCGGTGTAGGAAACATCCTGCTGAAGGACGAGGGGGTCGGGGTCCAGCTCGTCCGGGCCTTACAGCGCCTACCCCTCCCCGAGGGTGTCGAGGTCATTGACGGGGGGACCTCGCCCGAAGCGGCCTTCCTTGCTGCAGGCTTTGATAAGCTCATCATCGTCGATGCCGCCTTGGGAGGCGGCCCGCCGGGGACGGTCTATCGCCTGAGGCCGGAAGATCTTTTGCCCTTACCTCGAGGGCTGCTCCTCTCCGGTCATGAGCTCGACCTCTTTCAGTCCCTCTTGGCGTTGGCCCCCGAGGAGTGGCCGAAAGAGGTGGTGATCCTCGGGATCGAGCCGAAGGAGCTCAGCTGGGGGATGGAACTCTCGCCGGAGATCGAGGCCAAGCTGGAGGAGCTCTGTGGGACGGTCCTGCGGGAATGCGGATGTGAATGTGAATTCGAAGATGGTTCCGGTCCAGCTCCTGCGGCGGTTCGAGCTCTTCTCGGGCTTGACCGAGGAGGAGCTCGCCCAGCTCGCCGCGCTCGGCCGTGAGGAGCTCCATGAGCCGGGGGCGGTCCTCTTCCGAGAGGGCGAGCCGGCCCGGGACTTCTTCCTCGTCCTTGCCGGTGAGGTCGCACTGGAGATGGGGGTCCAGCTCTGGCCCGGAGCGCCCAAGCGCCAGGTAGAGGTGGAGGCCGTCTCCAGTGGCGGGAGCTTCGGCTGGTCGGCCCTCATCGGCCCTCATACCCGGACCCTCTCCGCCAGGTGCCGGGGCGAGACGAGGCTGATCGCCCTCCCCGGGGATGAGCTCCGCCGGCTACTCGACTCCGACCCGAAGGTCGGCCATAAAGTATCCAAGAAGCTTGCCGAATTGGTCGCCTCCCGTCTCCGCGAGACCAGGGCCAAGCTGATGGAGTTCCTCCGGGGCGAGGAACTAGTCGCTGGTTTTACCCCCGAGGAGGCCACCCTCCTCCGCCGGGTCGGGTATCTCATCAACTTCCGCTGGCTCGCTGTCTTGGGGATCATTGCCGTGGCCATCTTCGCCCGGCTAGCCCTGGGGATCGGCTTCCCCTTCCCGATCGTCCTTGCGCTCGCCGCCGCGATCGGCCTCTATAACCTCGGCCTCTTGCTCTATGCTAAAGGGGCGCTCCAGGTGGCCAGGGCCGAGCTCATCCCCAGGGCGAGGAGGTTCATCCTCTTCCAGAGCGCCCTCGACCTTTTAGCCTTCACCGCGATCTTCCGGTTCACCGGCGGGATCGAGAACCCCTTCATCCTTTACTACATCTTCCACATCATCATTGCCGGGGTCCTCCTACCCTATCGCTCGGCCTACCTCATCACCACCCTGGCCGCGGTGCTGATCTCAGGCTTAGCCGGACTGGAATACTTCGGGATCATCCCCCACTATCATCTTGAGGGCTTCCTCCCATTCGAGCTCTACCACCAAGGGTTGATGGTCTTGGGGATCCTCTTCGCACTGATCACGACCCTCTATGTCTCGACCTATATCGCCACCTCGATCGCCGGTGAACTGAGGAAGAGGCAGCGAGAGGTGGCCAGGCTCAAGGACCGCTGCTTCCTCGATATGAAGGAGCTGGAGGAGGTCAACAAGAGGCTCGTCGAGCTCGACCGCCTCCGGACCCATTTCTTGGCGATTGCCTCCCATGACCTCAAGGCCCCGCTCGCTGCGGTCCAGAGCTACCTCGGGGTCCTCCTCGGGGGATTCGTCGGGGAGCTCACCGATCGCCAGAGGGAGATGCTCTCGAGGAGCAGTATCAGGATCAAAGAGCTCCTGAACTTGATCAACGACCTCCTGGACGCCACGCGGATCGAGGCCGGTCAGATCGTCCAGGAGATGGAGGAGATCGAGCTTGCCCCGGTGGTGGAAGCCGCCTTGGAGAATATCCGCTCTCAAGCGGAGGAGAAGGGGCTCAGGCTCGAATGGTCCCTCCCCGAGAGGCTCCTCAAGATCAAGGTCCGGGCCTCGGCCCGAAGGCTCGAGCAGGTCCTGACGAACCTCCTCAACAATGCCATCAAGTTCACCCCCGAGGGCGGTGAGGTCCGCCTCGAGGTCGAGGACCACGGGGACCATCTCCGGGTGGCGGTCCGGGACACCGGTGTGGGGATCGAGCCGGAAGAGCTACCGAGGATCTTCGAGGAGTTCTATCGCGGTAAGAGCGCGGAGGGGAAAGGCGCGGGGCTGGGGCTGGCGATCGCTCGAAAGATCGTCGAGGCCCACGGTGGGAAGATCTGGGCCGAGAGCCCCGATCCGGCCACAGGCCGAGGGAGCCGGTTCACTTTCACCCTTCCGAAGCTGGCCGAAGGAGGAGGGAGATGAAGGCCGGGAGCAACCTGGAGAAGGTCCTGGAGAGCGGTCAGTTTGCCGTCACCTGCGAGCTCGGCCCGCCGCGGGGGACGAGCCGGAGGGCCATCGAGACCAAGGCCGAGTTCCTCCGAGATTACTGCGATGCGATCAATGTCACTGATAACCAGACCGCGATCGTCCGGATGGGGAGCCTCCCCTCATGTGTGATCCTCCGGGAGATGGGGCTCGAGCCGGTCCTCCAGATCACCACCCGTGATCGGAACAGGCTGGCGATCCAGAGCGACATCCTCGGGGCCGTGGCCCTAGGGATCAAGAATGTCCTCTGCCTCTCGGGAGATCATCCCCGGCTGGGGGACCATCCCCAAGCCAAGGGTGTCTGGGACCTCGACTCGATCCAGCTCATCCAGACATTGAAGCAGATGCGGGATGAGCGGAAGCTCCTCTCGGGGAACGAGATCCGCGGGGAGGTCCCCTTGTTCATCGGTGCGGCCGCGAATCCATTCGCTGACCCCTTCGAGTTCAGGGTCATCCGGCTGGGGAAGAAGGTAAAGGCCGGAGCGGACTTCATCCAGACCCAGGCGGTCTTCGACCTCCCCAGGTTCAAGCGGTTCATGGAGCTGGTAAGGGATCAGGGGCTCGATGAGCGGGTCCACATCCTCGCCGGGATCATACCCCCCAAGTCGGCCGGTATGGCCCGCTACATGCGGGACTATGTGGCCGGGATCCTCGTCCCCGACGAGGTAGTGAAGCGGATGGAGGATGCCAAGGACGCCAAAGAGGAGGGGATCGCGATCTCCTTGGAGATCATCGCGCAGATCCTCGAGATCCCCGGGGTCCACGGGGTTCATATCATGGCCGTCGGCTGGGAGGAGGCCATCCCGGAGATCGTCGAGCGGGCCAAACTCCTCCCCAGGCCGATCGTCTA
>JBBIJD010000006.1:25976-45602 GCA_037446135.1 Candidatus Fraserbacteria bacterium
AGGCCATCCCGGAGATCGTCGAGCGGGCCAAACTCCTCCCCAGGCCGATCGTCTAAAGGAGGACCCCCGAAGGGGGTGGATCGCCAGGAGGCGAGCCTACACGATCCTGCAAGGAGGGCTGAGCTGAGATGGGAAAGGAAAAGATCTTGGTCGTGGACGACGATCCCGATGTGCTCGAGGCGCTGAAGATCGTCCTCGAGAGCAGGCCGTATGAGGTCATTACCGCCCGGGACGGAGTCGAGGGGCTGGAGAAGGTCCGCCAGGAGAATCCGGACTTGATCATCCTTGACCTGTTGATGCCGAAGCTCGACGGCTTCGGGGTGGTGAGGGCCCTGAAGGAGGACCCAAGATACGCCAAGTATAGCAGGATTCCGATCTTGATCCTCACCGCCGTCCGGGAGGAGGCCTCCCGGAGGAGGTATGAGCTCGAGACGGGCCTGGCGATGGATGTGGACGACTATGCCGAGAAGCCGATCGCCCCGGAGGAGCTCCTCCATCGGGTGGAGAAGCTCCTGGCCAAGGTGAGGAAAGGAGGTTGATGCAGATGCAAAGGCAAGGGCGGCCAAAGATCTTGATCATCGACGATGATCCCGACTTCGTGGAGGCGACGAGGGTGGTCCTGGAGAGCGGGGGCTATCAAGTCCTCACTGCTTATGACGGTAAGGAGGGGCTTGAGCGGGTCCGGAAGGAGAACCCTGATCTGGTGATCCTAGACATCATCATGCCGGAGGAGGACGGCTTCAAGGTCTGCAAAGCCCTCAAGGCCGACCCGAACCTCTCCGAGATCCCGGTGATCGTCCTCACCAGCCTCTCTGAGCGCTGGAGCGAGGTGACCCTCTCCGTGACTGAAGGGCTCAAGCTCGAGGCTGAGGACTACATCGATAAGCCGGTCGAGCCGGAGGAACTGCTTCGCCGGGTCGAGGCGCGCTTACGCGGCCCCTCCGGCAGTCCGGAAGAGAAAGAAGGAGGGAGAAGATGCTAGTCTCTGAGAGGAAGCCGCTGGAGGAGATCCTGGAGTTGCTTGAGGGCGAGGGCCGCCGGCGACTGTTCCTTTTGGGCTGTAACGGCTGTGCCGCGGCCTCGGGGACCGGGGGCGAGCGGGAGGTCCTCGAGCTGAAGGGGGAGCTGGAGCGGGCGGGCAAGGAGGTCGTCGGCTGGAAGGTCCTCGACTTCCTCTGCCAGAAGGGGCTGATCCGGGTCGGCCTCAAGCCCTACGAGGCCGAGCTGGCCGTGGCTGAGGCGGTCCTGGCCTCTACTTGCGGGATCGGGGTCCAGGCCGCGGCCGCGGTCTTAGCGGAGAAGGAGGCCCGCCTCCCCGTCTACCCCGCCTGCAATACCATCCCCCTCGGCGGAGTCCGGGGGGAGTGGCCTGGCGCGGAGAGGTGCCTCGAGTGCGGCCAATGCTTCCTCGGGCTGACCGCGGGGATCTGCCCGCTCACCGCCTGCACTAAGCAACTGGTGAACGGCCCCTGCGGAGGGGCCAAGGAGGGGCGGTGCGAGTTCGAGCCCGATGCTCGCCCCTGCGGCTGGGAATTGATCTACGAGCGGCTCAAGCGGCAGGGCCGGCTCGACCTCCTGCGGAAGAGCCCGCCCCTATTCAAGGACTACGCCAAGATGCAACCGCCGAAGAAGCTGAGGCAGACCACCAAGTGGGCCCTGGAGCTAGAGCTGGAAGAGGAGGTGACAAGCCGATGAAGCTGAGTGAGCTATTCCGCGCGGGAAAGTTTGTGGTCACCTCAGAGGTCGGCCCGCCAAAGGGGACCGATACGAGCGAGATGCTCGCGAACGCCGAGCTCCTCCGCCCATATGTCCATGCCCTCAATATCACCGATCAGCAGTCCTCGGTGATGCGGCTCGGCTCGCTCGCGGCCGCTCATCTCCTCAAGGAGCGGGGGCTCGAGCCGATCTATCAGCTCACCTGCCGCGACCGGAACAGGATCGCCTTGCAATCGGACCTCCTCTCGGCCTGGACGATGGGCGTGGAGAATGTCCTCTGCCTCACCGGGGACTATGTCTCTCTGGGGGACCATCCCGGGGCCAAGCCGGTCTTCGATCTCGATTCGGTCTCGCTCCTCGCGACGGCCAAGCGGCTCAATGAGGGGTATGACCTTGCGGGGAACGAGCTCCAGGGGAAGCCGGACTTCTGTCTCGGTGCGGTCGTCACACCCGGGGCCAACCCCCTGGAGATGCAGCTCATCAAGATGGAGAGGAAGATCGAGGCCGGGGCCGAATTCTTCCAGACCCAGGCGGTCTACGAGCCGGAGAAGTTCGCCGCCTTCATGGAGGAGGCCAAGGAGTTGAAGGTCCCGGTCATCGCCGGGATCATCCTCCTCAAGTCGGCCGGTATGGCGAGGTTCATGAACAAGAATGTCGCGGGAGTCCATGTCCCGGAGCACCTGATCGCTGAGATGGAGGGGGCTAAGGACCGGGTGGCAAAGTCCATCGAGATCGCCGCTCGACTGATCCGGGAGATCAGGCCCCTCTGCCAGGGGGTCCACATCATGCCGATCGGCTGGGAGAGGCATGTCCCGGCCGTCCTCGAGGAGGCCGGACTGGCCCCTGCGAAATAAACTCTCGATGAGGCTCTGGCGAAGCTTCTGCGCCCTCCGCTCCTCCCTCAAGGGGAAGCTCATTGCGAGCTTCCTCATCGTCGCCATCCTTGGGATCGCAATCTCCTCCTGGGTCGGGGTCCGCTTGATCGGGGACACCGTGCTCGCCCAGGCCCAGAGCAAGGTCAAGCACGACCTGGCCTCGGCCTGGATGGTCTACAACTCCAAGCTGGAGGAGATCAGGTCGGTCGTCGAGTTGACGGCCGAGAGGTTCTTCATCCGCACACCCTTCCAAGGCGGCGAGCTCGGGCCGGTGCAAGCGGAGCTCGAGCAGGTGAGGCGCGAGCGGGGGCTCGACCTCTTGACCCTCACCGATAGCGCCGGGAGGGTCCTGATCAGGACGAGAGAGCCCTACACTTTCGGCGACGACCGCTCGCAAGATGAGCCGGTCCGCCGGGCCCTCGCCGGTGAAGTAGTGGCTGCGACCGTGCTCATCCCGCGAGAGCAGTTGCTCCTCGAGGGTGGGGGCCTAGCAGAGCAGGCTCATATGAGGCCCATCCCCACGCCGAAAGCTAAGCCGCGGACGGAAGCTGAGGTGACCACAGGGATGGCTCTCCTGGCCGCCGCGCCGGTGAGGGACGAGGCCGGGGCTGTGCTCGGGGTCCTCTATGGTGGGGTCTTGCTCAACCGGAACTACGAGCTGGTCGATAAGATAAAAGAGACCGTATATAAGGGCGAGCGCTACCTGGGGAAGGAGACGGGGACGGCCACGATCTTCCAGTGGGACCTCCGGATCTCGACCAATGTGCGGACGGCCGAGGGGGACCGGGCGATCGGCACGCTCGTCTCCGCGGAGGTCTATGATCGGGTGCTAGTGGATGGGCTAGCTTGGACAGATCGGGCCTTCGTCGTCAATGACTGGTATGTGACCGCTTACGAGCCGATCAGGGATATCAACGGCGAGATCATCGGGATGCTCTATGTCGGGCTGCTCGAGGCACCCTATGCGAAGTTGAGGAGTCAGGTCGTCTGGGCGCTCATCAGGTATTCCTCCTTGAGCCTGGCCTTAGCGCTCGGGCTCGCCTTCTTCCTAGGGCGGCGGATCACCAGGCCCGTGGCCGAGCTCGCCCGGGCCAGTGAGGAGATCTCACTCGGCCGCCTCTCCCGGCGGGTCGAGAGCCGCTCCTCGAGGGACGAGCTCGGCCGGCTAGCGGCCTCCTTCAATCGGATGGCCGAGAGCCTCCAGCGGACCCTCGAGGAGAAGGACCGGGCGAATCAGCGGCTACAGGAGCTGAACCTCCGGTATCTTGAGCTGCTCGGCTTCGCCACCCATGAACTGATGCAGCCCCTGGGGGTCCTGAAAGGTTATCTTACGATGATGCGAGCCAGCCCGACCGGGGCACTAGAAGGAGAGCGGCAGCGGCAGGCGGTGGCGGCGATGCTCCGGAACCTCGACTCACTGATCAACATGAGCCGGATGTATCTCGAGCTCTCGCGGATCGAGAGCGGTGAACTGGAGGTCCACAAGGAGAGGGTGAGGCTCTACCAGGATGTGCTCGGACCGGTGATCGAGGACTCCCGGATGGAGCTGGAGCGACGAGGGATGAGACTAGTGCTCGAGGCCGAGGCGGCCTGGCGTGAACTGGAGCTCGAGGCCGATCCGCTACTATTGCGGGCTGTCTTCGGGAACCTGATCGGGAATGCCATCAAGTATGGCCGGGAAGGGGGCGAGATCCGCTGCGGCTTCCAAGATGAGGGAGCTTCCTATCGCTTCCATGTGTGGAATGAGGGGCCAGGGATCCCCGCCGATAAGCTGGGGGCGATCTTCGAGAAGTTCGTCCGGCTCGAGCAAGGGGCCGGTCAGCAAGGGCGACGGGGAACCGGCTTAGGGCTGTTCATCACCAAGGAGATCATCGCCCGCCATGGCGGTGAGATCTGGGCCGAATCGGTCGAGGGCGAATGGGCGGACTTCATCTTCCGCCTTCCGAAGGAGGGCAAGCGCAAAGAGGAGGAGTGATGACAAAGAAGAAGATCTTGGTAGTCGATGATGAGCCGGATATGGTGGAGATGCTGAAGCTGATCCTGGAGAGCGCCTCCTATGAGGTGCTCACCGCTTACGATGGCCAGGAAGGGGTCGAGAAGGCCAGGAGCGACCGGCCGGATGCGATCATTCTAGACCTGATGATGCCCCGCAAGGATGGATTCCAGGCCTGCAAGGAGCTGAAGGGCGATCCCGCGACCACTATGATCCCGGTCTTGGTCCTCACCGCGATCAGCGAGAAGCTCTCGCATACGAAGTATGCCAAGAGCATGGGGCTCGAGCTCGAGGCTGAGGACTACATCGATAAGCCCGTGGACGCCAATCTCCTGCTCGAGCGGCTGGAAAAGCTCCTACGCCGGAGTTACGGGCCATAGGCGACAGACCGCTTTAGTGGTGGATCGTGAGGGACGACCCTCCTAGGCCCGCCCTACCGCCTCACGGGCCGCGCGGACGGTGTTGGCCAAGAGCATCGTGATCGTCATCGGCCCGACCCCGCCAGGGACAGGGGTGAGGTAGCCGGCCACCTCCTTGGCCTGGTCGAAGTCCACATCCCCGATGAGCCCTTCCTCGAGCCGGTTGACCCCCACATCGATCACCACCGCCCCGGGCTTGATCATATCCCCCTTGATGAGCCGGGGGACACCCGCGGCCACCACCAGGATGTCGGCCTCGCGGGTGACCGCCCCGAGGTCCCTCGTCCGGGAGTGGCACATCGCGACGGTCGCCTGGCGGGCTAGAAGGAGCATCGCCACCGGCTTACCGACGATGATCGACCGGCCGACGACCACGGCATTCTTCCCCTCGATCTCCACCCCCGTGGAGTCGATCAAGTGAATGACGCCCGCGGGGGTGCAGGGGACGAACTTGGGGAGCTCATCCCAGTATTTGGCCGAGAGGAGCTTCCCTAAGTTCAGGGGATGGAAGCCGTCGACATCCTTCTCTGGGCTCACATGCTGGAGGACCTCGGCGGTGTCGAGGTGTTTCGGCAGTGGGAGCTGGACCAAGATCCCGTGGATCGCCGGGTCGCGGTTCAGCTCCTCGAGCTGGGCGATCAGCTCATCCTGGGGGATGTCCGCCGGGGGGCGGAGACCCCTCGACATGATCCCGATCTCGCCGCAGGCCTTCTCCTTCATCCGGACATAGACCTGTGAGGCGGGGTCCTCGCCGACCAAGACCGTCGCCAGCCCGGGTGTGACCCCCTTCTTCGCTAGAGCGGCCACCTCCTCCTTTAACCTCTGACGGAGGCTGGCCGCTACCTGCTTCCCATCGATGATCTTTGCGCTCATCGCTATGCTAACCTCCTCTTCGGGGTTCCTCTTGAAATTAGCAGGGTCTAGGCCCGGGGATCAAGTGAGCCCGGGGGATTGGACCCCGTCCCGCTCGGGTTGTTAAATGGAGCGAATGGCGATGTATCGCTATGAGAGGGCGGGCAAGATTATCACCCAGATCGGCTCCTTACCCTTCCGCGATGTGAGAAGGGCGATCGCCTACAGCTTAGAGCACGATATCCCCTTCCTCCCGGAGCTGGTGTCCTTAGGGGAGGCGATGCTCGAATACATCAAGAATCCCGGCAACTTGAGCTGCCTGGAGGAGTTCAAGCGCCTCCGCTTCGAGACCGTCAAGGTCCAGGCGATCGGCCCGGCCACACTGATCCAGAGCGGCTATGAAGAAGGCGAGGCCCTCGCCAGGATCTACCAGCATATCGAGAGAATTCTGGATGGCCTGCATGCCGAAGAGATCATCCTATCCTTGGATGAGCCCGCGCTCGGCTATGCCGGGTTCGACTACGATCGCCTCTGGGAGGCGCTCTTTGAGAGCCTCTCCCGGGAGGTGGTCCGCGGGGTCCATGTCTGCGGGAACATGCAGTGGGATAAGCTCTTCGATGCGGAGATCGAGATCATCAGCTTCGATGCCTCGAAGTATGACATCACCAGGTATTATGAGAACAGGAAGGGGAAGCGGCTGGCCTGGGGGATCACCAGCCCCGAGGAGATCAAGGACTTCCGGAGGGGGGACCTGATCACCCCGCCCTGCGGGCTGGCCCATCTTACCGAAACGGATTGTGAGCGAAGGCTCCTCCAACTCCGTAAGGCTGCCGAACGGTATAGACAGATAGGTGCCTGACTTGCCCTATAGGGACGAGGATGCTATCCTCAAGCTGGGAACTCCTTAAGCTGAACTGGATCGGAGGTGAAGGGAGATGGAGCGTTGGGCTCGCCGGGTCGGACTGGCCCTGCTGGCGGCTTTGCTGCTCAGCGGCTCGGTCGATCCGGGGCTCTTGGCCCCGGCTCAAAGTGGGATAGCTGAGGTTGCTAGTGAGGCCGAATGGGCCCTCACGGTGACGATCGCTGGGACCGAGTTCAAGTTCGCCCTCGAGGAGATCAAGGCCCTCCCGGCCGGGGAGGTGGAGTTCCACGGGCATATCTATCGCGGCGTCCCCTTGAGGACCCTCCTCACCCAGGCCGGGGTCGACATCGGCAAGCTAGAGTCTGTGGAGGCGATCGCCGCCGATGGCTATCGGCTCGAATATGAGCGGCGGCTGGTCAAGCGGTTCGACTTCATCCTAGCCTACGAGCTGGATGGAGAGCCCCTCCCCCAGGACATGGGCCATCTGAGGATCATCTTCCCCGGGGGGCGGAGCGCCCAGATGATGAAGATGGCGGAGCGGCTGATCGTTAAACTGGGGGAGTGGCGCCTCACTTTGGTGGCTGAGGAGGAGAAGGAGTTCACTCTCCCTGAGCTGATGCAACTCCCGGGGCGAGAGGTCCGGGCCGACTCAAAGGCATACAAGGGCGTCCCCCTCGATATCTTCCTGATGGGCGCTGGCGTGGACCTCGCTTCCGTCCAGACGGCGAGCGTGGTGGCCTCCTCCGGATACTCTGTCGATTATGGCCAGGAGGTGCTCCCAGAGCCGCTCCTGGCCTATGAGGTGGACGGCGGGCCGCTCCCAGCGGAGCTGGGGACGGTCGCCTGCCTCTTTCAAGGGGAGGTGCAGGTTCAGGCCGTCGAGCGGGTGATCGTGACCTTCAAGACAGAATAAGAATTAAGGAGGTGAAGCGATGGGAAGGCTAAGGCGGGCAGGGGTGGATCTGCGGTTCCTGACAGGGATGCTCATCTTCGGCTCAATCTGGGGTGCACTGGAGGCGACCCTCGGCGCGGGCCTGATCGCTCTGCATCTCCCGCGGTTCGGGGCGATCATGGCCAACATCGGCTTCATTCTTATGGCCGCGGCCGTTGCCATCTACAAGAGGCCGGGGCTCCCGCTGGGGATGGGGTTGATCGCCGCCTCATTCAAGCTCATCGATGCCGCCGCTTTGGGGGTCTCGCCCCTCACCCAAATGATCCTCAATCCGATGATCGCGATCGTGATGGAGGCCCTGGGCTTCACCCTGGCGGTGGCACCGCTCTGGAAATGGTATCCCCGGAGGCTCTCAGCCCAGGCCGGGGCCGGGGCTTTAGGGATGGCCATCTATTACATCGGTGTCAGCGCCGTCTACCTCTACATCTTGCGGCGGGGACGAAGCGAGCTGCTGGAAGAGGGCTTCCTGGCATATATCTTAGACCACGGCGGGTTCGCCGCCGCAATCGCCCTCTTCTCCAGTCCACTGGGATATCGTCTCGGGCGGCTCGTCCGCCGGGGGGCGGAACGGCTCGCCAAGGCCCATCCCAGGCTCATCTACGGCGGAGCGGTCGGCCTGCTCCTCCTCTGTTGGGCCGCGGTCGTCTGGAGGTTCTTCTAGAGCCAAGGCCCGAGGCTGGCCCGCGTCGCCGATTTGGTCCGGGAACGGTGGGGATAAGGATGAGTAAGGCGGCATGGGCGGTGCAAGAGGCTGACCTGAGGGTCTTCTGGGCCTCCAGGTTAGCGGCGCGGGAATATAAAGCTACCGATGGGAAGGCAGTGATAGTCAAATTCCCCGGCTTCGAGAACGAGGAGGCCGGCCCGGACTTCATAAATGCGCTCATCGAGATCGATGGCCTCGAAAGCCAGGGTGACATCGAGCTCCACCGCTTCGAGAGCGATTGGCAGGCCCACGGCCATCCCCAGGAAGAGGGATATCGAAATGTCATCCTCCATGTCGTCCTCCAGGCCGATGGGCCTCAGGCCGAAACGATCGCTGGAAGGCGGGTCATTACCATCTCTCTTGCCCGAAACCTCAGCGAACTCCTCCCCTCACTTGTGGAGGCCGCGAGGGCTTTTCAGGAGAAGGCCCTCCCCTGCCCTGCGATCCCGTCACTCGAGCTCGAGGGGCTAAGCGGCATCTTAATGGAGCTCGGAAGGGGGCGCCTCAAAAGGAAGGCCACAAGATTTAAGAGGATGCTTGGTGAGCATGGCGACCTCGACCAATTGATCTATGAGGGACTCGCCGAGGCCCTCGGCTACCCCAGGAATAAGGGGCCGATGGCCGAGCTGGCCCGCTCGATCCCGTTCTCCCGGGCTCGGGGTGAGCCGGAATTGACGAAGCTGACGGATCTGCTTATCTCCGAAGCTAGGAGGGTCCCGGGCTGGAGCAGCCAGGGGATGAGACCGGCGAACCTCCCCCTCCCGCGGATCAGGGGGTTGGCCTCATTGATCTTTAAGTTCAGAGAGGAGGGGTTCGCGAAGCCCTTGCTCGCGAGCTTTGATCAGCCCCAAAGGGCCCATTCGCTCTTGCCCCAGCTATTCGCTGTTAAGGGCCTAGTCGGGCCCGGGCGGGGGAAGGTCATCGCCATCAATGTGGCCCTCCCGGTAGCCCTTCTCGCTCTCCCCCAACGGGGGCCGGAGCTCGTCGAGGTCTGGGAGGCCCTCCCACCGGAGCCGATGAATAAAGTCCTGAAGAGGATGAAGAGGAGACTCCTCGATCACCTTGAAGGGGGAGAGAAGTTGCTCAGGAAGGCCCACCTCCAGCAGGGCCTCATCGAGCTCTATCAGCGGTATTGCTCCCTCACGTTATGCGAAAAGTGTCCAGTAGGGAGAGGAGCATGAGCTCCATGAGTAGTCCTTACTCGAGGATCCTCAGGGTATCGTCCTTCTCTCGCCACTCGAATCGCTTGACTCCCTCGAGCTTCAGTTCCTCCTCGAAGAGCCTCCTCAGGATCAGCTTCCCCTCCTCATAGCGGAACTCGATCACCCCTTCAGCCAGCTTCTTCTCACCCTTCAGGACTGTGATCTCGCACATCGCTTTCCCCTCAACCTCCCTTCAGCCTGAAAGGCTGGGCCAGATCAGATCGAGAGGCCCATCCCTCTCTTCCGGTCCATTGCCCTCTTCTCTCTGGCCTGGAGCTTAGGCTGGAGCACCTCTAAGATGAACTTGAGCGCTTCATCCCTGTCCCGGTCGATGATGATCTCCTCGAGGCGCAGGGCCTCCTCAGCGCTCAAGCTGAGGGTGAGAGCCATTCCGGCTGGGCTCCCTTCAGGCATACATCACCTCCCTCAGCTTGAGCGCCTCGCGCTTTCTGTCGATGTGCTCGATCATCAGATGGGCGGCCTTGATCGGGTCTTGCTCGAAGGCGAACTTCCCCCCGACTGTCTCCTCCAGCTCCTCGGTGAGGAGCTTAGTGAGCCTCTTCGAGCCGTAGACGGGGAAGGGGAAGCCCAGGACGGTGAAGACCCCGGAGGCCACGAAGTAGAACCCGATCGCCACGGCTTTTTCGCTCATCCATTCCGGCGCGGCCCCGGCGACCGGTAAGTCCGCGATGTCCTCACCGAGGCCCCCCTCATTCACCATGTGGGTGAGGGTCATCAAGATCCTGGAATTATCGACACAGGAGCCGACATGGAGGACCGGGGGGATCCCCACGGCCTCGCAGATCTCTTGTAGACCCTTCCCGGCCAGCTCGAAGGCCACCTCCGGGCGGAGCAGGCCATGCTTGGCATCCGCGATCGCCGAGCAGCCGGTCGTGACCACCAGGACATCATGCTTGATCAACTCCTTGGCCATCTCCACATGGGCCCAGTCTTGGGTGATCTTCGGATTGTTACAGCCGACGATCCCCGCCGCGCCGCGCAAGCGGCCGTCGATGATCGCGTCATTCAGCGGCCTATAGGTCGCCCGATAGGTTCCTCCCAAGAAGGTGAAGACTGACTCGGCGGTGAACCCCGCGATGAGGTCCATCGTCTCCTTGGGGATGAACGGCTTCCCGGAGCGCCTGGAGAAGTTCTCCACCCCGAGGCGGACGATCTCCTTGGCGATCTCCAGGGCGTGCTCCTCGGAGAACTCGATGTGCTCGACCCCGGGGAATTTCGCTTTGGGCGAGGTGGTGACGAGCTTAGTGTGGAAATGCTTGACCAGGTCGGAGAGGGAAGGCATGATGCACTGGACATCGACCATCAAGAGGTCGACCGCGCCGGTCATGACCGCCAGCTCCTGCTGGAGGAAGTTCCCCGCGATCGGGATCCCATGGCGCATCAGGATCTCGTTGGCCGTGCAGCAGATCCCGGCGATGTTGATCCCCTTCGCGCCCTTCTGCTCCGCTAGCTTCAGCAGTTCCGGATCGCGGGCTGCGGCGACCACTACCTCCGAGAGGGTCGGCTCGTGGCCGTGGACGACGATGTTCACTTTATCCTCCTCCAGGACCCCCAGGTTCACCCGAGCCCGGAGCGGCTCAGGTGTCCCGAAGAGGATGTCCTGGAGCTCGGTGGCGATCATCGATCCGCCCCAGCCGTCGGCCAGGGCGCACCTCAAGCCCTGCTGGATGATGTTCCGGTAGTCGGTGTCCACGCCCATGGTCGTCCGGTGCATGATCTCGACGACCTCGCGGTCGATCCCTCGCGGGATGAGCCCCAGCTCGCGCCAGCGCTCGACCCGCTTCTTCGGGGCCCGGAGGGCCAGCTCGAGCTCCCCCTCCTGCTGGCCGAAGTTCGCTAAGGCCCGCTCGGCCAAGGCACGGGCGATCTCAAGGTCGCTCGCCCCGTCCAGCCCGATCCCGTAGGCTCGGGCCACCTCGCGGAGCTTGACTGGGTCCTTGATCCGGTAGTCGCTCTCACCCGAGGCCGCGAGGAGGAGCGCATGGGCCACATCCCGGCCGTGATCAGAGTGGGCCGCCGCCCCGGCGGCGATCATCCTCGCCAAATTCCTAGCGGCGATCGTGTCCGCATCGGCCCCGCAGATTCCGCGCTCTGGCCCTCTAGCGAAGGGGTCGATCCGACAAGGCCCCATATTGCAGATCCGGCAACAGAGCCCGAGCTGGCCGAAGCCACATTGCGGTTGCTGGAGCTCCAAGCGGTCCCAGGCCGTCTCGAGGCGAGCCTCTTCGGCCCGCTTCAGCATCTCCTGTGAGGCGCGATCGATGCTCTTCCCCTTTGCCATTATGGTCTCCTTTCTAAATTTAGGCGTGCTGCCCTCATCTTGAAGGCCTGAAGATAAGAGTCGCTATAGATCTCCTTATTCAGGATCAATTCGGCCGTGGCGATCGCGTTAATCAGCTCATCATCCAGGACATTGCAGACCGCCGCATCGAGCCCGAAGGCCATGGCCATCACCAGGAAGGTCCGGGTGATCAGGCTCCGCTCAGCGGCCTTGGAGCAGATATTACTCAATCCCACGGAGATGTGGGGCGGAGGATCGGAGAGCATCGTATACTGCTGGATCGTCTCGAGGACATTCTTCGCCTGGGCCTGCATGAACTTTATGGGCATGAGGATCGGGTCGAGGAAGATCCGCTCCGGTGTGAGGCCGGCCTCGATCGCCGCGGCGAAGATCTTCGCCCCGTTCTCGACTCTGCGAGCCACATCCTGTGGGCTCCCCCGCTCGTCCATCGCCACCCCGATCAGGCTGGCGTTATACTCCACCGCCAGTGGGAGCAACTGCTCTAACTTCCGGTCGTCGGCGGTGGTGGAGTTGATCAGGACCGGCCGGCCATCGAGGGCCTTCAAGCCACCTTTGATGACCTCGACGGTCGTGCTATCGACGGAGATCGGGGTCGGAACGGCCTCCTGGACCGTCTCGACCAGCCAGGCCATGTCCTCGGGCTTCTTCGAGACCGCTCCGATGTTCACATCGAGGTAATCGGCCCCGGCCGCGGCCTGCCTCCTTGCCCACTCCTGGACCGGCCTCTTATCCTTCTCGAGGACCGCCTGCTTGATGTCCCTGAAGCTCGCATTGATCCGCTCACCGATGAGGATCATTGGCCCTCACCTCCCATCCTGTCCAGCCCCATCAGCCGCCTGATCGCCTCTTTGGTCGCACGGACCGCCTCGGGATGGCGCATGATCAGGATATCGGCCCCCGCGAGAAGATAGACATAAGCGGTCGTGGCCTCCCAAAGTGGTCCGCGCTTCCGGGGATCACCCCACTCGGGGAGCTCGGCCTTCGCTTCCTTCACCCCCCAGACCTCGATCCCGATGTCACAGAGGATCGGCATCGCCATAGCCTTATCCCCTTTCAAGCCGGCGATCCGGGTCCGCTCCATGATCGAGTAGACATACTCGATCCCGTAGCCTAAGGCCCCGGAGGAGGGGAAGATCACGATATCCTCGAGCTTGAAACCGGCATCGAAGGCCAGGATGTTCACCTGCTTGGCGATATTGATGTCCACGGGGGACTCGGCGATCAGCTTGTGCTTGTAAGCGGTGCAGAGGGCCGTGAGGGTCTTGTAATTGTCCTCGGTGATCGTCCCGAGGAGGCAGTTCTCCCCAGCCACGGCCTCGGCCACCAGTGGGAAGACCTCGTTGTCTTTCTCATCGTTCCCGCAGCCCCAGATGATCAGTGGGACCCCGACCGATTCGAGGACCCGCCTGGCCGCCTTTGCTGCCTCCTCAGGGGACTTGTTCGCCCCGTTGGGATCACACCCCTTCAAGCGGAGACAGATGAGGTCAGCACCATACTCGACGCACCTCTTGGCCCACTCACCGGGATCGTGCATCACCTCAGCGAAGGGCTCCTTCACGGCCTCAGGCCAGTCCTCGCCGGGGATATCCCAGACCTCCATCGCCACGACCGGCGGGTGAGGGATCTTCCCCTCGAAGTGGTAGAATGGGAGGGTCGTCTCCCCACCGACGGTGACGGTCGAGGTCCGAGTCCCGCCCTCTTCTTTTGTGGCCCCGATCTTGATGGTATTGATCGGGTTCGGCCATTGCTGCTTCACCTCAGGGATCTGGATCTTAACCTCCATCTTAACCCAACCTCCTATCTATTGTGGGCAGTATCCGGGCCAGCGCCCTCTTCGCGGGTGAGTCCGGCGGGAGGGCCGAGAGTGGTCGGCCTGCGAGCGCGATCCGGAAGAGATCCTCATCGTGGGGGATCCGGCCGAGCAGAGGGAGCTCAACTCGGGCGAGCTCCTCCTCCAGGGCCGGGGAGAGCTCGCTCTCACCGGCCAGGTCATTTATCAGGAGATACCGCTCCTTCACGCGCAGCTTGAGCTTCTCCGCCAGCTCACTGATCCGCTTGGCTGAGCGGATCGAGATCGGATCGGCCTTGGCCACGATGAGCAGGGCATCGACATCCTGGGTCGTCCGGCGGGAGAGGTGCTCCATCCCCGCCTCGTTGTCGATCACCACATACCTATAATTCCCTCGGAGCACCTCGATATATTTCCGCAGGATGTGATTGACCATGCAATAGCACTTCGGCCCCTCGCCGTGGCCCATGGCCAGGAGATCGACCCCTTCGTCCTCCACCAGGCACTCTTGGAGCCCGAGCTCGAGATACTGCTCCTTGGGGAGGCCCGCGGGTAGGTCGGCGATCCGCTCGAGTGTCTCCTCGCGGAGCTCGCCGACCGTCCGCAAGACCTTGAGCCCGAGGAGCTCGTTTAGGTTCGTATTGGGGTCGGCATCGACGGCCAGGATCGGCCCGGCCCGCCACTCCCTAAGGAGGAAGATCGAGAGGGCCGCGAGGGTCGTCTTCCCCGTCCCGCCCTTCCCCGCCAAGGCGATCGTGAAAGCCATGGCCATCGCTAGCTAGACTCGCGCCTCCAGCCCCAGTCGTCTCGTCACCGTGGGGAAGAGCGAGAGATCCGTATGAGGGAGGAACTTAGCTGAGATGAACTCATCGTAGTAGAATGGGTAAGTAATGAGGTCATAGTATGTAACGGCCTTGGAGATCTCTTGGGCTCGCTCATAGGCCTCCTCCGAGAGGAGGGCCATCTTGGCCCCGATGATCGAGGTATTCCCCACGAACCTGATCCGCTCCAGGGGGATGTCCGGGATCAGGCCGAGCATGATCGCCTTCTCCCGGTCGAGGTAGTTCCCGAACCCGCCGGCGATGAGGAGCTGCTCGATGTCCTTGAAATCGAGGCCCATCGCCTTGAGGAGGATCTTCGCCCCGGCGTAGATCGCGGCCTTGGCCCGGAGGAGGTTCTCGATATCCGGCTGGGTGAGGACGATCTCCTTCCCGGTCTCAGTCCGGCTCCCTGGGACGAGGACGAACTCGAGTTGGCCGTCCTGCTCCCGGATCCGAGAGGAGCTCCCAGGGATGAGCCGCCCCGAGCGGTCGATGTATCCGGCCGCGAACAAGCCCGCGACCGCATCGATCAGCCCGGAGCCGCAGAGCCCCTTGGGCTTGGCATCCCCGATGGTCTTGTAGCGGAGGTAGCCATCGGATGAGAGCTCGACCCGCTCGATCGCCCCTCGGCTGGCCTTCATCCCGCACTTTACCCCGCTCCCCTCGAAGGCCGGCCCGGCGGAGGTGGAGCAGGTGAGGAGCCAATCACGGTTCCCCAGGACGATCTCACCGTTAGTCCCGATGTCGATGAACATCGTCAGTTGCTTTGTCTGGTAGAGGCCGGTGGCCAAGATCCCTGCGGTGGTGTCCCCGCCGACCCAACTCCCGATGATCGGCATGGTATAGAGGAGCCCGCGGGGATTGATCTTGATCCCCACCTCTGCGGCCCGGACCGGCGGAGGGGCCGAGGCGGCCGGGATATAGGGGCTCTTCCGGATCCTCGTGGGGTCCAGCCCTAAGAGGAAGTGGAGCATCGTCGTATTCCCGGCGCAGCAGAGGGCGGTCACATCGTTGAGCTCGGCCCGGTTTCGGGAGATGAGGGCCGAGATCAAGTTATTGATATCCCCGACGATTGCCTCGTTGAGGGGCTTCAGCCCCTCCCTCTCAGCATAGATGATCCTCCTTGTCACCTCCTCCCCGAAGGGCATCTGGGAGTTGTAGCACGCCTCGGCATCGATCGTCCTAGAAGTGGCAAGATCGACGAGATGGGCCACGACGGTCGAGGTCCCGACATCGACGGCTAAGCCGAAGTTCTGGCCGGCCCGATCTCCCGGCTCGACCTGGATCAGCTCGATCGTCCCGCCCCGCCGCCCCAAGGTCACGGTCACCTTCCAGTTGCTCTTCCGGAGGAGCTTGGGGAGCCCCTGGAGGACCTTCAGGCCGGTCTGCATCGGTAGGTCCGGCCCGAGATCGAGATACCGTCGGACCTCGCGATAGAGCCGCTCCTGATCGGCGAGGTTGTCCTGGAGGGTCGGGGGCGGAAGCTCGAGGTAGAGCTTCTTCACTAAGGGATCATGGCGGAAGAGGGCCTGCTCCTCCGAGGCGGCATAAAGGGCCCGGAACCGCTGGGCATCCTCATCGATGAGGATCTGAGCCCCCTCGGCCCGCGACTCCGGTGGGATGAGGACCTCCACATCATCCCCGAGGGCCTTGGTCTGGCAGGCGAGGGTATAGCCTCGCTGGACCTCCTCCCGGGTGAGGAGCGTCGTTGGGGCGGCCTCGACCTCTCCGCCCTTGATGATCACCCGGCAGCGGCCGCAGATCCCGTCCCCACCGCAGATCGAGGCGATGAAGATCCCCGCCTCCTTGGCGATCTCCAGGAGGGACTTCCCGCGCTCGGCCTCGACTACCTCGCCACTGGGGTAGAAGGTGACCTTGACCTTCTTCATCATCTAGTTCGGGCTCCATTCGTTCCTCAGGAAGGCTGGGATCCCCGCGGCATCCTCCGAGCCGACGATCACCTCCCAGCCGGTCTCCTCCTGGATCTCCATCTTCAGGACCGCCACCAGCCCGGGGATGATCAGCTTCTTGTGCCTTACCTTTTCCATCGCCCCATAATCCTTGACCGCTTTGATGATCCTCTCCGCGGTGAACTTGTCGTCGGCGTAGGCATTGAGGACCCCCAGCCCCTCAGTATTCACGACCACGATGTAGGCCGGGATCTTGCTATTCTCCACCTCCCCCTCAACGGTGAAGTAGGTGAGGGCGAAGTTGGTGGTGACCAGGACTGGGCTCTCTGGGGTCGGCGAGCCCACCTCGTAGAGTTTGGCCTCGATAGCATTGGGGACCTGCGGGTCAGTGTAGATGTTCTGACGGACGGTCAGCAAGGGGAGGAGTTGCCAGCTCTCCAGGCCGTTCAGCACCACGATGTTCCCATACTTGCAGATGTAGGCCGTCGCCTCGGCCGCCTCCTCCGCCGGGGAGTTGCTCCTTGCAAAGACGAGGGTGGGATAGCCCAAGGGGCGAAAGGTCTTCTCCAGCGCTAACCGCCGGATGAGGATTAGCTTGGTCAGGTTGTCTAGGAGCCCCTCTCCCCCGGGATCGAGGACCAAGTCCTCGACCCCCTTCCCTTTTACCCGCTCGACGAGCTCAGCGAGCCCCTCCAGCGTCGGGGCTTGGACCGCCAGCGGGACTTTATATCTGGCTGCCAGCGCGCCCATCTCCTCCCAATTCTCGGGAGTGGCGGCCCAAACCAGTGGCCGGCCTGCCGCGGCCGACTCGAGCGCCGGTGCGAGGGCCTGTGGCTCAGGGCAGAGGAGGAGCAGCGGGAGCTTCGTCTTCCCTTTGACTTTCTCGACCACATCGGCATAGCGGCTCCCATCGCTAGCCCCAGCGCGATGCTCGATCGCCACCAGATCCACCCCGATCTCCTGGCCCACGCGGATGAACCTCAGCTTATTGATCTTCTCCACCCGCTCAGCCAGCTCCGGCTCATCTAGGTCGTCGGGGACCCTGATGGCAAACCCGGTCGGATGATGGAACTTCTCATCGTGGCGGAAGAGGACCGTCTCCCCTCCGATCGTAAGCTCATGCTCGCCTGTGCCGATCCGGACGGTCCGCATCGGTGGGGCTTGGGCCTCACCTAAGGCGGCCTTAGCCTCAGCGGAGACATGCGGGCATTGCTCCAGGGCCACCTTCTTCGCCGCCACTTGCATGGCGAAGGCCATGCAAGTCGGGAAATGGCAATCCCCGCAGTTGGTCTTCGGTAGGAGCTTATATATGTCGATCCCGGTCAGCTTCTTCACGGCACTCCCTCCTACTGGTTAGATGATCGGCTCCATCTCCAGGGCCGGATGGCCTACCCTCTGGAGGAAGGCCAGGAGCTCCTCGGTGGTCGTGGCCTCCTCTTCAGTGGCGATCTTATCGATCAATTCCGGCTCACCGATCTCCTGAAGCCTCTTCTCTAGCCGCTCTTTGATCTCCTCCTTCAGCTCTTTTGGCATCCAGACGACCCTCTTGATTCCTCCCTCAGCGGAGATGAACTTCTCACTGGTGATGTAGAGCTTCCCGATCCCGAGGAATCCGGGGGTCTGGACCCCTCCGCCGATCTCCCCGGCCATGGTGGAGAAGGTCATCCCGATCGGGGTCATCCCCATGTATTCCCGATTGACGAGCATCACTCCATTCGTCTCTGGGAGGACTGCAGCGATCACCTCGAAGCAGCCGCAGTTCTTGATCAAGATATTATTGGCGAAGTAGCAATGGATGTCGGCCAGGGTTGTGTTATAGACATACTTATAGTGAGCTCTTTCTTTATTGGGCAGAATCTCCACGGCGGTCACGGTATCCAGGAAGAAATCTGTCTCCAGCGCCGCTCGTAGAGGCTCAGCCTCAGGATCAGGAGCGACCTCCAAGACCTTCTGCACATTGGCCGTGACGGGCCGCGAGCGCCCTGACTTGTAGTAGTAAAGTGTGCTAGGGCTGAGGATCTCGCGACTAGCAGGTAGCTGGGCCAAGGCCCGGCCCACCCAGTGCGGCAACACTTCCTCTTGGGTCTTGTCGAGCCTGCCGTTATTGGGCATCTGACGGATCGTGGCCAACGCCGCTTGCTTTTCTGGATGCTTGGCAGGGATAACCTCCGCAAAGAGGCGCAAATTCGCCCCATGGATCATGATCTTCCAGACCGATCCGGATTTGCTCAAGTTTCCCACGATGCTCAACCGTCTCAAGAGGAGTTGTAGATGGCGTGCAGCCATCTCATCTGAGATACAGATGTAGCCTTCAGCAGTATCCCACTTCCCTGCATACCGGCGTAAACGGACGCTACCATCGCCGTCGAAGACCCCGGCCAAGAAGGCCGCGATGTGAGCCTCCGGTAGGCTCACCATCCGTCCGAGTTCCCAGCGCCCCCGGCCGACACGGATGCCGAATCGCTCCGCCAGCAGTCCTAACACCGAGTTATTCCCGGAGAGATGGTAGCATAGTTTGGTGGGTTTGATCGTCCGTCCTCTTAGGGTCGAGGGCTTGCCTGACCTGACTTTCTTGGCCAAATGATAGTCCGGGAAGAGCCGCTTGTAGATCTCCATAAACTGTTGAACCAGCTCCTCATCGGTGTTGACGAAGCTGATGATCCGCTCATAGCGCCCGCGCGGGGTGATGCAGCCGTCGCTAGCAATCAAGCCCAAAAGATAGAAGATCTCCGGATCCAAGGAGCTTAGAAGAGGCTTTCGAGAGCGGAAGTCCTCGGGCAAAAGATCGCGGATGGCAGGAAGCTGCCCAGGCAGGCGCAAGTGTTTGAGCGCAATCAAGCGCTCACCCACCTGGATTTGATCCGCTCGGACCCACTGCATCCCGTCTAGCCGATCCACTGCCAACTCATGGTCTTTGGTCAGAATCAGCTGAGCCCCGGACTTGGTCTCCAATCGAATGAGCTCATCGGGGGCCTCGAACCGCTGCAGGGCCACTACTGGCTCTAGGTGTGCCTTGCCCTGGCGGAGTGTCAAGGCCCTCGAATTTCGATATTGCTCGCCGCCTCGATGCTTCTCGATGAATTCCCCGATAGGTGTGGGGATTCCCTCGATAATCAGCTCTGTATCGCCGACCACGCAGCTCGTCTGGGGATCGGTCATGATGGAATACATGCTCACCTTCTCCAGGTTCCCGTTGGAGGCTACACGGA
>JBBIJD010000007.1:0-8180 GCA_037446135.1 Candidatus Fraserbacteria bacterium
CCGATGGCGTAGATCACGATCCCCTTCTGGCGGGCGAGCGAGGCCGGCGCGCCGGGCTGCCCGGAGAAAGTGTAGGTCCCATCCCCATCAGTGAGGAAGATGATCACCTTCTTCGCCTCAGGCCGGCCGCGAATGAACTCATCGATCGCCGCCGCGAGGCCGGTGTTGAGACTGGTGGCCCCGCTGGCATCTACCTGTTCAATCTTACTCGCCACCCGCTCGAGGTCGCTCGTAAGCGCCTGGATGAAGTCGATGTCGTTGTCCCAGGAGACGACCCCGGCCTGATCGCGCTTTGGATCGAGCTGGGCGATGAACTGCTTGGCCGTGACGATCCTCAAGCCTCGAGGGTCATTGAGCTTCATGCTCCCAGAGCTATCGATCGCCAGGATCACATCGAGGGGGGCTCGCTCGGCCTCCGCGGGGCGCTCCTCCCAGGTGAGGGTCAGCCCCTGGAGGCACCTCCAGATCCGGTCCAGCTTCGCCTCCAGCCCGCGGAGCTCGGCCTTGATCTCCACCAGCCCGTGGTCGGGGTCTTCGAGCTGGGCCTCCAGGAGGTCGAGCCTCGCAGCGAGCGCCCTCAAGCCGAAGGATTCGTCGCTGAGGAGCCGCTCAGCCCCGTCGCGATGGAGGAGTTCCTCAAGCGCGGGGAGGACGGCTGAATCCACTCGAGAGGCGACTGCAGCCAGCTCGGCCTTGATCTCTTCCAGGCCGAACTCGGGGCTGTCGAGCCGGGCGAGGATCCCCGCGAGCCCGGGCCAGACCTGGTTATCGAGCCGAGTGGTGATCTCCCGCAGCCCGTCACTCAGCAGGCCCATGCTGGAGTTGATGGCGCTCAAGCTGAGGCCGAGGTTGAGGTCGAGCTGATTGAGTCGCTCCTGAATGGCCGCGAGGCTCTGGTTCGCCCCGTCGAGCTTCTCCCCTAGAGCCTCGAGCTGGAGGGAAAGGGCCCCGATGCTCTGGTTTAGGCTGAACCAGCGGATCTCCCAGACCTGGCTACTCAAGAGAGCGCCAAGGAAGGCCAAGTTCTCCCCGATGCCCCGATCCAGTTCACCAATGGCCTGGAAGGGGCCGCTGATCCCCCGCACGCCGGCTGAGGTCACCTCGGAATAGTTCCAGGCCGTGACTGTCACCTGATCGAGGAGTTCCCCGATAGCCCGGAGGGCCAGCCCCTTATACTCTAGGGCCTGCCCGAGCCCCGCGAGGAAGGGGCCATCGATAGCCTTCTCCGTGGCCGACTCGCGGTAGCCCTCCAAGAAGGGCCCCAGCCCGACGGCCACGAAGAGGCTGTCCAGGAGGCCCAGCTCATCCTTGCTCAGCCTGGAGAGGCTCCCTGAGAGCTGGAGTGCCAAGAGGCGCTCGCGCTCTAGGAGGGCCGCCGACTCCGCCGCTAGGCCTTGGAAAGGAGCGGGTAGCTCCTCGAGCATCGCCCGAACCGCTCCCCCGACGAAGGAGAGGAACTGGTCGATCGCCTGGAAGGCAGCGTAGCTCTCCTTCCCTGCTGGCCCGACCTCTGCTTGGATCGTCACTTCGAGCTCATTGCTCCGGCCCTCAGCTGTCTGGACCACGACCTTGACCGGCCCAGGCGGGAGCTGGGGGACAATCAAGATCAGCCGCTGCTCATTGGAGATGGGCGGGGCGAGCGGCGAGGCCGCGAGGTCGTTGAACAGCACGACCGCATCAGGGGTGAAGCCCCGCCCAGCGAGGAAGACCAGCTCGCCCGGCGCGAGCGCGGTCACCGCCTCCCCGGGCTGGAGCGCTGTGGCGGTATCCGGAGCTCGAGGCTCGAATCTTAGTCGATAGAGGCCGTCCAACCGAGATCCGGGTCCGGCCAAAGAGATGAGCACTGCTCCCCAAAGGGTGAGCAGCAAGAGTAAGAAGCCCCTTCTGATCATGAGGTTCCTCCTTTTCTTCCTATCTGCTTCTTAAGCCGTGGCCACCTTCCTATTCTTATCATCTCTCTCGGAGATGATCTGTAACCCCGATCACTCTCATCCCGAGCGGCTTGACTTGTCAGAGAAAGGGTTGCTATATTTGGCGGACTATTCCCATGGTGGAGTTCGAGGGCGCGACCCGCGAGGTCTTTTGGAATGTCCCCTTCATCGGGGAGCTTATCCTTTACTCGCTCGCGGCCCTCGTGATCGCTACCTTCGCTTACGGCCTCTATCGCGTCGTCCGCCGCTGCCTCGCCGGCCATGATGGCGAGCAGGGCTCCTTTCGGCCGATCTTTCGCCGCTTAGGGAGGGCGATCTGGGCCGTCGGCTCCGACTACTCGATCTTCCGGACCGACCCGCTCGCCGGGATCATGCACCTCCTGATCTTCTGGGGGATGGTGGTCCTCTTCCTCGGGACGGTTACAATCGTCGTCGATTATGACATCTTGAGGCCGATCAACCCCAAGCTCCAATTCTGGCATGGGCCGGTCTACCTCTGGTATTCACTGGCCCTGGATGCGCTGGGGGCCTCTCTGATCCTCGGGCTCGGGCTGGCCCTCATCCGTCGCTACCTCCTCCGTCCGGCGAAGTTGAAGACAAAGGAGTGGGACTGGCTCTTCCCCTCCTGGCTCCTCGTCATCGCGGTGACGGGCTTCTTCGTCGAGGGCTCAAGGATCATCTACCAAGAGGAGCCTTGGCGGCTCTGGTCCCCGGTCGGGCTCGGCTTCGGCTATTTCCTGCAGGACCTGGGACTAGAGGGCGAGGCCCTCCGCCTCTTCCATTCCGCCCTGTGGTGGTTTCATGCCCTGCTCGTCCTCGGCTGGATCGCTTGGATACCATTCTATCCCAAGGTGATGCACATCTTCTCCGCGGCGATCAGCATCTACTTTGAGCGGCGAGAGCCGAGCGGTGTCCTGAAAAAGTTGGATGTCGAAGGGGCCTTCGAGCGGGGCGAGACCCTCGGGGTGGTCAGGCTCGAGGACCTGAGCTGGCGCGAGCTGCTGGACCTTTACAGTTGCACTGAGTGCGGGAGGTGCACCGCCAACTGCCCGGCAAACCTCGCCGGGAAGGGGCTCTTCCCGATGGCGATCGTCGATGACCTGCGCGACTACTCCCTGGGCTATGGGCCCGAGGTAGAGGAGCCGGGTGAGGACGGCCAGGAGCCTGTGGGGGCGGACCTGGTCGGCCAAGTCGTCGCTCCCGAGCGGCTCTGGGAGTGCACCACCTGCGGGGCCTGTGTGGCCGCCTGCCCGGTGGCGATCAGCCCGCTCTCCAAGATCCTCGAACTCCGCCGCGGCGAGGTCATGATGAAGGACCGCTATCCTGAGGGATTCGTCGAGCTCTTCAAGGGGCTGGAGCGGCGGGCCAACCCCTGGGGCCTCCCCGGGAGCGCGAGGCTGGACTGGACCAAAGGGCTGGATATAAAATTGTTGGCCAATAAGCCCGATGCGGACTACCTCTTCTTCGTCGGCTGCGCCGGGGCCTTCGAGCCGAGGAACCAGAAGATCGCCCAGAGCCTGGTCAAGGTGCTACAGCACGCCGGGGTGAGCTTCGCCATCCTCGGGGAGGAGGAGAGCTGCACCGGCGACCCGGCCCGGAGGATCGGCCATGAATATATCTTTCAGCTTCTGGCCCAACAACTGATCGAGACGCTCAACAACTACAAGGTCAAGAGGATCATCACCATCTGCCCTCACTGCTATAACACCCTCAAGCACGAGTATCCCCAGTTCGGCGGGAATTATGAGGTCTTCCATCATACTCAGTTCATCGCCCGGCTCATCCGCGAGGGGCGACTCAAGCTCGAGAAGGAACTGAAGCTAAGGGCGGCCTATCATGACTCCTGCTATCTTGGGCGGCATAATCGGATCTACAAGGAGCCGCGCTCGATCCTGAGGGAATTGCCAGGAGTAAGGCTGGTCGAGCTTAAGGAGCGGATGAGCCAGGCCACCTGCTGCGGCGGCGGTGGGGGCTTGATGTGGCTTGAGGAGCCCCAGGGGAAGCGGGTCAATGAGCTGCGGGTCTCTCAGGTCATGGCCGCTAGCCCTGAGGTGCTCGTCTCCGCCTGCCCCTTCTGCATGACGATGTTCGAGGACGGGCTCGCGGCCAAGGGGGCAAGCTTTGTTGCCCGGGACATCGTGGAACTGGTGGCCGAGGCCCTAGGATGAAAGAGAAGCTCTTCCAGATTGAGAACCTAGTCCGGGAACTCCTCTTAGCGCTCGGGGAGGACCCTGAGCGCGAGGGGCTCCGGCTCACGCCCCAGCGGGTGGCAGAGATGCTCGCCGAGCTGACAACCGGCTATCGGGTCGACCCAAAAGAGCTGATCGCCGGGGCGATCTTCCCCGTGGAATACGACGAGATGGTCTTGATCAAAGACATCGAGTATTACAGCCTCTGTGTCCATGGGCGATCGAGTTTGGTCTATACCGAAGAAGGTTGTAAGAAGGCTGGTAATGTAGCTATAGGAGAGAAGCTATGGACAATTAATGAAGGTGGGCTCATCCCGACCCAAGTGATCCAGAAATTTGAGACCAAGAGGCGAGCACTCATCGAGATTGGGACCCCCCAGGGAGAGATCCAGGTTACCCCGGAGCATCCACTGATGACTACTAAAGGGTGGGTAAGGGCCTGCCGCCTCCAGGAGGGGGATGAACTCCTCTACCTAAATCCCCGGACCATCCCTAGAAGGCGATATCCGATTAACATCGGCTATGAGCTGGGTTACATCCTCGGGGCGGTAGCCAGCGACGGGAGTATTACAGGCAATCCACCGAGATATGTTAGACTTGAGGTCAAGGATAGAGCCTTCGCGGAGAATTTCCGGAGGGCACTGGAAGCGAGCTTCCCTGGTTTACGGGCCAGGCTAGAGATCATCATGAAACCCTCGGGCTTTGCAAAAAAGTGGATCAAAATGTATAGAGTGAGGGTCACTTCCTCTCATGTAGCTCAAGTGCTTCTCGGGATGTTCGGGGGGGAGAAGAAGACCCGGACATTTAAATTACCACGGATAGTTCGCGCTGATCAACAGATTATGCAAGGATTCCTCGACGGCTATATCGATGGGGACGGCTACTATTACGGCTCCGGCGGTTTCATCATCAGCAGTAACTTGGGCTTCCTGGAGGAGCTAGGAGAGATAGTCGGCAGCCATCCCGTGCGGTGGGATGATCAGGGGTGTTATCGCCTTTATATCTCGAAGCGGTGGTATCTTCAGGGCTGGCATGGCAGGAGGGGTTTTGTCCCCCTCGACCAGCCAGTTAATCTTGAGGCTGGGCTGATCCAGTCAGCCAGAGTGACCCACCTTAAGGAGCGAGTTTCAACTAGGAAGAGGTATCGGGTCGTAAATTTTGAGTGCACTCCCTTCAACTCCTATCTGACCAATGGTTTTCTAGCCCACAATTGTGAACACCATGTTCTCCCCTTCTTCGGGAAAGCTCATGTGGGCTACATCCCTGATGGGAAGGTGATCGGCTTCTCCAAGATCCCCAGGATCGTCGACCACTTCTCCCACCGACTCCAGCTCCAGGAGCGGCTGACCGAGGAGATCGCCAACTTCTTGATGGAGGTCCTCCAGCCCCAAGGGGTCGGGGTGGTCCTCGAGGGCTTTCATCTCTGCATGGCGATGCGCGGGGTCAAGAAGCAGGAGGCGAGGATGGTCACCTCGGCGATGAAGGGCCTCTTCCGGAGGGACCCGCGGACCCGGGCCGAGTTCCTCGAGCTGATCGGCCAGGGGCGAGGCTAGGCTAATTAGTGCTCATAGCCTCGGTCCTCAAGGGCATAGAGCCTCTCCCCTTCTTCTAGCAAGACTCTCTCTTCAGCCGTCGCCCGGCCGATAGGGTGACAGTCGAGCCTGCGGCGGGCCTCCGCGAGCCTCTCAGGCGGGATGGTAAAGAGCAGCTCGAAGTCCTCACCAGTGAAGAGGGCCATCTCCTTCCGCTCCTCGGGGCTTCGGGCCAATTCCTCGACCTCGGAGAGGACCGGGACCTTCTCATATTCGATCCTAAATCCCACCCCACTCGCCTCGGCCAGTTGATAAAGCGAGCGGGCCAGCCCGTCGGAGATGTCCATCATCGCCGTCGCGTATAGCGCGAGCTTTAACCCCTCCGAAATTCGCGGAGTGAACCGGAAGAGCTGATTGGCCCGCTCGAGCTGCCCCGACCTGAAGAGCTTCAGTGCCGCAGCAGTCCGCCCGAGCGGGCCGCTCACACAGACCAGATCCCCAGCGTTAGCCCCGGAGCGCAGGACCGGCCGCTCCGCCAGCCCGAGGGCCGTGCTCACCAAGGTGAGCTCCTGATGATGGTCGAGGTCCCCGCCGAGGAGTCTCACATTGAACGGACTGCAACAGCCCTCAAGCCCGGTGAGCACCTCTTCGATGAAGCCTTTTTCAAATCGAGGCGCGCCGAGGGCCACGACCAGCCCCAGGAGTCTTCCGCCCATGGCCGCGATATCCGACAGAGAGACGGCCGCCGCCCGCCAGCCGATGGTGTAGGCGCTCGTCCCCTCGGGGAAGTCAGTGGCCCGGTGGAGCATATCGGTAGTCAAGAGCAGATTCGTCCCCTGGAATGGGATCACCGCGCAGTCATCACCCACGGCCAGCCGCCGGGCCAAGAGCCTCAGCACCTCGCGCTCTCGCATCGAACCCGGTATACCAGCGGGCGGGGCGGCGGTTCAAATCCGGCGAGGATCAGGATAGAATAGGTCGAGAGGTGGTGCCGATGACCAGGCGGGAACTCCTAAGGGCGCTCACTGGGAGCTTGCTGCTCATGGGGTTTGGCTTGCGGGCTGGGAGGGGAGATCAAGCCCGGAAATCCCCGGTCTCACTTGTCAAAGCTCAAGACCGGCGGGAGGGCGTCCGGGCCGCGGTGGAGTTGCTCGCCCTTCCCGAGGATCAGTTTTCAGGGAAGGAGGTGGTCCTCAAGCCGAACTTCAACAGCGCCGACCCCTTCCCCGGCTCGACCCATAACGATACTCTGGTAGCCCTGATCGAGCTATTAAGGGAGCTCGGGGCCAAGGGGATCACCGTGGCCGACCGGAGCGGGATGGGCGTCACAAGGTCGGTGATGGAGACGAAGGGGATCTTCCAGTTGGCCGAACAGATGGGCTTTAAGGCCATCCCCATCGACGAACTCCCCGCCGGGGAGTGGGAGCACCTCCCGCTCGAGGGGAGCCACTGGAAGCGAGGAGTGGAGCTGCCCAAGCTCTTCCTCCAGGCTGAAAGTATCGTCCAGACCTGCTGCCTCAAGACCCACCAATACGGAGGCCATTTCACGATGAGTCTGAAGAACTCTGTGGGGATGGTGGCCCGCTACTCCGTGGAGGACGGCTATGACTACATGATGGAGCTCCACTCCTCTCGCTACCAGCGACAGATGATCACCGAACTCAACCTCCTCTACGAGCCGGCCCTGATCGTCTTGGACGCCCTAGAGGCCTTCGTCCGGGGCGGGCCGGACCGAGGGCCGAAGGAGAGCCCAGGGGTGATCCTCGCCTCGCAGGACCGGGTGGCCCTGGATGCCGTGGGAGTGGCGATCTTGAGGATGCATCAGACCACCCCGGAGGTGGCGCGGGGGAGGATCTTCGATCAGGCCCAGATCCGCCGGGCCGTTCAGCTCGGCCTTGGGGCAAGCTCGCCCGAGGAGATCGAGCTTCTCCCCGCTGCAGACCCCGAGACTCGGGCCTTCGCCCAGGCGGTCTGGGAGATCTTGGACAAGGGATGACGGCCGCAATAGCAGTAATAGCGGGCTTCAGTGGGGAAGTCATGGTGAACCAACCCAGCGGAGAGAGCTAGGTGAGAGGATCATATGCCATTCGGCTTGATGGAGGTGAAATATGAGGCTCAGAGACCAGGTCGCTCTCATCACCGGCTCCAGCCGGGGCATCGGCCGGGCAATCGCCCTAGAATTCGCCAAGGAAGGGGCAAATGTAGTGGTAAACTATCTGGAGGCAGAAACCCAGGCCGAAGAGGTGGTGCGGGAGATCGAACAGTTAGGGAGCAAGACCATTGCTGTTCGTGCCGATGTTTCGCAAAGTGAACAAGTCAAGGCCTTGGTAAACTCGGCATTAGCGACCTTCGGGCGTATCGACATCCTGGTCAACAACGCTGGCCTTTATCTTCCCTACTCCCTGGAGAGCGAAGGTGAAGAGGACTGGGATCAGATGGTAGCTGTCAACGTCAAGGGTGTACTTCTCTGCTCTAAGCATGTTACCCCTCATATGATCCGGCAGGGAGGGGGCAAGATCATTAATATG
>JBBIJD010000007.1:8280-24490 GCA_037446135.1 Candidatus Fraserbacteria bacterium
TAAGCATGTTACCCCTCATATGATCCGGCAGGGAGGGGGCAAGATCATTAATATGGCCGCTGATGTCGGCTTGATGGGCGGTATCGGCTATGGCTTAGGCCTGTAGAGACGGGTTGGATTGCTGCTTTGCCAGAGGATGAGCGAGAGAAATTAAGGCAACAGATTCTTTTGAAGAGATGGGCCTAACCCGAAGATATAGCAAGAGCAGCCCTCTTTTTGGCTTCCAGCGATGCTGCCCTTATAACTGGCCAAGTGTTGGTAGTTGCCAGCTGGGTCCCCATCTAAAAGCCGCGATCGCTGTATGGTGAAGGGGCAAGGATGGAATTCAAGCGGCTCGGACGGACCGACTTGATGGTCTCCAGGCTCTCGTTCGGCACAGGCCCATTAGAGGACCTTAAGCCGAAGGTCGGGGGCGAACTGCTTGTCAAAGCATTCAATCTCGGGATAAATCTCTGGGACGGCTCTTCCGACTACGGGACCTATCCCCATATGCGTTATGCCCTCGAGCATATTCCAAGGGATCGAGTAATAGTCGTCACTAAGACCTATGCGGAAAGCGATGAGCAGGCCGAGCGGGATGTCACAGCAGCCTTGAAAGAATTAGGGACGGACTATATTGATATACTGCTGCTACATTACACTCGTCCAGAGTGGCTGGGCCAGCCGCCGCGTCTGCCAAGGGCCTTGTTAGATGAGAAGAGGTCCGGACGAGTCCGCGTCGTTGGGCTCTCGACCCATTCGGTGGCCACGGCCCGCCTTGCCGCGGAGATGCCTGAGGTAGAAGTAGTGGAAACGATCGTCAACCGCACCGGCAAGTTCTACTCATATCGCAGGACTGTCGAGGAGATCGAGGACGGCTCCATCGAGGAGATGCTAGAGGCTTTGGGAGCTCTCCATGCTGGGGGCAAAGGCATCATCGCCATGAAGGTCCTGGGGAGTGGGCTCCTGAGCGACGAACCCGCTAGTGCGCTCGCCTTCGTAGTGGCGCTCCCTGAAGTTGATACTCTATGCATCGGCATGAGATCATGGGACGAGATCCAAGCGAATGTTCGAGCTATTCTGGGAACGGGGAAAGGGAATGTCATATGAAGACCGATTATCAGGGTTTGGCCGATGAGCATCTCCGCGTAGCTAAACAGGTGGCAGAAGAATTGCAGTTGAACGAAGATGTAGTCGGCTGCGCGGTCCAGGGGAGCGTTGCGCGGGGCGAGGTCCACCCCAAGTCTGATATCGACCTGCTGGTCTTGGTCAAGGGGAACGGCATATATCAGTGGGAGAGGAGGATTGTTCAAAATATCATGGTGAACCTAGCCTTGCGTTCCCAAGATGTCCTTGAGGGGATGGCCAAGGATGAGCCCTATACCATCTGGGGCTTGCAGGAGGCTAGGATTCTCTATGATCCCCAGGGCATCCTGCAAGCCCTTAAGGGCGAAGCGAAGATGACACCAGAAGTGGAGGAGGAGTTCCTCGGGGATCTCTTGGATGAGGCCCGGTCCTTGATCGGGAAGGCCGAGAGGGCATTGGATGAGGGCGATCTCGAAACGAGCCTGCTCTGGCTGAGACGGGGTGCGATGGAGCTCGCCGAGCTCCTGTTCTATAGGGAAAAGGGAAGGAGAATCAACCTATTGCACTTCTGGCGGGAGATTCAGGGTCTCTCATCCCCACCTAGGTTTAAGGATCTCTTCGCCCAAGTTCAGGGATTTGAAGCCGTGGGGGAGGCCCAGCTGGCCGAGATGCTCGAAAGGCTTGAAGCCTTCCTTCCGGAACCGAGTAACGGAATAACCGATAATCCTCTTCGCACAGAAACCATTAAATGAGGAAGCATCTCTCGATGCTGAAGGAGAAATTATGGCAGATGTAAGAGTAGAAGTGATCAGGGTTCGAGGAGTCTGTAACGCTGAACTTAAGAAGGGCGATACGTTTCTAGTGAGAGGGCTGCGTATCGTCCCACAGGGGAATGAGAAGGCATGTCAGGTCGCCTTCGGCTCGATCATTGCGAATATCGGAAGATTGGGACTATCAAGGGGCCCGATCTATATCTCCTGTCCGGACCCGGGCACAGGTGAGGGCGGAAATGTCGTCTTCAGGATCTCCATGATGGAAGAACCATGAGGACGATCAACATCAGGCCGGTGGAGATCATCGGAAGGTGTCCGGCTGGTCTGACACTAGAGGATGAGTTCCAGATCAAGGGCATGAGGCTGGAGAACCCCAAGGGGAGTAACCTCTGTTTCCTCGCCCTCAGTCACTTCCCGATGATGATCTGGCAGCTCCAGAGCGAGAGCCGTTTCTTCTCGCACGCCTCTTGTCCTGGCTGCATTATGCGATTGGACCGAGAGAACCGAGTAGTGTTTCTACTCGGGCACGCAGACAAATGGGAACTATGCCAAGTCATTTCGGAATATCGCCGATTATGCCGGGAGCGCAAAGAGCCGGAAACGGCGAGGCGATTGAAGACGGACGCGATTGAGTATCAGAATCGGGGTGATTATGCCAAGGCCCTTCAGAGGATGAGGGCAGCGCTGGAAGAGCTGAAGCGAATCGCCACCTGACTTGTCCGTGGGAAGCGGCCGCAGCCTTCCTCGCAGTGACGAAGATCCGCCGGGTAGAGGTGGCACTGTTGTTCGTAGTATCGGATCAGCTCGGGGAGGGTTGGAAGCCCTCTTTCTTCTCAGAGGAAGTGGACACGAGCCTCAAGAGAGGTCCGGATCGCCCTGGAGGCGATCAATTTAAGGAAGGCGGGAGACTGGAGATGAGAGGGACTTTTCCACTAAACAAGATTACTACAATTAGGCTCTTCCCCGAGCCGCCGTTCCACTTCGACGGCACGGTCTTCAACCCTGGACACTTTCCAAGTAAGGATTACCATCGGGAGCCTGGACACTACTGGCAGACCTTGCGGTGGAAGGGCAAAACCTACGGTCTCCGGCTCCGCGACCTGGGGAGCATCGAGAAGCCCGAGATCGAGCTGACCATCTTCGCCGAGGACGGGATCTCACAGACCATTGCTGAAGAGATCGCCCGAGAGGTCCGCTGGAGGTTTGACCTGGATAGCGTCGGCGTCCCGGAATTTGTGAATCGCTTTTGGCAAGATGAACACCTCGGCCCGGCCATCCGGCGCCGCCCCGGGATGCGCCCCAAGAGCGGCTGCTCCCTCTACGAGTTCCTGGTGATCACGGTCATGCTCCAAAACACTGTAGTTCGCCGCTCCGTGGCGATGCTGCAGGCCCTCTTCGAGCAGTTCGGCCAGCTCGTCTCCTTCGAGGGCCAGCAGCTCTGGGCCTTCTGGGACCCGGAGAGTATCCACCGAGCCACAGAGGAGGAACTGCGGGCGCTCAAGCTCAGCTACCGCGCAAGGACCCTGAAACGGCAGGCGGAACAGTTCGTGCAGGGCAAGATCAATGAACCGGGATTGAGAAAGATTCGAGACAAAGAGGCTCTCATCAAGATGCTCGACCGGATCTATGGTGCCGGCTCCCAGTCCGCCTGCTACATACTCTTTGAGTACTTCCACTTCTATGATGCTTTGGAATATATTCCTCCTTGGGAGGGGAAGATCGTGGGGCGGGTCCTGTTCGGGCAAGAGGTGCCCTCCGAGCAGATTCAGGGGTTTCTCGCCGAACGTTACGGGGAGTTCCGGCAGCTTGCCTTCTACTATCTGCTGACGGACCTCTTCTGGCAACACCGGGAGGAGCCGATCCCCTGGCTTGCGGAGCTGCTCCGGCTTTAATTCTCCCGATCGGAGAAAGGAGGGAGCGCAATGGAAGGAAAGAGCAAGGAAAGGGGTGTTCCAATTGCCGCGGCTTGAATTCCGGGTGAGCCTGCCCTTGAACCTCTACTACCATCTCCAGCTGAGCTGCGGCACCAATCCCCATCTCAAGAATGAGAGCTATCAGCGAGAATTCTCCCCTATGGTCCCGAAGGAGGCGTGCTGGGAGTTCTACTTTGCTCAGGATCGGTATTGGTTCACTCAGAGGTTCTTCATCGAGGCCTTGGGCCGGGCTCAAGATCTAGCCTCGCTGGAGGAGGGCTTCACCAGGAGGTTTGAGGGGTATGTCAAAGCAGAGCTGCTCCCCGAGCTGGCCGAGATCCTGAAGGAAGCTTACAGCTCCTATGAGCCCTACTGGCAGAAGAGATATCCTGAGCTAGAGAGGACAAGAGAGGAAATCGAGGCCCGCTGGCGGGAGTGCGAAGAGGAGGTCTTCACCAAGATCGAGGAGCTGGCCAAGCTCGATTGGAAAAGCGAGCTTTACACGGTGCATTTGGTGGACTCCCTAAGCTACGGCGGGCTCGTATTCGGTGAAGGGCACTATGCCATCGGGGCCTGCGACTGCAAGACCTTCCTACACATCCTGATCCATGAGCTCATCCACGACAACATCAAGCCCGCCCTCCACAGGGTCCATGTAGAGCTTGAGCTCTCGCAGGCCCAAGAGGAGGCGCTCGATGAGACCTTCGCCAAGCTGATCGAGCTGGAGGTGACCAAGGCCGTGACCCCCTGGGCTGAGGAGCCCCTGGAGCAGAAGAGGGAAGAGGCCCGGGGAGAGGGCTTTCTCGAGTTCTTCGAGGCCGTGCTCGGCGATTGGCCGGGCTACCTTGAGAAGATAGAAACCTACTTGGACATAGGGGCCTTCATGATGGAGGAGGCGCTCAAGAGGGAGCAGGAGCTGGAGCTTGCCAGGCCCCAGCTTTGAGCCAAATGGGCGAGAATTGCTCCATCAGAAGGGCAGCGAAAGGGGACCTTAGTGAGGTCCTGGCCGTGATCAACACCACCAACAGGCTGTTCTACAAGGAAATCGTCCCTCCAGAGAGGTTCAAGGACCCTTTCCTGAGCGATGAGGAGCTATGTCGAGAATTTGAGCGGAAGGATTTCTATGTCGTTGAGCTTGAGGGGCGGATAGTCGGGGTGGCGGCTCTCGAGACCTCAGCGACCCGCCTCGGCTTAGTCGGGGTCGTGACCAGGATGTATGTCCTCCCTCAAGTCCAGCGGAGGGGGATCGGCAGGGCCTTGATCTCTAGGATCGAGGGCGCCGCTAGAGAGCGGGGCCTCGGGGAGATCCTGATCTGGACCGATCCCAAGGCCCAGTGGGCCGTCTCGTTCTACAAGAAGTTGGGCTACCACGAGATCGAGCCTGCGGTCCGCTACGGGGATGAGGCCATCGATTCTCGGCTCGCAAAGCACGGGAAGGAGTTGCTGGTCCTGCGGAAGGGATTATAATCCTAAGAGCGGAAGGGACGGGATGGATGAGCAAGGACCTCAAGTGCGATTACAAGGAGCTAGCCCCATCTTATGATCGCTATCGGGACCTCTCGCCAGATGTGCTTGAGAGTTGGCTGGCCGTGCTCATCCGCTGGGGGAGGCTCTCTCCTGGGATGAGGGTCCTCGATATCGGTTGTGGGACGGGCCGGCTGACGATCCCCCTCCAGAGACAGACCGGGGCCGAGGTCTGGGGCCTCGACCTCTCAAAGGAGATGCTGGAACAGGCCAAGAATAAAAAGGGAGCCGAGGCTCTCCATTGGGTCTTGGGGGATGCCCAGGCCCTCCCCTTCCCTGGGGAGTCCTTCGATTTCGCCTTCATGTGCTTGGTCCTCCACCACCTCGAGGATAAGGCCCGAGCGCTCGCTGAGATGGCGCGTGTCCTCAAGCCTGGCGGGAGGGGCCTGATTTGGACCGTCTCCCACCAGCAGATCCAGGAATCTCTGCTGAACGAATTCTTTCCCAGCCTGGCGAGGCTCGATCTGGCAAGGTTCCCCCCGATCCAGACCATCGAGACCCAGATGAGGGCCGCGGGGTTTGCTGCCATCTGGGTCGAGCCGATCTCATTTCAGGAACGGCTCCCGGTGAGCCACTACATCGAGAAGGTGCGGAATAAGTATATCTCGACCTTGAGCCTACTCAGCCCGGAAGAATTCTCCGCCGGACTGGCGCGGCTGAAGCGAGTCCTGCCGGCGAGATATGGCCATGAGCTGGTCCGGGACCAGCAGTTCACGATCATCGTCGGCGAGAGGCTAGATATATAGCCGGTGGGGATCGATCTCCTCCCGGAGAGCTGCAAGCTCTTCTCGAGTCGGGGGCTCAGTCTGCTCAACCTTCTCGGGGATGATCAGCTCGAAGCCGGTGTTCTCGACCACCTGTTCCACCGTCACTCCGGTATGGACCGCCAAAAGCTTCATCCTCTTGGTCTTCCCATCATACCCGAGGAGGGCCAGATCCGAGACCACCCGATAGGGCCCGGTCCCCGCTGGAAGGCCGGCCCGCTCCCGCCCTCCCGGGCCGTCTAAGTAGCCGGGAGTGGTGATAAAGTCGACCTTTTCCACGAACCTTCGCTTGTCATGCTTCATGATCGCGATCGTCTTCCAGCAGAGGCTCCCCACATCGTTCGCCCCGCCGGAGCCAGGCAGTCTGACTTTAGGCCGATCATGGTCCCCGATGACGGTGCTGTTCAGGTTCCCGTAGGGATCGATCTGAGCCCCGCCGAGGAAGCCGTATTCGATCAGTCCCCGGGTCGCGGTCTCCATCACATCGCAGATCCCCGCGGCCATGAGGGCCTTGTGGAAGGTCCGGATGTCCCCGACCCCGAGGGGGAGGTCCTCCAAGGATGCTCCGATCCCCCCGAACTCGAAGATCGGGACCAGGTTCGGGGCATAGAGTCGCTTAGCTAAGGCGGCGGCCAGCATCGGTATCCCCGTCCCGATGAAGGCCCCGGTCCCGTCCTCTATCAGCCTAGCGGCGACGCAGATCATCAATTCGGTCGAGCTGTAAGCTCTCTCAGCCATTCGGTTCACCTCCCCTTCGCCAGCCGATGGAGCTCCTCCAGCCGCTCCTGGCCGATGAGCTGGAGATACTCCTGATGGTCCTTGACCCCGTAGACATACTTGTCCAGGTAGGCCCGAGTCCCCTCCTCGGTCTTGGAGGCCTCCAAGAACTCCTGGAGGTGCTCCCGGTCCCGGTCATACATGTAGGCCATATCCCCGGGATGGGAGCCGAACGGGGCATGGACCACGGCGTCGACGAGGAAGTAGGGTATGACCGTCCGGTCGGGGTAGCGGCGGATCTCCTCGGTGTCGATGATCTCCTCCGCGGAGATGATGAGCCGCTTCGAGGCCCGGGCCATCTCGAGGGCGAACCCGCTGATCCCGTCGATCTGGCAGTTCCCGTAGCGATCGGCCCGGTGGACATGGATGATCCCGACATCGAGGATCAAAGCCGGGAGAAGGGTCAATTTCAGCCCGGTGAAGGGGCATCTTGCGGCCTTGGCCGCGCTATACTTGAATGTATCGGTCCCGAGCATCGACCTCACCGGGAGGAAGGGGACTCCCATGGCCGCGGCCTTGAACCTCCAGGCCATCGCGGCATTGGACCACTCCACGATCCTGACCTTCCCGCTCTCGGCCGCCCGTCTCAGGATGTTCGAGAGCCCATGGACCTCATACCCGATGTAGGTGAGATCGAGCTTCTCCACCAGCCCAGCGGCAATCAATAGGTCCAGCTCGTTCAGTCCCTGGCCGGCGAGCCTCAAGCCCTTCTTGCCCTGGCGGACGATCTCCCGCGAGATGGACATCGGGCAGCGGACGGTCCCATAGAGCTCGAACCCGATGTAGTCCCCGTCGTGGACGAACCGCTCCACCGCCTCATGCTCGGTCATGAGCTTGTCTTTTAAAGCCATCGACTTATTCTCCCGCAAGAAGCGGCGGAAGCCCTCGACATCTGGCGGCTGGATCAGCTCCCCTCGGCCCTCTTCCAAGACCTCCATGCTCGGCTCACCTCCGCGGGAGGATAATAACTGTCGCAGCGGGCCCCGGGCAAGTCTCGCTTTGCTTTACTTTCTCAGCTCGGCCCCCAGCTCTTCGGCCAGATGGGCCTCGATCCTCAAGCGGAGCCGGTCGGCCTCCTCGTCGGTGAGGGTCCGATCCTCAGCCTGGAGCCGGAGGCGGAAGGCCAGGCTCTTCTTCCCCTCTGGGATCGGCGGGCCCTGATAAAGGTCGAAGAGGATCAGCTCACGGAGAAGCTCGCCCCCTGCGGCTTTGATGGCCTGGGCAACCCTCTCGGCGGAAATGGCCTCATCGACGACGACCGCCAAGTCCCGCAGGACCGCAGGGAACTGCGGGAGGGGCTCATAGCGGCGGACTAGACCGGCCCGCGCGAGGATGGCCTCCAGATCGAGCTCGGCCACTAAGGTCGGCTCCTCCAGCTCGAAGTTCTCCCTTACTTGAGGGTGGAGCTCCCCGAGGAGGCCGGCCTCCTCCTCTCCGAGCAGGAGTGTCGCCGCCCGGCCTGGATGGAGGAAAGGCCCCTCAGCTTTGATGAAGCGAAAGCCAGCGAGCCCCATCCTCCGGAGGAGCTCCTCGATGATCCCCTTCAGGTCGAAGAAGTCCATCGTCCCGGGCTTCTCATGCCAGGACCAGGAGGGCTCGCTCCTTGGCCCGGCGAGGGCCAGTCCCAGCCGACGGGGCTCAAGCGGGCAGGCCTCCTTCCCTTGTTGCAGGGCCGGTCCTGGCGCTCCACCCCTTGGGGGTCCGCCTCTCGATGGGAGGTAGACTCGCCCGAGCTCGAAGATCGCCACCCGCTCATGGTGCTTCAAGTTCTCCGCCACCGTCTCCAGAAGCCCGGGCAAGAGCGACCTCCGCAGAACAGAGCGCTCGCGCGTGAGAGGATTGGCGATGTGGAGGTAGTCCTCGGGACTAGGCTCTCGCCTCTGGGGCTCGAGCTTAGCGGCGGACTCGAGGCTCGTCAGGGAGTAGGTGATCACCTCAGTCAGGCCGCAGCCGACGAGTAGATCTCGGACCTGCTCCTCCAGTTCCAGGGTCCGCTCCCGCTGCTGGCGCGGCAAGGTATCAGCCATCAGGGTCGTGGGGATCTTATCGTAACCGATCAGCCGGGCCACCTCCTCCACGAGGTCGGCAGGGTAAGAGATATCGAGCCGGTGCCAGGGGACCTTGACCTGGATTAGTCTCCCCTGAGGGCGGCAAGAGAACTCCAGCTGCTCTAAGAGCTCGATGACCTCCTCTTGGGAGACCTCCAGCCCTAAGAGGCGCTCGACCTCCTTTGGATCGAATTCCAGCTCGATCTCCGGCTGCCTCACTGGGTAGACATCGATGATCCCCGAAGCGATCTCCCCACCGGCCAGCTCGCTCATCAATTGCGCGGCCCGCTTGAGGGCCGGGATCGTCAGTTCTGGAGGGACCCCTCTTCCGAACCGGGCCGAGGCCTCGCTCATCAGCTTCAGCGCTTGAGCTGTCCGGCGGTTATTGGTGTTCGAGAAGCTCGCTGACTCGAGCAGCACAGCTCGAGTGGCCTCAGTGACCTCGCTCTCTAGTCCGCCCATCACCCCAGCGATCGCGATCGGCCCCTCAGGATCGGCGATCAAGAGCATCTCCTCTGTAAGCGCGCGCTCGACCCCATCGAGAGTGATGATCCTTTCGCCGGCCCCGGCCCGCCGGACGATGATCCTCTTCCCGTCGAGACCGTGGAGCTTATCGTAGTCGAAGGCATGTAAGGGCTGGCCCCACTCGAGCATCACATAGTTGGTGATATCGACGATATTGTTGATCGGGCGCATCCCTGAAAGGGTCAAGCGCCGGCGCATCCAGAACGGCGAGGGGCCGGGCTTCACCCCCTTGATTAAAGCGGCGGTATACCTTGTGCAGAGGTCAGGATCCTGGATCTCGACCTCGACCTGGCCAAAGATCGCGGGCCCACTGGGGCGCCACCCGACCTCTGGGGTCTTGAACCTCTTCCCAGTGAGAGCGGCCACCTCCCTTGCCACGCCGATGATGGAGAAGCAACGAGCGAGGTTCGGGGTCAGGTCGAGTTCGAGGACTACTTCGCTCAACAGCTCCGCCAGGGGCCTTCCGACCTCGGCCTCCTGATCCAGGATCAAGACCCCGCTGTGGTCCTCAGATAGCCCTAGCTCCTTCTCCGAGCAGAGGACCACCTCGGAGCGGACCCCGCGGAGGTTGGCCGGCTTAACTTTGATGAGCTGCGGCTCGAGAGCGTAAGCGTCGACGATCCTCGCCCCCGGCTCGGCTACGGCTACCTTAAAGCCTCGGTCGCCGATCTTGATATTGGGCGCGCCGGTCACGGACTCGACCGGCCCTTTGCCGTAATCTACCACCGCGATCACGAGCTTATCGGCATTGGGATGGGGTTTGACCTCCAGGACCTCCCCGACATAGATCCCTTCCCAGGCGAGGGCCGGCTGGCCGCCCTCGGTCGCCCCGATATGCTCGATCTTGGCCACCTCCAGCCCCGCCAGGGTCAGCCTATCGGCCAGGAGGCGCGCCTCCCCAGTAGTGATGTCAGTGGGGAGTTCGACATACTCTCTCAGCCAGCTTAAGGGGACTCTCATTCCCTGATCCTCCTAGAACTGCTCCAGGAACCGCAGGTCGTTCTCGAAGAAGAGCCGGATGTCATCGATGTTATACTTCAGCATCAATATCCGCTCCGGCCCCATCCCGAAGGCGAAGCCCGTGAATTCCCCAGGGTCATAGCCGCCGTTCCTCAAGACGACTGGATGGACCATCCCCGCCCCGAGGATCTCGACCCAGCCCGTATGTTTACAGACCCGGCAGCCCCGCCCGCCGCAGAGGATGCAGTCCATATCCATCTCCAGGCTCGGCTCGGTGAAGGGGAAGTAGCTGGCCCGGAAGCGGTATCTCCTCTCTTTGCCGAACATCTGGTGGGCAAACTCCGTCAAGACCCCCTTGAGGTCGGCCATCGTGATATGCCTCCCCACGGCCAGCCCCTCGACTTGATGGAACATCATCTCCGAGCGGGCCGTCACCTGCTCATAGCGGTAGCACTTCCCAGGGAGGATCGCCCTGATCGGCTCGGGGGCGAACCTTCTCATCACATGGATCTGGCCGGGAGAGGTGTGAGTCCGCAGCAGCAGCCCCGGCTCGGCCAAGTAGAAGGTGCTCCACATATCCCGGGCCGGGTGGTCCGGGGGGATATTGAGGAATTGGAAGTTGTATTCATCCGTCTCTATCTCGGGACTCTCGAAGACCTGGAAACCCATCCCCGAGAAGATCCTGTAGATCTCGCGGAGGACCTGGGTCGAGGGATGGAGCCTCCCCAGAGCCACTGGCCTCCCCGGGAGGGTGACATCGACGGTCTCCTTCTGGAGCCTCTTCTCGACCTCTTGGGCCTTAATCTCACTGAGGCGGCGGTTCAACTCCGCCTGGAACTGCTCTTTCAAGCTATTGATCAGCTTCCCCGCCTCGGGCCGAGCCTCGGGGGGGAGTTGGGGTAAGAGCTGGAACAGCTCCGTAATTCTCCCCTTCCTCCCCAGGAAGGCCACCCGCGCGGCCTCACAATCCTCAAGGGAGGCTGCCTCCTCCAAGCGCTTCCGGCCCTCTTCAGCGAGGGCCTGAACTCGTTGTTTCAGTTCCTCGATCTGGACCATTGATGGACCTTTCTACAAGGATACCGCCCCAAATACAAAAAGACCTGAGTTCTCTCTGATGGCCCGTTAGGGATGAATGAGAGGAGTTATGCCCCCCTTAGGGGGCAAAGAAGAACCTTGAGCAAATCCGCACGACTAGCTTCTCCATGCTCTTGGCCTCCTGATAGCCAGGTTCGAAGATACCACACTCCGGCTGGGATGTCAAGCTCTTGCTCTCGGGAGAGGCTCGAGCCTATACTCACTGAAGTAGGAGGCTCTCCCGCAATGCCGACGATCGAGCTGGACGGTGGCAGGATTTACTTCTCCCTGAGCGGCCGCGGGGCTCGAGATATCTTGCTCGTCCATGGCTCCGGCGGGGACCATACTCTCTGGAGCTACCAAGTGAAGGGCTTGAAAGAGGCCTTCTCCGTCGCTGCGCTCGACTTGAATGGCCACGGGAGGAGCACCTTCCGGGAGGGGGACGGGCTCGCGACCTATACCCAAGATGTTTTGACCGTCCTGGAGAGGCTCTCCGAGCGGACCTTCTTGGTCGGCCACTCCCTCGGCGGGGCGATCGCCCTGAATGTGGCCCTCCACCATCCCGATGTGGTCGGCGGGCTCGGGCTGATCGGGACCGGGGCGAGGCTCCGGGTCCTCCCCGAGCTCTTGGAGTTGCTCCAGCGGGACTTCGAGGCGGCAGTCGAGCTGATCCTGAGCTGGGCCTTCGCAGGGGAGCCGGAGCTGAAACTCCTCACTAAGGCCCGGGAGCAGATGCTCAGGAACGGCCAGAAGATCTTGTTGCGGGACCTCTTGACTTGCAACTCCTTCGATGTGATGGATAAGCTAGGCCAGCTCGATCTCCCGACCCTGATCATTTGTGGCCAGGAGGACCGCCTGACGCCGATGAAGTATTCAGAATACCTGCGGGACCATATCCCCAATGCCAGCCTCAGGATCATCGATGGGGCAGGGCATATGGTGCCGCTCGAGCGGCCCGAGGCACTAAACCAGGCCCTCCGGGAGTTTCTGGCCTCTTCTATCCTATCTAGGCCCTATAATTCCGGAGGAAGACCACAATCAGCCTGACCGTCGCCTCGAAGTCGTCGAGCCGCAGGAGGCTATGGGGCGAATGGATGTAGCGGCAGGGGACGGAGACGACCGCCGTGCGGACCCCGCCCCGGGAGAGGTGGATCTCACCGGCATCGGTCCCGCCGTAGACCGGGAGCTTATACTGATAAGGGATCTCATTCTCTTCGGCCGTCCGTTCTAAGGCCTCGAGGAGCTCGCGATTGACGATGATCGACCGGTCAGCGACAGTGAGGGCCGGGCCTCGCCCCAGGGCCGCCGGCTGCTTGTGCTTGGGGACCCCGGGCATATCCGCCCCGATCGTCCCCTCGATCGCGATGGCGATGTCCGGCTCGATCTGATAGGCCGCCGTCCTCGCCCCGCGGAGCCCGACCTCCTCCCCGACGGCGAAGTTGCAGACCAAAGTGAAGTCCAGTTCCTCATCCTTCAGGGCCTCGAGGGCCTTGATGAGCACGGCGCAGCCGGCCCGGTCATCCAGGGCCTTCCCGCGAAGATAGAGCTCATTGAGCCTCTCGCAGGGGTAGTGGATCACCGCCGGGTCCCCGATCTTGATCCCCCGCTCTTCGGCCTCCGCCCGCGATGAGGCCCCGATGTCGATGAACATCTCCTCGAGCTTGAGCGGCCGCTCGAGCTCCTCCTTCTTGAGGATATGCGGCGGGGCCGAGCCGATGACCCCGTGGACCTTGAGGCGCGCCTCCTTCGCTCCCTTGCGGGTCTGGATCGTCACCGCCTGAGCCGGGATGATCCGCTCATCCCAGCCGCCGATGGCGGTGAATCGCAGGTAGCCGTCCTCCTCGATGTAGCTGATCATCAGCCCGATCTCGTCCATATGGGCATCGAGCATCATTTTGAACCGCTTCCGGCCCCGCTTGGTCGCGATCAGGTTCCCCAGGGGGTCGACCTGCAGCTCATCGACATAGGGCTCGATGAGCTGGCGGATCAGGCCCCGGACCTCCCCCTCGAAGCCGGAGACGCCGAAGGCGTCAGATAGCGACTTTAACAGCTCTATACTCTCCATCTGCATCCTCAACCATCTCTTAACTTAATCGCCCGAAGCCCCGAGCGGCTAAGGCTACTCGAGCTCCTCCACTGTGACCAGGACACGGTAGCGATAGGGCCCGGCGGACTGGCCATTATACTCCCCGAGGAACCCCTCGGGGATGAAACTGGAGAGGGTATAAATCCGATGAGGGCCGTGCATCTCGATGAGGAAATCGCCGCGCGACCCGACCTGATGGAAGCCCTCGACGACGGTCAATTCCCGAGCGACCCGCCTCTGCCTCCCGAGCTGCAGCTTGAGCTGTTGCATCCCTTTCCCTGCCTGTCCCTCTACTCAAGCGCGCCTCTAGTATTATAGCAAGTCTCGAGAGGGTCGTCTAGGGCTCGATATAGACGGTATCGAATTCATCGAGCAGCTCATAGAGGCGGGCCCCGCCGGGGAGGGGGAAGAAGGAGGCGGCAACTAAAAGGTTGCTCCCCAGGTCCAGCCCGAGGAGGAGCTTCAACTCGGAGACGGTCAGCCCCGGAGGGACCATGATCGCAGCTGAGCCGTGCCAGCCCTTCACTTGGATGTAGATCCACTTCATCTTCGATCCCCTCCTCCCTGTCCTGCTCCTGGGCCTCGGTCGCCTAATATACACCGGCCAGTGGGGGTGCGGGTTCGAGTTGGGCGGACTATTGACAGCCCTGGAAGGATTTAGTATATTCCCGCCACAGCGGACCCGGAGGGTTGACCGTGAGGAGAGGAGCGACCCTCATCATAAGGAGGAGCGGTGGCGAAGAAGAGGCTCTACGAGGTGGCCAAGGAGATGGGGCTCCCTCTGGGGGAGCTCTTTAAGCTCCTCGCCCAGGTGGGGGTCGAGAAGAAGAGCGGGTTCAACACCCTCGAGGAGGGGGAGTATCAGGCGCTCCGCGAGCTCTTCACCCCAAAGGCTCAGGAGCCGGCTCCTCCAGCTCCGGCCACGGCTGTCGAGGTCAAGGTCAAAGAGAGAGCGAAAGAGCGACCGGGCCTCCTCCCCCGCCCACCAGTCGTGACCGTCCTCGGCCATGTCGATCACGGAAAGACTACGCTCTTAGACTATATTCGAAAAAGCCATGTCGCGCAAAAGGAGGTCGGGGGGATCACCCAGTCGATCGGGGCCTATCAGGTCGAATATAACGGGAAGAAGATCACCTTCATCGACACCCCGGGCCACCGAGCCTTTACCTCGATGCGGCAGCGGGGGGCCCAGGTGACCGATATCGCGGTCCTCGTCGTGGCCGCCGATGATGGAGTCATGGCCCAGACGAGGGAGGCGATCTCCCACGCCAAGGCCGCGAATGTCCCGATCATCGTCGCCCTCAACAAGATGGATAAGAGGGAAGCCGATCCCGATCGGGTGAAGGAGCAGCTCGCTAAGGAGGGGCTCACTCCCGAGGAGTGGGGTGGGGAGACAATCGTCGTCCCGATCAGCGCCCTCACCGGCCAGAATGTCGATGAGCTTCTGGAGATGATCCTCTTGGTTGCAGAGATGGCTGACCTGCGGGCCGACCCGCGCAAGCCGGCCGAGGGCTATATCATCGAGAGCTACCTGGACCGGGCAAAAGGGCCGGTGGCCACGGCCATAATTAAAGATGGGACGCTCCATGAGCGGGACATCGTCCTCGCTGGAGCGGCCTGTGGCCGGATCCGAACCCTCCTGGATGAGCATAGCCGACCGATGAAGGAGGCCCCGCCCGGCTCGGCGGTCCAGCTCCTCGGCCTCTCCGAGGTCCCCCCGGCGGGGATCAAACTGGAGGTGATCGGCGATCTGGAGCGGGCGAAGGAACTGGCCTGTCTCCGACAGGAGGAGGAGCGGGCGGCCAGGTTGGCCAAGACCAAACTCTCAGCGATGGAGCGGTTCCAGCAGCAGCTTCGGAAAGCCCAGGCCAAGGAGCTGAACCTGATCCTTAAGGCCGACACCGTCGGCTCGCTCGAGGCCCTCGAGGGTGAGCTCCAGCGGCTGAAGGTCGAGGGGATCGAGTTGGTGATCCTCTATGCTGGGGTGGGGCAGATCAACGAGAACGATGTCCTGCTCGCCTCAAGCGAGGAGAAAGGGGCGGTAATCGTCGGTTTCCGGGTCGAGGTGGATAAGAAGATCGGGGAGCTGGCCCAAGCCCAAGGGGTGGTGATCAAGCGCTCGGAGATCATCTACGAACTGACGGAGTGGGTCGAGGGGCTCCTCCGGAGCGCCATCGCCCCGAGGTTCGAGGAGGTCAAGCTCGGGCTGGTCGAGGTTCGCGATACCTTCCACATCCCCAAAGTCGGGGTCGTCGCCGGCTGCTATGTCCGTGAGGGAGTAGTCAGCCGTGATGCCCATGTCCGGGTGCTCCGGAACGGGGCGGAAGTCTTCCAGGGGCCGATCCGGAGCCTCCGCCGCTTCGACCAGGATGTGAAGGAGGTGGAGCAGGGGAAGGAGTGTGGCCTGCGGATCGAGAACTTCAATGATGTCCGCAAAGGCGACCTCCTCGAGGTCTTCGTCCTGCGGAAGCTCCAGCCCACTTAGACCAGAAGGGGCGAAGATGCGGGTCGGAACGATCCTAGTCAAGCTCTATCTCCCGGTCCCCTGCTCCCTCAAGGATAAGCGCTCGATCATCAAGGGCCTGATCGCCAAGGTCAAGCGGGAGTTTAATGTCTCGATCGCCGAGGTCGGGGCCCTCGATGACCGGCGGCGGGCCGAGCTGGGAGTGGCCTTGGTCTCGAAGGACGGTGAGCTGAACGG
>JBBIJD010000007.1:24590-38396 GCA_037446135.1 Candidatus Fraserbacteria bacterium
CTAATGACTGAGATGGGCCATCAACTGGAGCGGCTCCAAGAGGAGATCAAGCGGGTCCTCAGTGGAATCCTAGAGTTCGAGGCCCGCGATCCCCGACTCGCCTTCGTGTCCATCACGCGGGTCAAGCTCTCCGCAGACCTGCATCAAGCCATCGTTTTCCTCGACTTCCTCGAGGCCGAGCGCGCGGAGGAATTGCTTCGGCTCTTCCAACAGGATCGGGGGTTCTTCCGGAGCGAGCTCGCCAAAAGGCTAAATCTCCGGTATACCCCCGAGCTCCAATTCCGCGAGGATGAGGAACTCCAACAAGCCCGCAGGATCGACAAGCTCCTCCGAGGGGATTAGCTCAGTTCAGTCAGTGCGGAAGGATCGTCACCTTGAGCTTCGCCTCAGCCTCGTATCCCTCGGCCTTTGCCTTGAGGACGATCTCCTCGACCCCTGTCGCGGCTCCCCGCGATGGCCGGACCAGGACCCCGACCTTCTTGCTCTCTCCCGGACTGAGTTTCAACCCCTTCGGACGACCCCAGAGGACCACCCAGCCCGAAGGCCCGGTGACCTCGAGCTTGAAGGCCCCTCTCCTGTTCCCCTGATTAGTCACCTTAAAGAAGATCGGGACCGGTAGCCCTCGCTCTAGATCTACCTCAGCCCTCGGCGAGAGCGGCTCGACTTTGGGGATGGCCGCGGCCCCGACCCGGACAGTAAAGCTTGTAGTAGCTTGCAAGGCAGGACCTACGCATACAGGGCTTTCGGGCTCACTCGAGGGGGATTGGAAGCTGATCCTCCGAATCCGAACGGGTGCCCAGGAGAAATCGGCCTTAAGGCTCAAGGGATACTCTCCCGGCGGGTAGAGCGGCGGGATCCCAATCGTTATGAAGACCTGGCGTGATCCCCCTAATCTGAGGGTGATCGGATTCACCCCATCGAGCCCCAAGACCTGCCAATTGTCGGGGACTTCTAAGCTCAGGATCAAGCTCTCCTCGGCAGTGGAGGGGATACATTCGCGCACCGCTTCCTCCCCTTTGTAGGTCAAATTAACGACCTGGGTGATGAACTCCCCAGGCTTGGCCACCAGTTCGGGCTTCAGCGGCTTGAGCTCGATCTCTAAGCTCGGAGATGGTCTTTGGGGAGCGAAGACCACGAACTTGAGCGCCAGAGCCAACGCTAGAGCTAGGATCAAGCCGACAGCCAGCACTGCCAAGAGGAGTTTGAACCGAGCCATCCCGGACGATTCTACCGGACCGGGACCTCTTTGGTCACGGCCGAGCGGAAGCCGTCATTGTCGGTCACGGTGAGCTTGACAGGGTAGGTCCCGGGCTGGGGGAAGGTCCACTCGACGATCCGGCCTTCGGCGTCGAGCTGGCCGTCGCCGTCGAAATCCCACTCATACCTCACGATGTAGCCGTCGGGATCGTAGGAGCCCGAGGCATCGAAGGTCACGGCCTCTCCGGCCCGGGGCTCCTCCGGGGTGAAAGCGAATACAGCGACCGGGTTGTAGGCGATGACGAGCCGGCGCTCCTTCTCTGCTGCCCCGAACTCGAGCCACAGGGCTTCACCTTCGGCCAGCGTTACCCGGACTTCGGCGGGCGTCGTCGGCTCGTAGTTTCCGGGCAGGGTTGCACTGTCCAGCCTTAACTGGTATTCACCCGGCTCAAGGTTAGCGAAGGAGAACCGCCCCTGAGGGTTGGTCCAGACGGCCTGGACCTGGAATGGCTCCCCCTCGAGGAAGGTGAGGGTGATGCGGACACGCGCGAGGCTCCGTTCGCCCTCATCGTGCACGCCATCCCGGTCGGCATCTTCAAAAACGAACCCCTCGATCGCCGCGACACGGCGCAGTGGCAGGTCTACCTCTTTGATCTCCCCGGCTTCTAACTTGACCCGGACCGGTAACTCGATTGCTGGGCTCAGACCGGCAGGGAGTTCTTCTAGCCTGATCGCATACCACCCTGGCCAGAGGGGCGGGAAGCGGAAGAGCCCGTCCCTCCTGGTCCGGACGGCGGTTCCGTCGGCGGTGACAACCACACCTGCTAGCCCTTCCTCGCCGGGATCGTAGCCTCCGTCCCCATCGGCATCGACGAAGAGGTGGCCCTCGATCCGGCCCTTGATCGGCCAGCCCGTGGGGAGATCGAAGCGCGTGACCACCCCAAGGCCGAGGGTGAACTCCTCCTCTCCGGTGAATGTATCGACGGTGATCGCGGAGGCGAACCAGGCCGCCGTATCCGGATTGAGCCTCGCCGCGAGCTGGCAGGCCAGGGCGGCCCGCTCCTCTTCAGTCCAGAAGTCGAGCCCGCCGCTCAGGGATTCAGAGTGGTAGCTCACTCCGATCCCGAGCCGGAACGAGCGGTCACGAACTTCCCCGTCATCGAAGCCCGCTCCGCGAGGGCCGTCCTCATCGACCCCGATATCCCCGGGGCCGCAGGAGCTGCCATCGCCGTTGGTATCCCCCAGGCAGTCGCCGTCGTTGTCGGTCCCATCAATGGGGTCTTCGTCCTCTAGGCCGTCATCATCGTTATCCACGGCGATCCGGACCGTCTCCGAGGCGAGGCTTAAGTGGCCGAAGGAGGGCCCTCGGCCGAGGCGGAAGGCGAGGCTCACCGTTGAGATATCGAAGGCCTCGAGATTCGGGCCATCCTCGTCCGTCCGGCCGTCGCCGTCGTTGTCGAGGCCATCGACCCAGTCCTCATCGGATGAGCTGTCGCCGTCATCGTCCCTCTGGCCGCCGTCGAAGAGCCGCCCCTCGGCGGAGCTGAGGGAGAGGGAGACCGATTCCAACAGGGCAAATAGGTTGAAGCTCCGCCGCCGGTCCCTGGTCCGGACGGTCGGGGGCCAATCATCGCTGACCCGGGTCGTGGCCTCATAGGCCAGCCTCGGGCTGGGGAGCCCCGGAGAGGCGAAGCCCCCGGCCAGCCGGGTCGAGGCCTTCGTGACCGTCCTGATGAGTGTCCCTGCGACATTATCGTGGGAGAGCTCAGAGGCAGCGAGGAAGGAGAGCCCCAGCCCGGAGAAGGCCAATGAGCCGAGGAACCCGGCGGTGTCCTTCCCTCCGCCGTAGAATGCCGGCCCGATCCGGAAGAGCCTTCCTAAGAGCCTGAGGGCCTCAGCAGCCTGCCAGGAGAGGTCGAGATGGGCTGCATAATCGACTGCGCCTCCCTGGCTGCTGATCTCTCCAAGGGCGGTCAGGCCCAGCCCGAGGGCTCCCGTGGCGAGGCTGAGGGAGCCGGAGAGCTTATAAGCCTCATCGGCGAAGACCTCGAGGAACGAGACCCCCGCGAGGCCGCGCTGGAGGCCGCTGCTATAGCCGTAGAGGTCGAAGCTGAAGGCCTCCGGGGACTTGGAGAGCGAGATCGCTAGGCCCGGGGGCTCGGACCTGAAGGCGAGGGAGAAGCTCGGGCTCTGAGCGGGGATGAGCCCGCTCACCCGGAGGTCGAACCCGAAGAGCCCGGGGATCGTCCCACCGGTCCGGAGACTGGTCTTTAACTGCCCGAGTGAGCCCTCGAGCGCGAGCTCCGAAGGGAGGGCCAAGAACAGGCTCCCGCCGACCGCCTCCGGCCCGGGAGGGAGGACCCTGGTGAGGACCGCCCCTTCGGCCGCAATCTGGGGATAGGTCGTCGAGCTGGCCCGCAGGGTCAGGCGGTCGAGGCCCGGCGGGGCCTCCTTCGGGATCATCAAGCTCACGCGGACTTCAGCCTGCTGGCCGGAGAGGAGGGGGAGGAGCTCGGGCTCCACCTCGACCGGATAGCCGCGGGAGGAGCTGGCCGCGAGGGCGAAGATATCGGGGAGATTCCCGCTGTTTCTGACGGCAAAGGTGTAGTTCACTAGCTCACCCGGCTCGGCCTCCATCCCGACCGCCGGAGGGAGCACCTCGACGGCCACGGCAGCGGCCACCTCGATGATGGCGGTAGCTGCGGCGCTGACCGTGGGCTCGGCCTGGGAGGAGGCCCGGAGCCTCAATTCATACTCCCCGGCGGGGGCCGTGGCGGGGATGAGGACGGAGATGAAGACCCGCGCGCTCTCGCCGGCCGGAAGAGCGAGGCTCTCCGGGAGGCCGAGGAGGCTCCAGCCCTCGTCGGGGGCCCGGGCCTCCAGGGCATAAGTGTCATCCTGGCTCCCCAAGTTGACGACGGTGAAGACCAGGGTGACGAACTCTCCGGGCTGGGCGAGCTTGGCCGGTGGGGGGAGGACTGCCACGGCGTAGTCAGCCGCGAGGGCCGTCCCGGCCAGTCCGCCGAAGATCAGGATGAAGAGGGATAATTGCCAAACCCGCAAAGGACCTGCCTCCCTAGCTCCTAGATTTTGAACTGGAGTTGCTGCCCTACGAGGTAATCACCCCCGAAGTCGATGATCGCCAGGGCGATGTAGTCCCCCGGCGGGAGGCGCTCCCCTTCGGCCTCCAAGATCAGTTCCCGTGTGCCTCCGGGGAGGACGGTGAACTCTTCGATCGGTAGCGTCCGGACTGTCGTGCCGGTGTCATCGCGGATCTCCACCCGGCCGGTCACCCGGAAGAGGGCCCCCTCCCCGGTGTTGCTGAAGGCCAGTTTGAGCCTGAGCGGCTCGGTAGCCAAAAGCTCGAGCCCGGTGATCTTCCCGACTTTGGTGGACATGGGATCGCGCTGGAAGACCTTGATCCCGTATCTAACTTTTACCCCCACGGTCGTGGTCAGCGCCCCGGTCGTCTCCGCCACGGGCGTGACCTCGCTCCCCTCGACGAAGAAGAGGGACCAGTGGTCCCCCCGGGCCCCGGGCGGGACCGTGATCGTGAAGTCGACCCGCTGGAGCTGGCCCGGCTCGAGCCGGAAGGTGGCCGGGGAATAGGCGAGCCACGACGCGAGGGAGCCCTCCAGGCTCCCCGGCTCGGCGAATTGGATCCCGCCATCGGGAGCGAGGGACCAGTCGGCGAGGGAGATGGTCACCTCTTCAGGATTCTGGCCGTCGTTGATCACCTTGAAGTAGCCCGAGCCGCTCTCCCCAGGGCCGAGATCGACGATGATCGTCAGTGGCCCGACGCCGATCGAGCCGGAGATCGAGGCCCCAGAGGCCAGCAGAGCCGCGAGTAGCCCAAGGAGAAGGTATCTGCTCTTCATCATCTCTCCACTATCGTCACCGTGACCTGGAAGGTCAGACTCCAAGCGCTGGAGCTATCCCCCAGATTCGCCAGGTCCAGCCTCAGGGCGAGCCGGACCGTCGAATAAGGGGTCCCGCTCATCGTGTTGCACCCGGTGAAGATCGCCGCCGAAAGGCCGCTCAGTGGGAGCTCCTGCCAGCCTGGCTGATCTTGGATGCAGCCCTCGTCGTCGGTGCTCACATCGTAGACATCGGCCTCGAGGAGCCCATCGGGCTGACAACTCCCGCTGCAGCCGGTGATCACGGCCTGGGCGGTCACCTCATAGTCCGAGATGGCGTAGATCCGCACCGTGAACTGAGCGAAGCCCCCCGAGCCGCCGAAGTAGCGGCTGGAGAGGTCGGGCTGGTCCACCGTAGAATCGTAGACCGTCGGCTGGCTGGAGATCATGATGCTCGCCACCTCCTGGGCCGCGATGGTGATCGAGACGCTAGCGGAGCCATTAGGCCCGGTGGCATCGGTCAATTGATAGCCCGCGCTGAAGGCGTAGCTCCCAGAGCCGCTCGAGGCCCCGTCCCCGAGGGCCCGGAGGTCGAGCCGGTAGCTCACGGTGAAGCTATCGCTGCACGGTGGAGCGCTACAATAGCCGCTGCGGATGATGGCCCCGGTTTGATACCAATTCATCCCGCCGTCGGGGCTCAGCTCGAGAGCGGTGGCCGGGGGCAGATCGGCCCCGGCGGGCCAGCCAGTGACCGCGACTGTGGCCTCAACGGCCCAAGAGCCGGTCTGGGTGGTGGTAAGTTCTATGGTCGTGGTCGGGGCGAGCAGGAAGTAGGGCAGATTCGACCCGCTGAGGTCAGCCTGCTCGATCGTGTCATCGATCGCGCTCGGGATGGCGGAGATCGAGCTGGCGAGGCCTTGGGTCCCGGCCAGGAGGAGCCCGCCTAAGATGAGTGCCGCTGCTACCAGAGGTTTTGCCATCGCTTCTTCTAAGTCGTCGGATCGGTGATCGTCAGCCGGATCGTGAATTCATAGCTGTTTCCGGAGGCGTTATTTTGGAGGGCCGCCAGGTCGAACCGGAAGGCCGCCCGGGCGTAATGGTAGTTCAGCGTCCCGCCCTCGGTATTCCCGCCGGTGAAGAGGAGCCGCGGGGCCGTGTCGGGGATGTCAACCCAATCGAGCGCCTGGCTATACTCCAGGCTCGGATTGGCCGGCCCGTCGTCGGCTCCGCCGAGCCCCTCCAGCTTCAGCTCCATCAGCTCGTCCCGGATGAGCTCGAAGGGCGTGGTCGTCCCCCCGGGGGCCTGCCTAGTCACCAAGGTCGTCTTGCTGAACCAGACCTCGTAATTGGTGATGGCGTAGACGCGGACCTCGATCGTCCCGATAAAGAGATACTGCTGGAGGAGGTCGCGCCGCTGGGTGGTGATGGACCCGATGCTGACTGGGGCGAGCTGGATGTGGACCACCTCGCCGATGGCCACAGCGAACGAGCCGGTGATCGTGACCTCATCGGCCACTGTGCTCCCGGCTAGGACCAGGATCATCAGGGGTAGAACCGCCCCGAGCGCCAGCTTCTCGACCTTTCGGCCCACAGTTCAGCCCTCCGCGCGGGCCTGCCTAGACCGTCGGGTCGGTCACCGTCAGGGTTACGGTGAACTGGAAGGCGTTGTTCACATTGCTGTCGCCCAGGTTATCCAGGTCCATCCTGAGGTCGAGATTGGCGATGGAGTAGTTGCTGGCCCCGCCCTCGGTGTTGCAGCCGCTGAAGACCACGGGCGAGGCTCCGGGGGAGACTGGGACCTCCTGCCAGCTTGTGGTGGCCATGCAACTCTCATCATCGTTAGTGAATGAGTCGGCTCGGATCTCCATGAGCCCATCCGGGTCATAATCGCCTCCGGGGAGAGGGGTCCCGGTGACCGTCACCGTATCTGAGGCCGTGACCTGGTAGTTGGAGATGGCATAGATCCGGGCGGAGAAGTGAGCGAACCCGTCGGCATCGAAGTAGCGCTCGGTCAGCTCGGCCTGCTCGACCGTGGGATTATCCACGCTCGGCTGGCTCTCGATCGAGATGTTCACGAAGGCATCGATGGCCACGCCGAAAGGGTTCGTAGTTGCGCTCTCGTCGCCCTGGCCGGGGACGGAGAGGAGGAGAAGGCCCACCACCCCCAGGGAGACCAGGGCCACCAGGCTCTTTCTCAGACCTTTCAACTGGATCCTCATCTTCTTCGACCTCCTTTATCTCTGGTTCTTTCAGCCTCTAAGCTCGTCCCTTCTTTCTCCGCATCACCCCCCTTATTTCTCGATGATGATGAACCTCAGCGTGAAGTTGACTCGGGCCCCAGCGGTGAGGAGCTCTCCGGCTCCGGCGAGCCGGTGGAGGTCGACCCGGGCCTCGAGCGGGGCTGAGGTCGTGGGATTGGCGGTGTTATTGCACCCAGTGAAGAGTAGCAGCGAGTCCGGGAACTCGACTGCCGGGATGAACTCCACGACCTGCTCATTCACGCTGACCCGCCCGCCCGAGGGGAGGCACTCCAGCCCGGCCATCCCCGCCCGGTCGAGCCGGACCTCCAGCGGCTCGACCGCGATCTCCTGACGATCTAGGCCCCGCTCGACCGCCACCGAGGCGGCGAGCCGGAGCTCGTAATCGGTGATCGCGGCCGTCACGACCTCGATGGGACAGGGGAAGTAGAGGTAGTGCTCCAGCCTCAGGCTGGTGATGTCCAGGCCCATCGCCTGCTCCCAGCAGGAGCGGACGAAGACGGCCACCGTCTCCTCGATCTGGAAGCGGAAGGTCGTGGTGGCCTCCGGGGAGGCCACCAGAGGCCCTGTCAGGGCTAGAGCCAAAAAGAGCGCTAGGAGGATCGCACTCAGTAACTTCCCACTCATCGCTCTACCACCATGAAGGAGATCGTAAAGATATAACCCTCAGCCAAAGGGCCTGAGAGCCGACTCAGGTCGAGCCGGAGCCCGAGCCTTGCGACCGTCCCGATCCCGATGTTATTCCCTCCGGTAAAGAGCGGGCGCGGGGAGGCCGCCGGCCCGAGGGGGGCAAAATCCGGGACGAGGACCTCATCGAACGGGCCGACGATCTCCTCTACCCGGAGTTCGATGGCTCCGACATCGGTCAAGGGGGAGACCAGGCCGTAGGCCGCTACTTGGTAGTCAATGAGGGAATAGACCCGGACTTCGAGGCTCTCGAGGGGGATGAACCCCCTCTGCAGCTCGGGGGCGCCGATGGTGAGCGTGAGTGGTCCGCCGCGGACCTCAATGGATAGGGCCCGCTCGATGGTCAAGATCAGCGTAGCGCTGGCAGTATCGGCATCCTCCTCCTGGGCCGAGCTGGGGATGAGAAAGAGAGGGAGGAAGAAGACTATGCCCAGAAGGAACCAGAGCCTCATCGACCTTCGCATCTTCGGCAGCCCGACTGCCCCCATGGGCTCGCGGCTTTGCGTCCCCTCCTTCCGGAGAGTTTGCCCTTTCGGATGCCTCTCCAGCCTGCCTGCCCTGTCCGGCTGGACTGACTATAACATCTTAACCCTTGAAAATGAAGCGGTATGTAACGAAGATCACCTAGAGCCCTTGGCAGACCACTCGCCCGGAGGGGCACTCCTCCAATGGGAAGCGGCTCTCGAGCCAGCGGCCGATGGCGCTCCCCCGGGCGAGGTGGTGAGCATAGTGGAGATGAAGGCATTTTACTCTATCCCAGTCGGCAATCCCGCCGATCCCACACGCCCGCAAGGCCGCGGCGAAGCCATGCTCTTCCGCTAGAGCTCGGTCTTCGGGGCTGAGGGCCGCCCACCGCTCGGCGAGGTAGCGGCGATGATCCTCATGATACTCCTGCCGGAGCCGCTCGTCCGCCGCGAGGGCCCGCTCCACGGCCTTGATATAGCCGCGTTGCTCTAATCTCGAGAGCTGCTCGATCAAGGTCGGGCAGGTGAGCCAGAAGAGGGTGGGGAAGGGCTCGATCGTTGCGTTATCTTTTAGCAGGGGATAGACCTTGATCACCTGGGGATAGCCGAAGCGGCAGCGACGCTCGATCCCTAAAAGGCCGCGGGGCTCACGATCGAGCTGGCTGCGGAGGATGCGGAGGGTTTGCTCATCGACCTGGGCTTTCGGTCCCATCTTCTCCTTCCAGAATAACTTAAACTCGCGAGCCGAGCCAGGGGCTGTCAGACCATCCCCAAGGCCTTGTTAAAATGACGCCGGTGCGAGCCAGGTCGGTGATGGTGCTTGAGAGATGAGATTCGGGCCTTCCCACACCCCCTGTAGCCTGTATAGCCTGGCTCGAGCATGGTGCATCCGCGGTGGGGAGGACCCCACGGCTGCCAGGGTTTTGCCGTTGCCCTCCCCAGCCTCCGGGGCAACGGATTTTTCCCCAGCAGCTCTGCGGACGCGGTTCGAATCCGCATGAGCCAGGCCGTCTAGGGCGGCTGCGCCCAGCCCGCCTTCCGTCGCAGCCGCCCTAGACTCACCCCCTCAAGTGATCGAGATCACCTCCAGCCCTCTCCCCCTTCCTTGGGGAAGCCTCTACTCCTAAGATAGCTTAAAGCCATCCCGAGCTAGAGAAGGGGGGAGTGGTATGTCCGAGACAAGGCTAGGTCGGCGGGAATTCCTCAAGGGGCTCGGCTTGCTCGCCGGGGCACTCGCGATGGAGAGCGCGCCCGGGCTGGCCCGGGCCACGCAGCTCGACCTCCCTGCTGAGGAGGCCCTCACGATCATGATCGAGATCGGCGAGCCGCTGGTTAAGCTCCGTCGCCCGGAACGGAAGTTCACCGTCTACTTCGACCTCCGCGTCGAGATGCCCCAGGGCCGGCTCATCGAGGTGAAGCGGACGGTGCGCATCATCCGGGCCATCACTAGGAAGTTCCGTGGCACCGAAGAGGTGATCTTCGTCCCCGTCGCGGTGAAGAAGGAGGACATCTCCAAGGCCATCAAGGATAACCGGATCTTGGCCCAGGGCGAGGAGAATGTCCTGATCGACTTCGCCTATATCTGCAATACCCTGAAGTATCTCAGTGGGACCGCCTTCGCGGTGGAGATCCTCATCGAGGCCCGAGGGGTCACAGCCGACCGGGGCCGGATCTATTCCGCCAATAAGCTGGTGATCAAGAACTTCGAGGTCCCCCAGGTCTGCAAGCTCTAGCTTAGCCTGGCTTAGCGGTTGCCCGCCGGCCCGCCTCTTCGCTATACTCACGGGCGTGAGTATCCTCATTGACGAGCGGACGCGGCTCCTCATCCAGGGGATCACTGGGGGTGAGGGGAGCTTCCATGCCCGGCGGATGATCGAATACGGGACGAAGGTCGTGGCCGGAGTGACTCCTGGGAAGGGGGGCCAACGCCTGGACTCCGTCCCGATCTATGATACCGTCGCCGAGGCCGAGGCCCATACTAAGCCCAAGCCTAATGCATCGGTGATCTTCGTCCCGGCCCCGTTCGCACCGGACGCGATCATCGAGGCCGCGGATGCCGGGATCAAGCTGATCGTCTGCATCACCGAGCGAATCCCCATGCAGAGTGTCCTAAAGGTATATCACATGCTCAAGCTGCGGAAGACGAGACTGATCGGGCCGAACTGCCCCGGAGTGATCTCCCCCGGGAAGGCGAAGGTCGGGATCATGCCCGGAGAGGTCTTCCGCCCCGGACCGGTGGGGATCGTCTCCCGCTCCGGGACCTTAACTTATGAGATCGCGGCCCAGCTCTCGCGGGCCGGGCTGGGCCAGTCGACGGTCGTGGGGATCGGCGGGGATCCCGTGGTCGGGAGCTCATTCATCGACATCCTCGAGCTATTCGAGAAGGACCCGGAGACAAAGCTGGTCGTCCTGGTCGGCGAGATCGGCGGGCGGGACGAGGAAGAGGCGGCCGAATTTATCGCGAAAGAGATGACCAAGCCGGTGATCGCCTACATCGCCGGGTTCTCTGCCCCGCCAGGGAAGCGGATGGGCCACGCCGGTGCGATCATCTCCGGTGGGGAGGGGACGGCCCAGAGTAAGAAGGAGGCCCTCGAAGCGAAGGGGATCCCCGTCGGCCGGACGCCCCGCGAGATGGTCGAGCTGGCGAAACGGGCCCTCGGGGGATAGAATAGATGGGCTTCAACTGCGGGCTTGTGGGCCTCCCGAATGTCGGGAAATCGACGATCTTCAATGCCCTTACCGCCGCCGGGGCGAAGGTCGAGAGCTTCCCCTTCTCCACGATCAAGACGAATGTGGGGGTCGTGGCCGTCCCCGATCCGCGACTGGATAAACTGGCTGCGCTCTACCCCGAGAAGAGGAAGGTCCCCACCACTTTAGAGTTCTTGGACATCGCCGGCTTAGTCCGCGGGGCCCACCAGGGTGAGGGGTTGGGGAATCAGTTCCTAGCCGAGATCCGGAATGTCGATGCTATCGCCCACATCGTCCGGTGCTTCGAGGACCCCCTTGTCCCCCATGTCGACGGCTCGCTCGACCCCAAGAGGGACATCGAGGTCGTCGAGCTCGAGCTCCTCTTGAAGGACCTCGAGACGCTCGAGAACGCATTGGACAAGCTCCGGAGACGGGCCCGGGCCGGGGAGCGGGAGGCCCAGAAGGAGCTGGACCTGCTGGAGCGAGTCGCCACAGCGGTGAAGGAAGGGAAAGCAGTCCGGACGCTCGAACTCACGGAGGAGGAACTGGCTAGGCTCCGCGGGCTGGGGCTCCTCACAGAGAAGCCGGTCCTCTTCGTAGCCAATGTCGGGGATGAGGGCGAGAACGATTATTCCAGGGTCGTGGCCGAGGCGGCCCGGGCCCGTGGGGCCGGGTATATCGCGATCCGCGGGAGGCTGGAGATGGAGATCGTCGAGGCCACAGAGGACGAAGAGGAACGGGCCCTCTGGCGGCAGGAATGGGGCCTTGCGGAGTCGGGCCTGGAGCGGCTGATCCGGGCTGGGTATGAGCTGCTCGGGCTAGTGACCTTCTTCACCACCGACGGCCCGGAGGTCCGGGCCTGGACGGTCAAGGAGGGGACAAAGGCCCCTCAGGCCGGGGCCAAGATCCACACGGACTTCGAGAAGAGGTTCATCCAAGCCGAGGTCGTCCCGATCGAGCTTCTCCTCGAGAAGGGCTCTCTCCAAGCGGTCAAGGAAACCGGCGGGCTCACCCGAGCTGGTGAGGGCTACGAGGTCCAGGACGGCGATGTGATCCACTTCGTCGTGGCCTGACGAGATAAGATGAGATGAAGGCAAGAGTCCTCGAGATCCGCGGCCAGCGCGACCTCAGCCCAGCCGAGGCGGCCCTCATCGCGGAGGTGGTGAGCCAAGGTGGATTGCTCGTCTTCCCCACCGAGACGGTCTACGGCCTCGGCTGCGCCGCCGATGACCAGGCCGCGCTCGAGCGGCTCTACCGCTTGAAGGGGCGGGAGCGAGCCAAGCCAATGGCCCTCCATCTCGGCACAGTAGAGGGGCTCTTCCGCTACGCCATCGTCGGGGAGCGGGAGCGGAGGTGGATCGAGAAACTCCTCCCCGGGCCTTACACCCTGATTTTGAGGGCCTCTCCTGAAGCGCCTAAGGCGGCAGTGAGCGGTGGGAAGGTCGGGATTCGAGTCCCGGCCAGTCGGGCCTTCGGGCTGATCGCCCAGGCCGCGGAGCGGCCGCTGGTCGGGACGAGCGCCAACCGGAGCGGCGAGCCCCCGGTCATAAGCTCAGAGGAGGCTCTCGCCCAGTTCTCCGAGAAGGTCGAGCTGATCGTCGTAGCAGATGAGCCCCTCTCGGGCCGAAGCTCGGCGGTCCTCGACCTGACGGAAGAGCTCCCAAAGGCCCTCCGGGGGGAGCTGCCCAAGATCTAATCGAACCCGCCAGACAGCCAGACAGACTGGGACAGGCGTCGGCCCCTCGTCGGAGAAGCTTCCCTCGGCGTGGGTGCTCCCGGGGCTCCTCCGGCCTCAGCTCGAGGGGTAAGCTCATCTCGGATCGGACGGACCGAAGAAGAGATGAGTCGCATAATCGTGCTCTCAGCTATGTTATTCCTCCTGCTCCTCCCGGGCTGCGCCCAGCTCCAGGAGTGGAACGCCCAGCCTGCTGCGACGACGGCCGACTGCCCGGAGCCACCACCCTGTCCGAGCTGCGACTGCCCCGAATGCCCGCCGCCAGAGCCGGAAGTCAGTGGCTCGCTCCTCCAGCCGAGCTTCAAGGAGGAGACCCTCGTCGGGCTGATCAACGAATATCGCCAGGGGAAGGGGCTGGCCCCCTTAGAATGGGATGGGAACCTCTACATCGCTGCCATGATCCACGCCCAGGTCTGGGCCCAGGCCTGCCGGACCGAGGAAGGCTGTAGCGACCAGTGCTGGAAGAACGCTCAGTGCCCCTATGAGCTCTCGTTCGCCGAGCGGCTCAAGCTCGCGGGCTACACCGGCTCCGCGCAGGAGCTCCTGGCCGCCGGGGACGGCTACTACGACAGCCGGGATGCCCTGGCCGATTGGACTGACCCAGAGTGGTATCCCTCTGCCGCGGCAGCGCTAGCCAGCCCAAGCTATAAGGAGGTCGCCTGCTCGTTCGTCCGCTGCCATTACTGCTGGGTCCATACTATTTATGTCTGCCTCCTCGGCACAAGCTAAGCTAGCTCGAGCTAGGCTCGGGCCCTTTTGGCGCGGGCCGGGGCGGGGGCTATAATAAATGGCGATGCAAAAGCTCTTCATGCTGCTCCTCTGCGGGCTCCTGCTCTTGCTCAGCCTGGGAGTTGGGGCCAAGCAGGAGCAGATAGTCACCGGCCTTGTCTTTCACGATGCTAACCTCAACGGGATCCACG
>JBBIJD010000008.1:0-3447 GCA_037446135.1 Candidatus Fraserbacteria bacterium
AACCTCTTCCGGAACCCTCTCTCCTGGGAGGCGCTCAAGGTCGCGCTCAAGTCGGGGAAGATCACGATCGAGGACCCAGGGACGGTCCTCGGCTGGACGGCGACCGAGGGGCTCCGGCCTGAGCCGATCCCACTCCAGGTGAAGCTGATCATCGTTGGGAGCCACGAGCTCTACAGCCTCCTCCAGCTCTTCGAGGAGGACTTCCAGGAGTTCTTCAAGATCAAGAGCGAGTTCGACTCGGAGATGCCCTGGGATGAGCGGTATATTAAAAAGTTCGGGCCGTTCATCCGGGCGAGGGTCCTGGAGCGGCCCGGACTGCGGGACTTCGACCGGACCGGGGTGGCTAGGCTCGTGGAGTATGCCGCGGAGTTGACGGGAGATCAGAATAAGCTCTCGGCCCGGTTCAGCGACATCATGGCCATTATCCGCGAGGCTAGCTATTGCGCCGAGCGGGCCGGGGCCGCCTTTGTGACGGCGGAGCATGTCGAGCAGGCGATCCAAGAGAGGCGCTACCGGAGCAATCTCATCGAGGAGAAGCTCCAGGAGATGATCGCCCGGGGTGAGCTCCTCGTCGAGGTCGATGGGGCGAAGGTCGGCCAGGTGAACGGCCTGGCAGTCTACGAGCTGGGGGACTTCTCCTTCGGAAGGCCCGCGAGGATCACGACCAATGTCTTCGCCGGGAAGGATGGAGTGACGAACATCGAGCGGGAGGCCGAGCTCTCGGGGAAGATCCATACCAAAGGGCTGTTGATCCTGAAAGGCTGGCTCGGGGAGAAGTTCGCTCAGGATAAGCCCCTCAGCCTCTCGGCCTCGATCACCTTCGAGCAGAGCTACTCCGAGATCGACGGGGACAGCGCCTCGGCCACCGAGGCGATCGCCCTCCTGAGCGCCCTCTCCGGAGTCCCCATAAAGCAGTCGATCGCCGTTACCGGCTCGGTCGACCAGAAGGGGGAGGTCCAGCCGATCGGAGGGGTCAATGAGAAGATCGAGGGCTTCTTCAAGACCTGCAAGCTCAAGGGGCTGACCGGGGAGCAGGGGGTGATCATCCCCGAGCAGAATGTGGCCAACCTCATGCTCCCCCGCGAGGTGGTCGAGGCCGTCCGTGAGGGGAAGTTCCACATCTGGGCGATCAAGACCATCGACGAGGGGGTTGAACTCCTCACCGGTCAGAAGGCCGGGCGAAGACTGAAGAACGGGAAGTTCGAGAAGGGGAGCATCTACTGGCGGGTCGAGCGCCGGCTCCGCGAGATCGCCGAGAGCCTCAAGGCCGAGGAGAAGGAAGAGAAATAGGCCTAGCCCTTTACCACGCTCGCGATCGCGTTCTCCAGGATATCTAGCCCCTCATCGAGCTGCTCCTCGGGCGTCACCAGGGGGAGGAGCATCCGGATCACATTCCCGAAGAGCCCGGCCTTGGCCAGGACTAGCCCGTCCTGAAGCGCCTCCTTGATGATCGCGTTCGTCTCCTCCGCTGCCGGCTCCTTGCTCTTTCGGTCCTTCACCAACTCCATTGCCATCATCGCCCCCACCCCGCGGACATCCCCGATCAGGGCGAACCTCTCCTGCATCTTGCGGAAGCGGGCTAGGATCTTCTCCCCGAGCTCCTCTGCCCTCCGGAGGAGTCCCTCCTCTTCGATAATAGAGATCACTTCCAGGGCGACGCGGCAGGCAAGCGGGTTCCCCACAAAGGTCCCCCCGATCCCTCCCTCGGGGACGCTGTCCATGATCTCGGCCTTCCCGACGACCCCGCTCAAGGGGAGCCCCGCGGCGAGGGACTTCCCCAGGCAGATCAGATCCGGCTCGATCCCGAAATGCTCGCAGGCGAAGAATCGCCCGGTCCGGCCGAACCCGGTCTGGATCTCATCGGCCACGAGGACGATCCCATAGCGCTCGGTCAGCTCTCGGAGGAACTGGAGGAAGCCCTCCTTGGGGACGACGAACCCACCCTCGCCTTGGATCGGCTCGACGACCAGGGCCGCGACATCCTCAGGGGCCACGAGGCTCAAGAGCTTCCGCTCGACCTCCGTGAAGGGGAGATCACAGCGATACTCATTGACGAAGGGGATGCGGTAGACCTCCGGTGCGAGCGGCCCGAACCCGGCCTTGTAAGGCTTAGCCTTGTGGGTCATAGTCATCGCCAGGAGGGTCCGCCCATGGAAGGCCCCCTCGAAGACCACGACCGCCTTCCTCTTGGTGGCGAACCGGGCGATCTTCACAGCATTCTCGACCGCCTCCGCACCGGAGTTGAAGAAGGCCGCCTTCTTGGGGGCCGGGCCGGGGGCCAGCTCGCTCAGCCGCTCCGCCAGCTCGATGAACTGGGAATACATCATGGCCGTGAAGTCGGTGTGCAGGAACTTTTCGGCCTGCTCCTTCACCGCCGCCACGATCCGCGGATGACTATACCCGACGGCTAAGCAGCCCCAGCCGCCGGTGAAATCCAGGAAACGATTCCCATCCAGGTCCCAAATCACGGCCCCCTCACCCTTAGCCACCATGAACGGCGCTAAAGAGGCGAAGGCTCGGGGGACATACCGCTCCTTCTTCGCGATCCACTCCTTCGATCTCGGGCCGGGCAGGGCCGTCTTCACCGCCTTCATAGATTCAGACCTCCTCGCCTGCAGGATAGATGGAGTTAAATCTTACTAACTAATCCCCTAGCCTGCAACCTCGCGCTACCCTCGATCGAGGACCTTCCCGGGGGGGAGGAGGGTGACCTTAAAGGGGAGGTCCATGAGGGCGAGCTTCTTCTCGACCTCGCGGAGCTTGAATTGATACCTCGAGGAGATGTGGATCGCCAGAAGCTCTTGGACACGGGCCTGACGGGCGACCTCTAGGGCCTCCTCTAAAGTGGCGTGCTTATACTCCTTCCGCTCCTCCTCATCGAGGAAGGTCACATCGTGTAGGAGGAGGTCGGTCTCCTCGATCCTCCGAGGGTCGAGGGGGATGGAGTCTCCGCCGTAGCTCAGGAGCTTCTTATCGTATTGCTCCAATAGCTCCGCGCGCTTCCCCGCCTGGATGAGTTTGAGGATCTCCTCCTGGGGGAGGTCGCGATATTCGCTCTTCAGTCGCTCCCGCCGCTCGATGATGTTATAGCCCAAGGAGTGCTCGTCCTGGGAGTGGACGGTCCTGAAGGCCTCGACATAGCGCGGGAGGCGGCCGCTGAAGACGGGGACCCGCTCGCCGTCGCTCAAGGGGACCCACTCGAGTTGATACCGGAGGCGGCGGTTCGTCCGCCAGAGGTAGTTCATCAACTCCGAGACCCGCCAGTTCCCCCGGGGGTAGTAGATGGTGAGCGGCTTCTCCGTATCGCCCATGGCATTATTCCGGATGTTTATCAGCCCCACGAGTCCGGAGATGTGGTCGGCATGGCCGTGGGAGAGGAAGACATGGCGGATGGCAAAGGACTTATTCCCCAATACAGTGCTCACCCCCTCACCGGCATCGAAGAGG
>JBBIJD010000008.1:3547-20269 GCA_037446135.1 Candidatus Fraserbacteria bacterium
GGCAAAGGACTTATTCCCCAATACAGTGCTCACCCCCTCACCGGCATCGAAGAGGGTCCGGTCAGGGCTGTAGTAGACCCAGGTCGAGTAGAGGGCCTTGGAGTAGGCGATCAGCTTCATGGCCGGATTATTCTATAGGCTTAGTCAGATCGCTTCAATCGCTAAGAGGCTCAGATCTCCCGGCCGTAGATCAGCGCCAGGAACCCGCCGGCCAATACCGCCAGTGCGAGCCAATAGCGGAAGGAGAGGAGCCCCAAGAGGAAGAGGATCCCCGGCCAGAAGAGTAGGGCCTCCCAATCCTAGCGATAGTAGCGGGAGAAGAAGCCCTCGGGGATGAAGGAGATGATGAGCAAAATCGCGCCGATGGCGATCAGCCAGCCGGCTGTCCTCTTGGGCTGCTTCGGGATGGAGAAGGCCATCCCTAGGGCCAGCACCCCCAAGAACAGCCCTAGCGCCGGAAGCACCAGGAGCACCGGTGTGCCTCGGATGTAACTGGAGTTGAAGGCTATGAGCCGGATGAGGTAATAAACGGCCGTGAGCCCGCCCCCGATGGCCCCGGCAAGGGTCGCTGCAAGTCTGAGCCACTCCGCCGGCCTGGGTTGCTCTCTTGCCTCCGCTGAGCATACTGTGGGATTCTCGAGGAGCTTCCCTACGGGGAGCCTCCGCCCGCGGGCGTCCCGGATCGAGCCGATGGCAATGAGGATTACATCGATCAGCCACCAGATCCCCAGCCCGCCGAGGGTGAGGAGCTTCAGGACCCCCAGCCCGACATAGCCGAGGTAGAAGCGATCGACCCCGAGGTGGCCGAGGAAGATCGAGAGGAGTAGTGCGGCGAGCCAGCTCTTCGGGCTCTCCATTGCGACCGTCGCGGACGAGGGCGGGGCCTTTGCCTCGCGCGCGCGGATCGCATCCGCCGCGCAGGCCTTGCAGTAGACCTTCCCCTCGACCTCTAGGGTGCACTCCTGGCAGACCCCCTTCCCACAGGCGACACAGACCCCGATGGCATCCCGATCCTGGTGGGAATAGCACCTCATCCTTCCCCCTCCTCCGACAAGATTATGCTCCCCAACGCTGAAAGGTTGCACCTCGGCCTGGCTTCGGTATAATTGAGACGATGTCTCAATCTGGGAATGAGGCCGGATTGTTTGAGGAATTGAGCGCAGCGGGCTATCGGCTGACCGCCCCCCGCCGGGCGGTCCTCCAAGTCCTGGAAGAGGCAGGGGCTCATCTCCGCCCTGAGGAGGTCCTCGAGCGGGCGAGACTGATCTATCCCGGCCTCGGGCGGGCTACAGTCTACCGGACACTCGCCCTGTTGACCGGCCTCGGACTCCTCCGACCGACCTATCTCAACGGGGGCCGTCCCGCCCGCTTGGCCTGCGTCCAGGGAGGCCATCATCATCTCGTCTGCTTAGCTTGTGGTCACTCCTTCAGCTTCCCGGAATGCTATGAGGGTGAATTGGAGGAAGAGCTGGCCAAGCGGTTCGATTTCCAGATCAAGAGCCATCTCCTCGAATTCTATGGCCTCTGCCCCGACTGCCGCGAGGTCGAAGATGCCTAACCTCAAGCATTTCGGGCTCATCATGTTCCTCTTGGTGTCGCTGGCCTTTGGCCTCGGCCAGGCAGGCCATGAGCTGAAGGTGGTAGCGACCACGACAATTGTGGGGGATGTGGTCCGAAACATCGGAGGCGAGGCGATCGCCTTAACTGTCCTCTTGCCGCCGGGAGCCGATCCTCACAGCTATGAGCCGGTCCCACAGGACTTGGTCGCGCTAGCCGAGGCGGACCTCATCTTCATCAATGGGGCCGGGCTCGAGGCGGGCCTCGAGCCTTTCCTCAGGGATGCTAGGGCGTGGCGCGCCACGCCGGTCATCTCCGTCTCTGAAGGGCTCACCCTCCGGCAGCTCGAAGAGGAGGGCGAGTTCGACCCCCATGTCTGGTTCGATCCGCAGAATGTCCTGGTCTGGGTGGAGAATATCGAGAAGGCCCTGACCGCCGCCGATCCGGCGAATGCCGGAGGCTACGCCTCTAACGCTCGGGCCTACAAGCTGGCGCTGCAGGGGCTCGACGCCTGGATTGCCGAGCAGGTTGCCCAGATACCCCTGGAGAATCGCAAGCTGGTCACCGACCATCTCTTCCTGGGTTACTTCGCTGACCGCTATGGCTTCGAGTATCTTGGGGCCATCTTCCCCGGCTTCAGCACCCTGGCCGAGCCGTCGGCAAGGGAGCTGGCCGAGCTGGAGGAGGCGATCCTCCGCTCTGGAGTCGAGGCGATCTTCGTCGGGATGACGGTCAATCCCGCCCTGGCGGAGCGGCTCGCGGCCGACACTGGAGTCAAGATCATCTTCCTGTATACCGGCTCGTTGAGCGAGCCCGGCGGCCAGGCTGATACCTACTTGAAGCTCATGGAATATGATGTCTCGGCGATCGTTGGGGCCCTCAAGTGAGGTGGAGATGAATCCCCTCCTCGAGGTTTCGGGCTTGGTCGTCTCTTACAATGGCCGGCCGGCACTCGAAGGGGTCTCCTTCACGGTCCGGTGCGGGGAGGGAATAGCGGTGGTCGGGCCGAACGGGGCGGGGAAGACCACGCTCTTCCGGGCCATCGCCGGGCTGGTCCGCCCCGTCGCGGGGACGATCCGGCTCGCCCCTCAGGTCCAGCTCGCCTATCTCCCTCAGCGGAGCCAGGTCGACTGGGCCTTCCCCGTGACTGTGGCCGATGTGGTGATGCTGGGGTTGATCCGGCGGATCGGCTGGCTCCGGCTCCCAGGCCGGCGGGAAAGGCTGGCCGTGCGCGAGGCGCTCGAACAGGTCGGCCTGGAGCACCTGGCAGGACGGCAGATCGGGGAGCTCTCCGGGGGCGAGCAGCAGCGGATGTTCCTCGCCCGGGCCATAGTCCAGGGGGCTGAGCTTCTCCTGCTCGATGAGTCGCTCACCGGACTCGACGCGGCAGCGCAGGAGGAGATCCTCCGGCTCCTCGAGGGCCTCCGCGAACATGGCGCGCCACGCGGAGTGGCGGTCCTGCTCGCGACTCACGACTTAAACTTAGCTAGTGCGCGGTTCGACCGGGTGATGCTCCTCAACCGGAGGCTCTTGGGGCTCGGGAAGGCCGAAGAGGTCCTGACCCCTGAGCGGCTGAAGGCGGCCTACGGAGGCCATCTCCGGCTCGTCCAGACCGCTGAAGGGCTGACCATCCTTTGTGATACCTGCTGCCGGGACGGGCGGTGAGATGAGATGGGGCCGATCCTCGAGCCGCTGGCCCATCCCTTCATGGTCCGCGGCCTGGTCGCGGCGGTCCTCGTCGGGCTGGTGAGCCCCCTCGTCGGCTCCTATGTAGTCTTGCGAGGGATGGCCTTCTTCGGGGATGCCCTGGCCCATGCCATCCTCCCCGGCGTGGCCGTGGGCTACCTCCTCAGCGGGGGAGTCCGCGGCCCCCTCTTCTGGTGGGCCTTGCTCGCGGCGGTCCTGGCCGCCTTGGGGATCGGCGCGCTCAGCCGCGGGGCAAGGATGAAAGGGGATACGGCCATCGGGATCGTCTTCGCGGGGATGTTCGCCCTGGGGATCGCCCTCATCTCCCGAGCCAGGGGTTATGCTGTGGACCTGGCCCACTTGCTCTTCGGGAATCCCCTAGCTGTATCCAATCGGGACTTAACCATAATGGCGGCCCTCGCCGGGGCGGTCTTGCTCATCATTCTCGCCTTCTACAAGGAGTTCCTCCTCCTCGCCTTCGATCCCCTCCAGGCGGCCGTGCTCCGCCTCCCGGTCGGGTTCCTCCACTATCTCCTTTTAGTGCTGATCGCCTCGACCGCGGTGATCGCGCTCCAGACGGTCGGAGTGGCCCTGACGGTCGCGCTGCTCGTGACTCCCGCGGCCACGGCCCAATTGCTGGCCAAGCGCCTCCCGGCGATGATGGCCTTCGGGGCCATCAATGGGGCCCTCTCTGGGGTGGCCGGCCTCTATCTCTCCTATTACACGAGCGTGGCCTCCGGGGCGGCGATCGCCCTCGTTGCCACAGCCCTCTTCCTCCTGGCCCTCTTCTCGCGGGGCCTCCGGCGCGTGGCGCGCCACGCGGTCGGCCGAGTGTGAGTGGGGTGTCAAGGGGCAAGAGCCCTGATCCTTTCAGCAGATTCATGTGCACCCCGAAACACTCGCTGTATAATGCACCTCGGCTTTAGAGTAGGGTCTCATCCGATAAGGGCAAACCTATCGCGAGGTAGGGGCGCAAAGCCGCGAGTCTCTCGGAGACTGTCGGGCTGCCGAAGATGAGCATAGTTATTATTTGTGATGTAGGGCAGTGTGCCTCTCGAAAGGCTCCTCCTTTCGGAACAACCTCCTTTAGCTGGGAGAGCTCGACCGGGCAAGGTGCCACCCCAAGCGGGCTTACACCCCGCGCGCTACACGAGATCTTTCCCCGGTTCCCTTTCATTCATTCTTTTCCCCACGGTAGCGGCGAAGGGGGCGGTTCGAATCCGCAGGTCGAGCTCTCCCCTTGCCTCGGCCATTATTTTTTAAGCGGTAAAGGGGGTGAGAGGACGGGTGGGGGACGAGAAGAGGGGTGTTAGAGCTAACACCCCTCTTCTCCAAATTCTAGCGTGCCAGGCAGGAGGTTAGCGATGGGGAAGAGAGGGAGGTTATTAAGGTGTTCTTATCTGGTGGTAACTTTGGCCCTGTTGGCAGCCGGCCCAGCTGCCTCACTTTCCTCCGCGGCCACGGCCGCGGTTAGCTCGGGCTATTCCCTGCGGCAGGGCGGGTTCTTCCAGGAGTTCATGCCGTTGAGTGGGCCGAGCCCCGTCGCCGCTTTCTATAACTATCTCGATTACCAAGCCAATAACCACTTACCCCTTCCCGACCACAGCCTTATCTTCCTCTATCGGGAGAGCGAGAGCGGCGAGCTGAGCCTGGTCATCATCCACGATGCCCCTGATGGGACAAACGGGGCGGCCATCTTCCACTTCTCCGGGCTGCCAGAGACGACGGTGCTAATCCTGCTCGACGATGATGACGGCTCGGACCGATTCTCCCTGGCCCCGCCGCAAGGCGAGGCTTATTGGTATTGGTATCCCGGCCATACAGACGGGCTGGTGCTCGGAGGGCTGGGGGAACAGTTCGAGCTCACGATCACCCCCGACTTCCTCTGGGGGATTAAGAGCTGGGACCTCCTCACGGGTAGGCCCGAGGCCCCTGTGGCGATCCCCCTCCCCAGCTTGAGCGAGCCGCTCACCATCACCGCGAGGAACCATCCCCCGCAGGCCGCCTTCACTATCTGGCCCCTTGACCCTTACATCTATGAGCAGGTCCGGTTCGACGCCTCTCCCTCCCAAGACCCTGATGGGGGGATAACAAGCTATGAATGGGACCTGGACGGCGATGGCTCCTATGAGCTCAGGCTGGGTTCCCCCGAGGTGGAGCACTCCTTCAACAACGCCAGCACCCATCTGGTGAGCTTGCGCGTCCGGGATAACCTCGGAGCGATCGGGATGATGAGCCGGCCGGTCGAGGTCCGGGAGGGGATTGTAAGCGTCTCGCGGGTCATCTCCACTCCTTTCCCGGACCATGAGGTCCTCAGCGGTGGGAGCTTCCGGGTGACCGTAGCCATCAGGGCCCATAGCACAGTCATCGGCCTCGGCCTGGACGAGGACCTCCCCTCGGGCTGGGAGGTCCGGCCACTCAGTCAGGATGGAGCCCAATTCAAGGGCTCCTCCACCCAGTGGCTCTTCTTCGAGCAGCTCGAGGCCGGGGAAGAGAGGGTCATCACCTACGAGGTCCGGGTCCCCGAGGATGCCAGGCCGGGGGCCTTCCGCATCAGCGGGAGAGTGATCACCACCCTCCCCGCCGCGGAGGCCCCAGTCCTGGGGGAGAGCGAGGTCAAGGTCAGCCGCTTCCTCTCGATCCGGGTGGCGATCTCCCGGCTCGATGTCGAGACCGGAGAGATCAACCCTGATCTCCCGAACATCATCAGTTTCCCGCAGATCCAGTTCGCCGTGGCCCTCTGGCTCGAGGACCGGCCCGTCCCGGGGACGAACGGGAAGAGAATCGACCTGAAGACGATGGTCGAGCTGGTCGCCTACTGGCTGACGGACACCCCTGTGGATCAACCCCTGAGGCGCTAGGGAAGTGATTTACCGCTCGAGCTCCTTGAGGAGCTCCTCCGCCACTCGATAGGGCGAGGTCCGGCGGGCCAATAGCTCTTCGGCCTTGCAGTCCAGGGCCGCTAAGCCCCGGCCCTCCCAGAGCTGCCGCTCCAGCTCCTCCGCGATGATCCGCTTCAAGAAGACCCGGAGCCGCGCCAGCCGGCGCTCTAGAAGCTGACCCTTCTCCAAATACCGGCGGTGGCGGTCGAGCGCCCCCTTCAATTCGGGGAGGCCCTCGCCTCTCTCAGCCGCGGCCCGGATCACCGGAGGTCTCCACTCCCTAGAGGAGAGGCTGAGGACCGCTCCCAGGTTCTGGAGGGCCGCATCCGCCCCGCCGAGGTCGGCCTTGTTCACCACGAGGAGATCGGCGATCTCCATCAGGCCGGCCTTCATCGCCTGGATCGCATCGCCTGATTGGGGAGTGAGGACTACCACCACGGTATCGGCGGCCTCGATGATATCTAATTCGGCCTGGCCGACCCCGATGGTCTCGAAGATGACCAGCTCGAACCCTGCGGCCTCGAGGAGGAGAGAGGCCTCGAAGGCCGCCCGGGCTAACCCCCCGAGCGCCCCCCGGGTGGCCATGCTCCGGATGAAGACCCCCTCATCTTTAGCAATCCCGCGCATCCGGATCCGGTCGCCGAGGAGGGCCCCTTGAGAGAAGGGGCTCGAAGGGTCACAGGCTAAGATCCCAATCCTTTTATGATCGGCCTTGAGGAGCGGGACGAGCCGGTCGACGAGCGTCGATTTCCCGACCCCCGGCGGGCCGGTGATCCCTAAGCGATAGGCCCGCCCGGTATGAGGGAAGATCCGCTCGATGAGCCCCCGCGCGCTCGGGTCACGGTCCTCCACCAGGCTGATCGCCCGAGCGAGGGCCCGCTGGTCGCCCTCAAGAATCCGCGTGATGAGCTCTTTCACTTTACAGGCCGGAAATAGAGGATGTCGGTGATCTTCCCCTCTCGCTCCCGCTTCGGCTTTAAGACCGCCTCGACCTCCATGCCAATGCAGAGCTCATCCGGCTCAACCTCCCCGAGGAGGTGGAGGAGATCAGTCGTCTCATCCCCGAAGGAGATGAGGGCCCGGGTCTCCGGCTCCTCCAGTGGCTGGCCCTCGCGGTCGATCCGGGCGATGGTGAAGCTCCGGACCCGCCCGCGGAGGCCCACATCGATGAATTCCGTAAGCTCAGCGCAGCAGCGCTCACAATAGATCCGCGGGGGGATATAGGTGATCTCGCACCTCGCGCAGCGCGAGCCGAGGAGCTTACCCTCATCGCGCAGGGCCGTAAAGAATCGCTCGCCCGCCAGCCCGGCGGTGTAGTGGTAATGATCGACCTCCATATGGCCGAGCCAGTGCTTGATCTCCGTGGGTTTAGAGATCCTCTCCATTATTGGCGATCCTCCTCCCTCCTCGGCCGGAAGTATTTGATGTCAGTGATTGCCCCTTCCCGCTCTCCTTCCGGCCTCCAGACCGGCTCCACCGGCATCCCGATATAAATTTTCTCGGGCGAGACCTCGCCGAAGTAGTGCATGATCCCACAGTGCTCACTCGCGTCGTCGAAGGCCACGACCCCCACGAGGATCGGCTCGCTGATCCTGTTGGCGTCGGTATCGATGTAAGAGATGCTGAAGGTCTCGATCACCCCTGTCCCCGGGAGGTAGACCCACTCCGAAGTCGGGCGGAAGCACTGCTCGCAGAACATTCGCGGGGGAACGAGCACTCGCCCGCAATGATCACACCTCCGAGCGATAATCCGGCCCTGTTTCAACTCCTCGAGGAACCGGCCGAGTGCCGGCCCGGCACTCCAGGCGTATCTGGCCTTCGGCTTGGCCACCACATGGGGGACGCGCTCGGCCTCCTCCTTTGTAAGCTTCCTTCCCCTAGGCTCCATCATTATCCTACCTCCTCGTCGTAATTTGCGGCGTGAATTTTACAAGGAACTAATTTGTTGCACAACTTCGACTGCACCCCACTAGTATACCGCACAACGGTAGGGGCGACCGGACCGGTCGCCTCCATCATACCGATGACCGGCGTCGTCTACGCCCGCTCGACACGAACGCGGGTGTCGTAGAAGCTGGCACTCCCCCCAATGGGATCGGTAAGGCACACGTTGCCCAGCTTCGTATCCAGCCGCATCACGGCGTTGGGGCAGAGGCCCTCAGCCCGGCGTGGATCGCCGGGGACGCGCACACCGTCGATTTCGCAATCGCCGGCGCCGTAGGCCCAGTGGCCGTAGTGCCAGGAGACGGCGATGGTTCCGGGACGCATCCCCTCCACTCCCTTCACATGCCCGGCCACCTCCACCTTCCGGCCGTTGCCCAGGTCCCACACGCCCTCAGGGTTGGTGGCGGAGACCAGCCGTACCCGGTCGCCGTCCTTCAGCCCAAGCCGCAGCATATCCGGCCGGTTCATCAGGACCGGATTGCCGCCCGGACGGAGGCTGTGCTGGGTCCAGTAGTTGCCCACCGTGCGGGATTGACCGCCGAAGATCTCCTTGAAGGTGATGAGATGGAAGTCGTACCCCTCGTCGGAGACGACTGTGCCGTCCGCCCCCTTCACCGGCTCGTAGATGGGCAGGCCGGAGAAGGGCTCGCCGGTGAGGCTGTTGCGCCCCTTGGCGACAGGCTCGACGAAGAAGTTGAACTGCCCCTTGAAGGTGTGCCCTATCTTGTCGCCTTTGTAGGCTTTGGAGAAATCCTCGAAGCGGCCGCCTCGGTTGAGGACGTAGACCACCCGCCGCCAGAGGGATTCGTCGTCGCCCAAGGCTTTCCTCCAGCGCGCCTCGTCGAAGACGGCTGAGGGCAGATGCTGCCGGGCGCGGCGGAACAGTTCCAGTTCCGCATCGTTCGCCTCCGGTACTGCATCCTCCAGGTGGGGCTTGTCGCCGAAGGCGATGTTGGCGATCAGTTTAAGGTAGAAGTCCTCCGGGCGGGTGAAGTCCATCCCCGGGCCGAACCCGTCGGGGCCGTACCCTGGCAGCCCCAGCCGCTCGGCGATGGCCAGCATCACGGCTTCCATACTGATGGGCATCTTCTCGCCGAAGACGGTGACCTTCTCCACGATCGGGTCTACCATCGGCTGGCGGACCTGGCTCACCGCACAGTTGATGGTCGGCGCGGCATGGGGTGTGCTCCACCGTTCCCAGATGCTCGTATCCGGGAAGATGTAGTCGCAGTACATCGTGGACTCGCCGATGACGATGTCACAGCCAATGACCAGAGGGATCACCTTCGGATCGCGCAGCACCGCAATCACGGCATGGCCTGCCGGGGTGGAGTAGATCGGCGTCCCCATGTGGATGAAGAGGGCCTTGATCGGGTAGGGGTACCCGTCAGCGGCGGCAGGGATGATCTCCTGGTAGACGTTGCTGCTGAACGGATACCAGGGCCGCTTGGCCGGATAGCCGTCCCGCCGGAAGTAGAGGGTGTTCTCGTATTTGGTCTTTTCCTTCGTCAACGGCACGCCGAAGGAGCCCAGTTTCCCCGGAAAGAGGCTCTTGATGGGGAAGGGCTGTCCCTCCTTGCTCCCGTCCTCGTGCCAGTGGCCGCCACCCTGGGAGAGGCCGCCGACCCAGTCGGGATTGCCGACCAGCATGTTGAGGAAGATGATGGCCTGAGCGTTGTAATAGCCGTTGGTGTGCTTCACCGGGCCCCGGTACAGCTCCACGGCCGCCTTCTTGCCATGGCTGGTGAATTCGCGGGCCAGGTCCTCCAAGAGCGCCACGTCGATCCCGCACTCCATAGCCCACCAGTCGAGCGTGTGCTCGGTGGCCACCTCCCACAGCAATTGGAAGGCGGACTTATAGGCCACCCCGCCGACCCGTCCCTCGACGAACAGATCGCCCTCCACCGGGTTCTCGGCGTCGTTGGGGTCGAAGGCGATCAGCCGCCCGTCCTTGGAGACGACGAAGCGGTCCGCCTCACCCAGCCCCACCTCGGCCGCCCGCAGGAAGGCGCTAGGCCGGCTGTCCTCGTCCAGTTTGACCAGCCAGGTTGCGCCAGTCCAGGTGGTCTCGCCGTCGGCGTTGGCGGCACCCTTGTTGGCGTTGGTCAGGTAGGTAGCGTCGTATCGCTCGTTCTCGATGATCCAGCGGATCATCCCCAGCGCCAGCGCCGCATCGGTCCCCGGCTTGATGGGCACCCAGTACTTGGCCTTGGCCGCCGTTTTGGAGTAGCGGGGGTCAACTACGGCGATCTCCAGGTTCCCCTCGGAGATCCCCCAGGTGACCAACTCGGCCATCGGCGTGGGGCCAAAGTTGGCCTCAAAGGCCCCCGTGCCGAAAAAGATGACAAACTCGGCGTTGGCAAAGTCCGGCTTCATATGAGTCTTGCCGCCGGTCCACTTGCCGTCCTTGTAACCGTTGGTGACCTGCTGATAGGCGATATGGTGGGACTGCTCGCAGATGGTGGTGTGCTCGTACCAGTTGACCGAGCCGAAGGCGTCGCTGAGCCAGCGCTGGGCGAACTCTATCCGACCGTGCTCGATCCGCCCCGCCTGGAAGACGAACTGGTTGTTGATCGGCCCCAGGTCCGGCATGTCCGGGTCGATCAGGAGGTCGAGGTGGTCGGCGTGCTTGGCCTTGAACGCCTCCAGCGTCATCTCGCCAGCGACGACGGCCGCCGCGTCCTCCTTCAACCGGGCCATCAGTTTGGGGTCGCGCACGGCGAAGAGGTCCTTGAGCCCCGGCACGTGCCCCTCGCCGAAGAGGTCGCCGCCGTTGACAATCTCGTTGATGGCCTGGTCGAAGTCAATCACCACCCACTTGTTCTCGCCCCGCTTTCCGGCCCGCTTGAGGACCTTGCGGATGCGGTAGGGGTCATACTGGGACTGCACCCCGGCGACCCCCTTAGGGCAGAGCTTGCCGTCCACCGGGGCAGCCTCCTCCGGCAGGGTGTCGTAGGGCAGTTGAGGCAGGAGGTTCATGGGACTGTAGGGGTTTCCCTCGATCTTCACCAGCACCCCGTCCAGGATTTTGCCCTTGATAGGGCAGGCGGTGTGGCACTGGAGACAGGTGGAGTAGATGATGTGGTCAGCCGAGTCGAAGGGGTAGTCGTTCCGCTCAAGCCCTCCGTACCGGGCAAACACCGGCCAGATCGTTTCACGGAAGAGCAGGCTGCCTCCGAGAAAAGCCGCGGATTTCAGGAAATCCCGTCGTGTCAGTTTCATTTCGATACCTCCCGTCGTTTGGGATCAACCCTCCGCCGGCACCGCTTCCCCTTCCAGGGGCAGGAGGCCGAAACCGAGGGAGAAGAGGACCAGGCCGACACCCACCGCGAAGGCGGAGACCAGCCACTCCATCCAGGAGGGGACGTAGACGGCCAGGTAATTGAGGTGGGGTTCGACGATGGCGTTCTCTATGCCTGGAAGTTCAGGCAGGGCAAAGCCCGGCAGGACGATGTTCCAGCGGATGGCGAGGAAAGCGACTGCCGAGATGAGGGAAACGACTCCCACCGCCAGCGGGTTCCGCCGTCCGGTCGTTGCCAGCACGATCATCGGCACGCCCACCGCCAGCCCCAGCCCGATGATCCAGAAGACCCACCAATAGGGGCCGTACAACTGTTCGTGGATGGGGACGAAGTGAGCAGGGGCGGTGCCGTAGAGGCTGACCAGGAACTCGGCGATCTCCATCAGCACCTCAACGAAGAGCAGGGCAAGCAGCAACTGCCCCAACCCCAACACCAGGTCGCGGTGCCTCTGGTAGCCGTTGGGGATCATGAAGGCAGCTACGGCGGTGAGCAACGCGCCGCCGGAGGCCAGGGCGGAGGCGAGGAAGAGGATGGGGAATAGGCCACTGTACCAGTAGGGGCGGGCCATCGTCACGGCGAAGACCGTGCCGGTGCCGCCGTGGAAGGCGATCGCCAGCGGCACGCCGATGGTCCCCAGTACCCGAACCACTCTCATATCCCGCTCGGCATCGGCCGGCGAGCCCTCCTTCGTCCCGAGGGCCAGGATGCGATAGAGGGTGCCCTTGAAGCTGGGCTGCGAGGCCCCGTGGGCGAAACTGCGCCGCATCAGGAACCAGGCCTCGGCCAGGAGCAGGAAGAAGTAGATGGTGTAGAGCCAGACGATCCACACCAGCGGAGAGTGGAAGGCCGGCCGGTAAAAGACCTCCAGGAACCGCTCCATATGCCCCAAGTCCACCCAGATGAACAACAAGGCGGTGATCAGGGAGATCAGCGCCGTGAAGACGGCGATCCGCCCGATAGGCTCGAATCTTTTCATCCGGAAGACATAGACCAGCGAGGAGATAAGGAACGCTCCGGCGGAGAGCCCGATAAAGTAGATATAAAACACCACCCACAGTGCCCAAGGGATGCGGCTGCCGTACCCTACGTGCAAGAGGCCAAACCGCAGGCGGTCCACCATCCCCACGATGCCGCCGGCCAGGACCACCAGGCCGATGATCAGGAGGATCCAGAGTTGCTTTCTCACTCTACACCTCCTCTACGGCAGGTAGTACACACTCGGCTCGGTGCCTAGTTCCTCCTTCAGCCGCATCGCCCGCGGAGAGGCGGCCATCCGGGCCACCAGGCTGTAGGGGTCATTCAAGTCGCCAAAGTAGCGGGCCCTGCCGATGCAGATGCTGACGCAGGCGGGCAGCATTCCCTTGTCCAGGCGATGCAGGCAGAAGGTGCATTTGCGGGCGTTGCCGATGGGCGATTCGTGTAGGTTCTCCGGGTCGCGCCGGTGCATCCGCCCATACTCGAAACTGGGGGCGGTGTCATAGGCTGCCACCTCGGGGGTGTGCCCGGCCGTGTAGAACTCGCCGAAGTCGAAGGTCCGCGCGCCATATGGGCAGGCCGTCAGGCAGTACCGGCAGCCGATGCAGACGTTATAGTCTATCGCCACCACCCCGTCCGGGCGCCGGTAGGTGGCGTTCACCGGGCAGACCTTGACGCAGGGGGGCTTTTGGCACTGCATGCACGGGCGCGGCAGGAACCGCCGGCCGACGTTGGGGAAGCGGCCTATCTCCTCTTCGATGACAACGTTATAGGCCACCCCCGGCGGTAAGCCGTTCTCCGACTTGCACGCCACCGTGCAGGCGTTGCACCCCACGCACTTGCGCAGGTCAATCACCATTCCCCAGTGACGCTCGTGGACTGGCTTTTGCAACGCTCGCGCCAGGTCCTCGTGCATTCGTACAATGTTGCTTTTTGTCTCGGTTAACACAGGCATGGGCCTACCTCCTTCGCATCACGATCACACTGGAGAACTGCATCAGGTCCCCCCAGGCCTGACAGACGCCGGTGACTGGATCATTCTTGACTTGGCGTCTCCCGGCCTTCCTCGCGAGCTGCCAGTAGATCTCACCGGCCTTGATCCCTAAAGTAGCGGCGATCGGGTTCCCCACCCCGAGCAAGCCCCCGCTCGGGCAGACCGGGAGCCGCCCGTCCCGCTGGGTCACGCCTTCACGAGTCAGGATCGCCGCCTCGCCCGGCTCGCAGAGCAAGAGCCCCTCCATGTGCTGGAGCTCCTTGTAGTTGAAGGGATCGTAGGGCTCTGCGATATGGATCTCCCTCTTGGGGTCCTTGATCCCGGCCATCTTGTAGGCCTGATCGGCCGCCCGGGCCAAGAACTTCGGGAAGGCCAAGTCCCGGTTGGTCCACATCGTGGTATCGATGCACCAGCCGACTCCGTCGATGGTCACGATCCTGTCGGGACAGATCTCCCTAGCCACATCGAGGCTCGCCAAGACGAGCGCGCTCGCCCCGTCGGAAGGGGGGCTGATGTCGAGCCTCCGGACCGGGAGGGCCATCGGCTCAGAATTCAAGACATCTTCGACCGTGATCTTGGGATCAGCGAGCTGGGCGCAGGGATGATCGACGGCATTCCGCTTATTCTTGACCGAGACGAGGGCGATATCCTCCTTGCGGACATTGTATTTGTGCATATAGCGTTGCATCTCCATGGCGAAGATCCAGACCAGGTTCGGCCTCAAGGGCCTGTCGAGGATCGGGTCCCAGATATGAGCGAAGACCGACTGGGCATGGGGCCTTGCGCTGGACATCTTCTCCTCGTTCACCACCAGGACGGTGTCGAACATCCCCGAGGCGATATGCCACCACCCGGCGATCGGGGTCATCACCGCCGTCCCGCCGCCGGTGTAGACCCGCATGTAAGGCTTATTTGCCCCGCCGGCCCCATCCAGAAGGTTCTCCCCCTTCTTGTGGATCCCGTCAAAGGCGTCCGGCGCGGTCCCCATGATCACCGCATCGATGTCCTGCAAGGAGAGGCCGGCCTCATCCAGGGCCTGCCTGGCCGCCTCCCAAGCCAGCTCTTTCCCCGTCTCCATCATGCGCGAGGCGAAGAGGGTCATCCCCGCGCCGATGACCGCGACTTCTCTCATCCTCATCATTCCCTCCTGAAGATCGCTACGGCCCCGCTCCCGTGAGGGAGGCCTCGCCAGGACTGGGCTAGTCCGACCTCGACCCCCTCGAGCTGACGCGGCCCGGCCTCGCCCCGGAGCTGAAGAACGATCTCCAAAGCCCGCGCAAGCCCGCCGGCCTCGACGGCATCGCCCATCCCTAGCGAGCCACCGCTCACATTTACCGGGAGCTCGCCCTCAGGCCCGAACGCCCCCTCGAGCAGCAATTGACCGGCCTCGCCCGGGCGGGCCAAACCCAGGGCCTCGAGATGCTGGAGCTCCTTGTAAGCAAACCGATCATCGACCTCCACAAAGTCAATCTCTCGCAAGGGGTCCTTGATCCCCGCTTGAGCATAGGCCATCTCCGCCGCGTGGCGGGCATAGGCCCCATCCGGGAGGCGGGAGCCGATCCAGGGTGACTCGGACCACCAGCCGAGCCCTTCGATGAGAACCGGCTTCTCGCTCAGGCGGTGGGCCAGTCCGCCCTCGGCTAGGACGAAGACGATCGCCCCATCGACTAAGGGGGCGATCTCCAGCTCCTTTAAGGGATCGAAGAGGTAGCGGGAGCAGAGGACATCCTCCACCGAGATGGCCGCCCCAAAGGGCGCGAGCGGATTTTTCAGGGCATTCCGCTTATTCTTCGCCACCACCGCGGCGCACTCCTCCTCGGTCGTCCCGGTCCAGGCCAGATACTCGCGCATCTCCAGCCCCGCAAGATAATGGGGATGGCCCCCGAGCGGGGCCTCATAGATCGGGTCGAAGGCGAAGAGCAGGACATCCTCGTAGGTCAAGAGCTCGGAGATCTTGCTGTGAGCCTCGACGACGACCAGGTCAAATAGGCCGGTCTTGATCTGCATGTAAGCGTTCGCCAGGCCCAAGAGGCCGTCCCCGGCAACGGTGATCATCGGCCTCTTAGCCGCGCCGAGCTGGTCTGGTGTGAATTCATCGAAGATGGCAAAGCCTTCCCAGAAGTCCTCGGCGCAGGTGATGAAGCTCTGGACATCCTTTCGCGGGTCGATCCCCGCATCCTCGTAGGCCCGGACCGCGGCTGAGAAGGTCAGCTCCTTCCAGCTCAGGTCCGGTGTGACCGGCGCGAAGGGAGTAGCGCCGATACCGATGATTGCCACCTCTCTCATCGACGAACCTCCTCTATTCAAGTCATAACATGAACTTCTCGAATAACGGTAAGAGCGCCGCGGTGAGCCCCGTCCCCCAGAGGGCCCCGGCCAGGACATCCGAGGGGTAGTGCTCCTGGACATAGATCCTGGAGAGGCCGATGAAGGCCGCGACGGCGTAGACGAGAGCCTGGGCCCAGGGGAAGGGATAGAAATGTGCGACCATCAGGGCCACGCCGAAGGAGATCGAGCTGTGGCCCGAGGGGAAGGCATACCGCTCGAGGACCCTCGAGCGGAGGGTCGCGGGGAAGGGGATCGGCCGCTCCCGCTTAAAGTAGAGCTTGAGAAGTGTATAGGTTATGGCATTGATGATCGTGATCCCCACCCCGATCAGGACATACCGGCGGTCCATCTCCCCGCGGAGCATCAGGAGGAGGGCCAGTCCGCCCCAAAGATACCCATCCCCGAGATAGGTAGCCCCGATGAATAAAGAAGAGAATGGCGCGAGGAGTCGGCTTTGGCTGATCCGGGCTAGGCTCGCCCGGTCCCAATCCCTCATGCGGCGGCTGACTCCCCGGAGGAGGGCCTCCAGCCTGGGAAGAAGGCCGTGGATGGCATCCTTGTAGGCTATGGCGACCTCACCGCCTCGTTTTCCCCCTCCTCGCGCCCGCGGCGAACCGCCTGGCTTGGAAGAGGAAGGCCTCGAGCCTGGTCTTGAGGTTCGTCTGCTTCTGGCCGTCGAAGGTGAGGTTGAGCCAGGGGATGTTCCCATGGTCCTTCCGGACCAGACTGGAGACGGCGCTCACCATCGTCCCCGGCATGCAGGAGAAGGGGAGGGTATAGAGTATCCCCGCCGCCCCTTTGGTGATATAGTCGACGGCCTTCCCGACATCGAGGACCGGCTCGCCCCGGTAGACCTCCTTGATGTAGGGGGCGCTATTCTCGATGATCCTTGTAATCCGCGGCTCGTGGAGGTCGCTCCCCGGCAGAAGAGGGACGAAGCTCCGCGCGACCTCCTCCTCGCCATGGTGCTGCCAGAGGTCCTCGAGCCAAGCGTTGAGCAGGCTGAAGAACTCCTTCCGCTCGAGGCTGTCCTGGATCTTCTTCCGGTTGGTGT
>JBBIJD010000008.1:20369-36830 GCA_037446135.1 Candidatus Fraserbacteria bacterium
AGGCTGAAGAACTCCTTCCGCTCGAGGCTGTCCTGGATCTTCTTCCGGTTGGTGTAGTAGAGCCACTCGCAGACCGGGGCGACACGGACCTCCCCGCCGAGCCGCTCCACCATCCGGATGATCTGAGAGTTCCCGTAGTCATTGGCTCGGATATAGATCTCCCCTACGACCCCGATCAGGGGGCGCTCCTCCTCCCGGACCTGGATCGCGGCGAACCGCTCTACGGCCCGCTCCAGGGCGAGCCGGAGCCCCTTCCTCCCTCTCTCGGCCAAGGTAGCTCGGACCTCGCGGACCGCCTCGCGGTAGACCCGATCGGTCTCGCCCTCCATAAGCTCATAGGGCCTGGTCTTCCAGAGGAGCTTCTGCAGAAGATCCACGGCGAGGAGCCCATACCAGGCAGTCTTGCGGAACTCCTGTCCCAGGTCGCGGATGGTGTAGGAGTCGTAGGCCTCGACGGAGATCATGTCGATATCATACCCTAAGGAGGAGAAGATCATCTTCTGGACATTGTAGTATTGGCCGAAGCGACAGGGGCCGCAGGAGGTGGGCATGAAGAGCGCAGCCTCCTTCGGATCGAAGCCGGGGGAATCGAGGAGCTTTAAGAACTCGCCCGTCGTGAGGATGAAGGGGAGGCATTCCCCACCACTGGAGTATCGTCTTCCATACTCGAGGGTCTGGTCGTCATGGGGTGGGAGGACCTCCCCCTTGATCCCGCACCAGGCGAGCGCCCCCACCAAAGCATGGGCGTGATCGCACATGTAGGGGAGGTAGACCGTCTTCTTCCGGTCGAATTGGCGCTTCGCCGTCGGGGCGACCTCGATCCGCTTGCTACCCATCATCCGACCTCCATAGGGATGGCCGCCGGTGCAGGGGCTGCGGCAGAGGCGAGGTGGGAGAGCGAGTCAAGATAGGCCTCGCAACGGGTCCGGATCCCCGCATCGGCGGAGTGCTCATCCAGCTCGAGGAAGAGGAGCGGCTCCTCCCCGAGGATCTGTCGGACATGGTGAACGATGAACGAATCCGGGCCGCACATGAAGTGCGAGAGGTAGACCCCGTGGAGATAGGGAGTCCGCTTAATGATCTCGGTGGCGCAGAGGATCCGCTTCCCACAGTTCCAGTGGACCGCGGCGAATGGGCGCCAATCGACCTCCTCCAAGGGGAGGAAGTCAAGAGGGATGGGGATGGCTCCCATCTCCCTCAGTTTCCCTGGGACATCCAGATTGAGCCCCCGGTCACAGCCGTTGTAAGAGCGGGCGAGGATCGCGATCCCTCGTCGCTTCGGCCCGAGCTCTCGGAGGACCTCCTGGCCGCGCTCGCGGCAGGCCCGCTCGAAGGCTCGTTGGGCCGCCCAGGCCCTTTGGATCGCCTTCCGCACCTCAGAGCCATTAGCGCCGAGCCGCCTCCCCAGCCGATAGAGTTCTCCCGAGAGCCTCCTCGGGCGATAGAAGTGGAAGTGGTCCTGGAGGACCTCGACCTCGGCGAGGCGGGCGAAGTCAAATTGTCCGTTCGCGATGAAGGGCATCGCCTGGATGAGCGGGCAGTTGTGGTTGACCTGGGTGGTGAGCCCCTCGAAATCGGCATCGATCATCGCCGGGAGGAAGAGGTAATCGAGCCTCTCGGCCAGGAGGGCCTTGATGTGGCCATGGACGGCCTTGGAGGGGAGACAGGCGAGGGCTGTGGCCCCTTGGACCGCGGCCTTCAAGAGCTCGCGGTCAGTCTGGGGCGAGAGGAGGACCTCATATCCCAAGGAGAGGAAGAACTCCCGCCAGAAGGGGAATTTGTCCCAGAAGAGGAGGGCCCTCGGCATCCCGACCCGCCCGCGCCCTTTCCCTTCGGGCTTATAGCTGAGGAGGCCCTCATAGTCCTCCCTCCCGAAGATCAGCCTCGCCCGCTCCTCAAAGAGATCAGGGATATCGGGATGGACCCTCTTCCGCTGGAGCTCATCGAACTTGCCGCACCTTGAGCCGTAGAAGAGGGCCGGGCCGTCCTGGAACTTCACCTGCTTGATCTCACAGACATTGGCGCAGGCCCGGCAGGTGAAGTGCGAGACCTCGTAATTCCGGTCGAGCTCGAACCCCCGGAAGTTGGTCCTCTTCCCATCACCATCGGCCCCCAGGGGTGCGCCTCCTTCCATCTCCTCTCGGACGAGGAGGGCCACTCCATAAGCCCCGGTCACATCGTGGTGCGGCGGGACGAGGACCTCCTTCCCGGTGAGCTCCTGGAAGGCGGCGAGCACGGCCTTGTTGTGGGCCACTCCGCCCTGGAAGAGGATCCGCTCACCGATCTTCCGGTTCCCTACCACCCGGTTCAGGTAGTTGTAGGCGATCGAGTAGGCCAGCCCGGCGATCAACTCCTCCTTGGAGGAGCCGCGCTGCTGGTGGTGAATCAGATCAGATTCCATGAAGACGGTGCACCGCTCTCCGAGCGGAGCCGGTGCGGGACAGGCTAGTGCGATCTCGGAGAACTCCTCGATGGGGATCGCCAATCGGCCGGCCTGCTCCTCGAGGAACGAGCCGGTCCCGGCGGCACAGGCCTTGTTCATGGCGAAGTCGATGATCGCCCCATTCTTGAGGTGGATGAACTTCGAGTCCTGGCCGCCGATCTCGAAGACCGTATCGACTTCGGGATCGATGGCCACCGCGGCGGTGGCTTGGGCGGTGATCTCATTCTTGACCAGATCGGCCCCCACGAATTTCCCGATCAGCTCCCGCCCCGAGCCGGTCACACCGACCCCGAGGACCTTGAGCTTCCCTTCTGTCTGCCTCTCGATGATCTTCAAGCCCCGCCGGACGGCGAGCAAGGGGTCCCCACCAGTCCGGAGGTAGACCCAACTGAGCATCTGCCCCTGACGATCGATCGCCACAAGGTTAGTGGAGATGCTCCCCACATCGATCCCAAGATAAGCCTCGACCTCGGTCTCACCCTCGAGTGAGCGCTCCTGGACCACGAGCTTCCGGCACGATGGGCGGAGGACTAGTCGCCGATGGGAGCCCTCATGGGCCTCGCGGGCCCTCGCCATGGCGAGGAGCCGCTCCCGCTGCTCCTCCCAGGAGAAGCGGATCTTCGGCCCTTCCTTGGCGATGAGGGCCGTCCCGATCGCGGCCATCAGGACCTGATACTTGGGGATGATCAGCTCGCCGGGCTCGAGGCCCAAGACCTCCTCGAAGGCCCGGACCATCCCAGGGTTCTTCGAGACTCCCCCTTGGAAGAGGATCGGCTTCTTGAACTCCTTCCCCCGGCCGATGTCGCTCCGGAAGTTCCGGGCCAGGGCATAGCATAGCCCGGCCACGATCTCCTTCGTCTCGACTCCCACCTGCTGGAGGTGGATGATATCGGACTTGGCGAAGACGGCGCACCGCCCGGCGATGTAAGGTGGGTTCTTTGCCTCCAATGCCAGGCGGGCGAACTCCTCGATGCTCATCCCCAGCCGCATCGCCTGTTGCTCGAGGAATGAGCCGGTCCCGGCCGCGCACTGGGTGTTCAGTGAGAAATCGACGAGGACCGTCTCCTCGCCCTGGCGCTCGAGGAGGAGGAGCTTCGAGTCCTGGCCGCCGATCTCGATCACCGTCCTCGCCTCGGGATGGAACTTATTGATCGCCCTCACTTGGGCGATCAGCTCGTTCATGTGGAGCCCGCCGAGGAGCTGGGCGAAGAGCTCCCCGCCCGAGCCGCTCGTCCCCAGCCCGACGACCGCCTCTGAAGGGAGCCAGCTGAAGAGGTCATCGAGGATGGAGATGACCGTCGAGAGCGGCGCGCCGTGCGAGCGGCGATAGTAATCGCGGAGGAGCTCCTCCCGCCGGTCGAGGAGGACCACCTTGACCGTCACGGAGCCGACATCGATCCCTAAATAGCACTCTTCACCCATTAGCCGAGCCCTCTTGGGGAGTTTAGCACAAGCAATGGAGCAGATCAACCATCGCCCCTCCCGAGGCGGGCGGCCTCATAGATCTCGAGGAGCCTTGCTGTAGAGGCCCGGGCAGTCCTCTCCCTGGCCCAGCGCTGGGCAGCCCCTCCCAACCGCTGGCGCTCCCGCTCGTCCTCCAAAAGCCGGAGGACAGCCTGGGCGAACTCTCCCTCATCCTCGTTCACCAAGAGGCCTGTCTCACCAGAGACTATGAGGTCGAGGACCCCTAAAGCCCCGATCGCGACCGGCGGAAGGCCGGCCATCATCGCCTCGAGGAGGACCAGCCCTTGGGTCTCGGTCTTCGAGGCGAAGACGAAGAGCGTGGCCTGCCTGTAGAGGTCGATCAGCCGCTCTCTCGGGAGGAAGCCGGTGAAGATCACCCTCCCTTGGAGGCCCAGCTCGGTGGCATAATCCTCGAGGGCCCGACGCTGAGGGCCCTCCCCGGCGAGGATCAGTCTCACTTTAGGCCAGTCCTTTAAGAGCCGCTTGTAGGCCCGGAGGAGGAACTCGAGGTTCTTCTCGAGCCCCAGCCGCCCGACATAGAGGAGGAGGTCCTCCTCCGGGAGGAGGCCGAGGGCCTTCCGGGCATCCCAGGAGCTCGGGCGGGCGAACTCCTCCTCATCGAGCCCGAAGGGGAGGGGATAGATCGGCCTGGTGATCCCATACCTTTCGAGCTCACGCTTCATCTGCTCTGAGGGGGCGATGATCGCCTGGCAGCGGTTGCAGAAGGCCCGGCTCAGCCGCTCGGTCAGCTCCCTTGAGGGGCGGATCGGGCGGGGGAGGTAGCGCCGGTATTCGGCGTAGAGGGTGTGGTAAGTGTGAATATGAGGGATCTCATATCTCCTGGAGGCCCAGAGCGCGAGCAGGCCCAGCGAGAAGGGATCATGAGAGTGGAGGATGTCTAGGCTTGGGATCAATTGGAGGGCCGAGCGGCTGTAGGGGAGGGCGATGCGCATCCCCTTGTAATAGCGGAAATTGGTGGAGGGGAAGCGATAGACTCCGGGGGAATCGGCCCGAAAGCCAGGGTAGGCGGGGGCGAAGGTGTAGACCTCATGGCCGGCTCTCCTCAGCTCTTGCTCCATCAGCCGGACGACGGTGACCACGCCGTTGGCCTCGGGGAGATAAGTATCTGTGAAGAGCCCGATCCTCATCCTCGGAGTAAGGCCGAGTAGAGCTCGACTAGCCTTGCTCCCACCCGCTCCAGTGAGTGCTCTTCCGCCAGCCGGCGGGCTGCGGCGCTGAGCCTCTCCCGGAGGGCCAGATCCTCGGCCACCATCTTGATCCTCTGGGCGAACTCCTCGACCTTTTGCCCCTTGAGGCAGTTCTCTCCTTCTACGAGCCAGCCCCGATATTCCGGGAGGTCGCGGACGACCAAGGGGAGGCCGCAGGCGGCGGCCTCGAGGAGGGCCATCGGCTGGTTCTCCCCCCAGGAGGGGAAGAAGAAGAGGTCAGCGGCCGAGAGGGCCCCTTGGATGTCCCGTGCGAAGCCGGGGAACCTCAGGTTGGGCTGCTTGGCTGCGAGCACGAGCATCCGCTCCATCTTCGGGTGGTAGGCTAAGAGCCTGTTCCAGCGCTGGCCATACCAGACGAAATCATACTCCGGGAGGAGGCGGGCGACCGCGATGAAGTCCATTACCCCCTTCCGGGGGATGACATTCCCCGCGGAGGCGACGGTGAACCGCGAGAGCCTGAGCTCGCGGCGATAGCGCTCCCGCTTCTCCGGTGAGGGGCGGAGCTGCTCGACATCGACGCCGTTGGACACGACCGCGATCGGTGGCCGGAGCCCCTTCCCCTGGAGGAGCTCCTTGGCCCGGGCCGAGGGGGTGAAGATGGCATCCCCCTTTGAATAGAAGGTATGGAGGAGCCGCTCGTAGAGCGGGGCGATCAGGTTGGTGAGGGTAAAGCTATCGCGCAGGTCGTAGCTCCCGATGGAGTGAGCGTGGATGACCACTTTCCTCCCCAGGCGCCTGGCCCGCTTGAGGTAATAGAATGAGCGGGGGCCGTAGCTGTGGAGGTGGAGGATCTCATAATCCCCACGGGGGTCGGCCACCACCTCTACGCCCGCTGCCTCGAGCGCGCCCTTCTGGTTCCGGAAGGCCGTGAGGAACCCGGACTTCCGGACCAAGGGGAGGCCGCTGAACTCGAGGTAGAGGCAGACCTTCATCTCATCTTTGAGCCGGCCTGAGCGTGGGGAAGAGGATCACATCCCGGATCGAGCTCGTGTCGGTCAAGAGCATCACCAGGCGATCGACCCCGATCCCGAGCCCCCCGGTCGGAGGCATCCCATGCTCGAGTGAAGTGATGAAGTCCTCGTCCAGGACCTGGGCCTCCTCATCCCCCAGGCGACGGAACTCCTCCTGCTGACGGAACCGCTCGGCCTGGTCGAGCGGATCATTGAGCTCGGAGAAGGCATTCCCCAGCTCCAGCCCGCCGATGAAGAGCTCGAACCGCTCCACCAGGCCGGGTGAGTCAGCCTTCCGTTTCGCTAAGGGCGAGATCTCTACGGGGTAGTCGAGGATGAAGGTCGGCTGGATCAGCTCCGGCTCGACATATTCGCTCAACAGCTCATCGACGAGCTTCCCCCAGGTCGGCTGGGGAGTGAGCCTAAGCCCCAAGCGGGCGGCCTCTTCTTCCAGGGCCGCTTTGCTGGTCTGCTTGGCAATGTCGAGCCCCGTCCGCTCGAGGATCGCCTCCCGCAGGGTCACTCGTCGCCAGGGCGGGCTCAGGTCGATCTCTCGCCCCTGATAGCTGATCTTGGTCCGGCCGAGGGCTTGCTGGGCGACGAAGGAGATCAATTGCTCCGCCAATTCCATCATGTCATTGTAATCGGCGAAGGCCTGATAGCACTCCATCTGGGTGAACTCCGGGTTATGCTGGGTGGAGAGGCCCTCGTTCCGGAAGTCCTTCCCGATCTCATAGACCTTCGGGTAGCCCCCGATGATCAGCCGCTTCAGGTAGAGCTCATCTGAGATCCTCAAGAACATCTTCTGGCCCAAGGCATGGTGATAGGTCTCGAACGGCCTGGCCGCCGCTCCGCCGTAGATCGGCTGGAGAATCGGGGTCTCGACCTCGAGGAAGCTTCTCCCATCGAGGAAGGAGCGCATGGCGGAGATGATCCGGCTCCGCAGGGCGAACCGTGCCCGGACCTCGGGGTTGGCGAGGAGGTCGAGATACCTCTGGCGGTAGCGGAGCTCGATGTCCCTCAGGCCGTGCCACTTCTCCGGCGGGGGACGGAGGGCCTTAGCGAGGAGGGTGAAGCGCTCGAGCTCGATCGAGAGCTCTCCGCGCTTAGTCTTGAAGATCGGCCCCTCCACCCCGAGGAAATCCCCGATGTCGAGGAGCTCGAGCAATTCGTAGCGCTCGGCCAGGCCGTCCTGATTCGCGTAGCCTTGGATCTTGGCCTCACCCCCCCACAAATCGAGGAAAGTCGCCCTCCCCATCCTTCGGAGAGCGGTGATCCGCCCGGCGAGCCGGACACGATGCTCAGTCCGCTCCGAGGGGGCCAGCCCGGCGAACCTCTCGACGACGGTGGCAATCTCTTCAGTAGTCCGGAAGGAGGCGGGATAGGGCTCGATCCCCCTCTCCCGTAGGAGCTTGAGCTTCCTCAGCCGTTCCTCGCGGAGTGAGCCTCCCATGCCGAGCTAGCCTCGCTTCTCGATCCCCAAGATCCGGTAGCTCGCCCTCCTCCCCCGCGGGAGCTCGACCTCGACCTCCTCACCGACATGGCGGCCGACGATCGCCCTTCCGACCGGCGACTCCACGGAGATCTTCCGCCGCTCGAGGTCGGCCTCCGCGGGATTGACCAGCTCGACGGTGTCGACCCGCCGCTGGCTGCGATCCTCCAGGATCACTCGAGAGCCGAGCCCGACGAATTCGGTGGAGATCTGCTCATCCTCGAGGATCTGGGCGTTGTCGAGGAGCTCCTCGAGGCGGCGGACCTCGGCTTCGTAATATTCTTGCTCCCGCATCAAGTCTAGGTATTCCTTGTTCTCCCGCAGCTCACGGCCGTGCTCCGCCGCCCGCTTCAACTGATTGGGGATCCGGTCATAGAGGATCTGGCGATATTCCTCCAACTGCTTCTTCTTCAGCTCATATCCGGCACGGGTTAATAGGATCTCAGCCATCTCTCCTCACTCCCTGCTGATCAATTAGAAGCCGGGGCTCAAGTCAAGCTAGAACCCCCTTAAGATATTAGCGGGGGCGGAGGGGGATTGCAACCGCGCTGGCGCTGGGAGAGCCGGAGCCGGCGCGCGGCCCGGAGGAATTCCTCCCGTAGCTCTTCCTTGGAGAGCGCGCTCACACCGTCGCGGAGCTGGACGATCAGCTCGAGGCCGGAGAAGAGCCCCTTGTTCAAGCGGAAAGCCTCGCGGATCACCCGCTTCGCCCGGTTCCGGACCACCGCCCCGCCGAGCCGCCGGACCGCCGTCAGCCCGAGCCGCGGCGGGCCATCGCTCTCGAGGTAGAAGATCTTGAAGTAGCGGCCCTGGAGGACCTTCCCCTGGCGGTAGATCCGCTGGAAGTCTCGGGCGGTGCGGAGCCGATTCTCCTTGGAGAAACGGTAATCCCCCATCTGCATCTGCGGGACCAGCTTACCGCTTCTTGAGCAGCTCAGGCAAGCCCGAGCGGGCGGATTTGGCCGCCGCAGGCCACCCCGGCTATCATCGGCCAGAATGCTCCAGTTCATCATCGTCCTCAGCTTGGTCCAGGGACTAACCGAATTCCTCCCGATCTCCAGCTCCGGCCATTTGGGCCTGATCCGGGCCCTCTGGGGGATCTCCCTCCCGGGGCTCCTCTTCGAGACGCTCGTCCATCTCGGGACTCTCCTTTCAGTTCTGTGGGTCTTCCGACGGGAGGTCGAGCTCCTTCTGCGGGCTCTCGCTCACCCCAGGCTTGAGCGCGCTGAGCAGCACCGCCGCCTCCTCGGGCTCATCCTAGTGGGGATGATCCCCACGGCCATCTTCGGCCTCCTCTTGGACCCCTGGCTCGAGTGGGCCTTCGGCTCGCTCATCGTCATCGGCTCCGGCCTCTTGTGCACCGGGACGATCCTCTTCCTCGCCGAGCGCAAGCGAGGCGAGACCAGAGAGACCAGAGCCCGGAGTCTCGAGGAGATGACCCTCTGGGATGCCCTCGCGATCGGAGCGGCCCAGGGGATGGCCGTCCTCCCCGGGGTCTCAAGGAGCGGGGCGACGATCGGGCTGGGGCTGATCCTGGGGCTGGAGCGGGGTCTGGCCGCGGAGTTCTCCTTCCTCCTCGCCATCCCCGCGATCCTCGGAGCCGCGGCCCTCAAGGGCTGGGAGGCCTGGCAGGCTCAGGCCAGCTATGCCGGCTTAATTGGCCCTTACCTCTTGGGGACAGCCCTCGCGGCGATCTCCGGGGCCCTAGCGATCAAGTATCTCTTGCGGCTCCTCCGGCGGGGACGACTCACCCCCTTCGCCTACTATTGCTGGCTTTTGGGGGCCGGGGCGATCGCCCTCGCCCTTGTAAGATGAGAGAGGGGGCCGCACGAGGCCGTGCAGCCCCCTCGCCTCGCGCCCCTCTCACCCCCGTTTGCGACCCTGCGGATTCGAACCGCATCCGGCTGCTGGGGAAAAATCCTGCTGCGCGGAGGTGGGAGCAGCAGGCAAAACCCTGGCAGACCGATGGGGTGTAAGCCCATCGCTGGATGCACCGAGCGAGTCAGGTCGGGTTTGGAAGGGGCGAACCGGAAGAGAAAAGGAGGTTGGTCCGGAAGGCTCTCGTTCCGAGCGCTCAATATCCTCATCTTCGGCAACCCAGCCGCCCTCCTCTTCAGGGTTCGGGCCTGTGGCTTTGCGTCCCCGCCTTTCGACGGGTTTGCCCTTTCGGATGAACTTAGCCATGTATATAGCACAGAAAGGCGGGGTTGTCAAGTGGGGAGTTGCGCCGACTTGCCTTCTTTCATATAATGCCTTTCGGATAAAGAGTGGAAGAGAATGGCAAACCCCAAAGGGGTGGATTGCAAGGAACGAACCTCAATGGCGCGAATTCTGCTCAAAGACTTTGCCCTCCTCTCAACTCCTGATGGGCCCGCGGAGGAGTCTTCGCTCGTGATCGAAGATGCGAGGATCACCCGGATCGGGAAGGCCGAAGAGATCGCCCGAGGCCATTTTGACGGGGTCATTGAGGGGAGAGGGAAGCTGGCCATGCCGGGGCTGGTCAATGCCCATACGCATCTGGCGATGGTCCTCTTCCGCGGCTTTGCCGACGATCTCCCGCTCCGGAAGTGGCTAGAGGAGGCGATCTGGCCGGCGGAAAGGCACCTCGAGCCTCAGGAGGTCTATTGGGCCTCGCTCCTGGGGATCGCCGAGCTCTTGCGGAGCGGGGTGACGGCCTTCGCAGACATGTATTTCTACATGGACGAGGTCGCAAAAGCGGTGGAAGAGAGCGGGATCCGGGCCCAGCTCTCCTACGGGATGATCGCACCGGACGACAGGGAGAGGGCGGAACGAGAGCTGGAGAAGGGCCTGGAACTGGTCGAGCGCTGGCATGGAAAGGCGAATGGCCGGATTACCGTGGCCCTCGCACCTCATGCCCCCTATACCTGCGGGGAGGAGCTCTGGCGGAGGGCGGTCGAGGAGGCAACCGCTCGTGGGATCAGGATCCACACCCACCTCTCCGAGACGACCCAAGAGGTGGCCGACTCCCTCTCCCGCTATGGGAAGAGCCCAGTCGAGTATCTCGCGGACTTGGGGGCCTTCGCGGCCCCGGTCCTCGCCGCCCATTGTGTCCACCTCTCCGAGCGGGACATCGAGCTCCTCGCGGAGCACGATGTCCAGGTGGTCCACAACCCCTCAAGCAACATGAAGATCGGCTCGGGGACCGCTCCCGTGCAGAAGCTCCTCGATGCGGGGGTCAATGTGGCCTTAGGGACCGATGGGGCCGGGACGAACAATAACTTGGACATGTGGGAGGAGCTCCGGCTCGCGGCCCTCCTCGCCAAGGTCGGTGGAGACCCCACCGCACTCCCGGCCTCACAGGCCCTCAAGCTGGCCACCCTCAACGGGGCCCATGCGCTCGGCCTGGACTCAGAGGGGGTCGGCCCGCTCCGCGAGGGGATGGCCGCGGACCTGGTCATCTTGAACCTCGAGGGGCCACATCTTACCCCGGAGTATAATCTCATCTCGAACCTGGCCTATTCCCTCAACTCCGCCGATGTGGAGACGGTAATCGTGGCGGGAGAGGTCCTCATGGAGAACCGAGAGATCAAGTCCTTCGATGAGGCGGAGGCAAAGGCCAAGATAAGGGAGATGAGCGAGAAGTATAAGGAACTAAGGAGGAATATATGGGACTAACGAAGGAAGAGAAGGCAAAGATCCTGACGGAGTATGGGCGACGGCCGGGGGAGAGCGGCTCGCCTGAGGCCCAGATCGCCCTCCTCACCGCCGAGATCCGCCAGCTCACTGAGCACTTGAAGGTCCACAAGCATGACTTCCATTCCGAGCGGGGACTGGTGAAGAAGGTCGGGCAGCGGAGGCGACTCCTCAAGTATCTGGAGCGGGAGAACCCCCAGAAGTATCGGGAGTTGCTCACAAGATTGGAGATCCGTGGCTGAGCGAGGGCTTATGATGAGACTGGGAAGGATCATCGAAGTGAGCGCCGATCCCTTCCGGCTCGAGGCGGGGAAGATGGCCCGCCAGGCCGATGGGGCGGTCTTGGTGACCTTCGGGGACACGAAGGTCTTGGCAACGGCGACGCGCGGCGAGGCCGAGGAACTGGACTACTTCCCCCTCGTTGTGGATTATGAAGAGAAGTTCTACGCTGGGGGGAAGATCCCCGGCGGGTTCTTCAAGCGGGAAGGGAAGCCCTCGGATGAGGCGGTCCTCCACGCTCGGCTCATCGACCGCCCGATCCGCCCGCTCTTCCCCGAAGGCTACATGGAGAAGGTCCATGTCGTGGTGACCGTCCTCTCCGCGGACAAGGACCACCCCCCCGAGATCGCCGGGCTGTTGGGTGCGAGCGCGGCCCTCCTCACCAGCTCGATCCCCTTCACTACCCCGGTCGCGGGAGTCCATCTCGGGCGGGTCGACGGCCGGCTGATCGCCAATCCCACGGCTGCCGAGCGAGAGGCGAGCGACCTGGACATCGTCGTGGCCGGGACTCCCGCCGCAGTGACGATGGTCGAGGGCTCGATGAAAGAGCTCCCCGAGGCGGAGGTGATCGAGGCGATCGAGTTCGCCCATCGCCATATCAAGGAGCTCTGCGCCCTTCAGGAGGAGTTCCTCTCCCGCGCGGAGGTGGAGAAGCTGGAAGTCGCCCCTCCGGAGCTTGTGGAGCTGAAGGAGCGATTAAGCCGGGTGATCGGCGACCGCTTCAGTGAGCTGCGGACTGCCCCGGGGAAGCTGGCCCGCGAAGAGCTGATCGAGTCCATCAAGGAGGAGGCGATCGCCCGAGTGCTCGAGGAGCTCGCTCCTCCCGCGGAGGAGGTGGAGAAGCTCCCCCGTGAGCTCGCCATGGCCTTCGAGGGACTCCTCCGGGAGTTCGTCCGGAGGACGACCCTTTCGACCGGCCTGAGGATCGACAACCGCCGGCCTGAGGAGATCCGCCCGATCACCATCGAGGTCGGGCTCCTCCCGAGGGTCCACGGCTCGGCCCTCTTCACGAGAGGCGAGACCCAGGCCCTGGGGACCTGCACCTTGGGGACCACCCGCCAGGACGAGCAGATCATCGATCGGATGCTCGAGGAGGGGAGGAAGCGGTTCATGCTCCACTACAACTTCCCGCCATATTCAGTGGGTGAGGCCGGGAGGATGGGCCCCCCGGGGCGGCGGGAGATCGGCCACGGCCATCTGGCGGAGAACGCCCTCCAGGCGGTCCTCCCTACTGAGGAGGAATTCCCCTACATCATCCGGGTCGTCTCGGAGATCCTAGAATCGAATGGCTCGAGCTCGATGGCCACCGTCTGTAGCTCCTCCCTGGCGATGATGGATGCCGGGGTCCCCTTAAAGGCCCCCGTGGCGGGGATCGCCCTCGGGCTGATCCAAGAGGGGAGCGCACGGCTCATCCTGACGGACATCGTGGGGATGGAGGACCACTTCGGGGACATGGACTTCAAGGTCGCCGGGACGAGGCGGGGAGTGACGGCCTTCCAGCTCGATGTCAAGACCGGTGGCCTCTCCCGTGAACTCTTGGAAGAGGCCCTGGCACGGGCTCATGTGGCCCGCATGGCGATCCTCGATCGGATGGAAGAGGCCCTCCCCGCCCCAAGGCCACGCCTCTCCCCCTATGCCCCGGTCCTGGAGGTCATCCACATCAATCCCGATAAGCTCGGGCTGGTGATCGGCCCCGGGGGACGGACGATCCGCCGGATCATCGACGAGACGGAGACGGAGATCGACCTCGAGGACGATGGGACCGTCCGGATCTCCGGCCCGAACCGCCAAGCCGTCGAGCGGGCGATCGCCCTGGTCGAGGAGCTGACCGAGGAGCTAGAGGTCGGGAAACGCTACCGCGGGAAGGTCACAAGGATCGAGCGCTACGGGGCCTTCGTCGAGCTACCCAATGGGGTCCGCGGCCTGGTCCATGTCTCAGACCTCGCGGACGGCTATGTGAAGAATGTCGAGGATGTCGTGAAGATCGGGGATGAGATCACCGTCGAGGTGATCGGGATCAACGAGCTGGGACGGCCCGACTTCCGCCGGATCCCCGAAGAGGGGGAGGAGATCAAGACCTCCCCGCGGCGAGCGGCCCCACAAGCCCGGCCCCGTCGCACCCGGCCGGTCCGGGACGATGGCCGGGCGGCGATGAAGCCACCAGCTCCGGCCCCGACTAAGGCTAAGGCCGAGCCGAAGGAAGTGAAGGTCGGGGACATCCTGACCGGGACGGTCAAGAACATCACCGACTTCGGGGCATTCGTCGAGCTAGACGACTCCGATAAGGTCGGGTTGATCCACATCTCCGAGCTCTCAGATGAGTATGTAAAGCGAGTCGAGGACATCGTCCAGCCCGGGGATCGGGTGGCGGTCAAGGTCCTCAAGATTGATAATCGTGGCCGGATCTACCTCAAGCGACTCGCACGGGCTGATATCAAGATCGCCTGAGAAAGATCGGTTCCGGGTTCAAGCCCCACGGGGGCCAGCAGGCCCGGGATCGATCATGATATATGGAGCTCTATCCGGGCTGCTACCGCGAGGTCTTGCCGAACGGCCTGGTGGTCCTCGCCGAGGTGCGGGACCGCCGGCCACTCTCTTTGGGCCTCTGGGTCCGCATCGGGAGCCGGGACGAGCCGGAGGAGCGGAGCGGCTCGGCTCACTTCCTCGAGCACATGCTCTTCAAGGGGACGACCCACCGCTCGGCCTACAAGATCGCTGAGGAGATCGACTCCCTCGGCGGGGCGAGCAACGGTGCGACCCACGAGGAGTATACGGTCTACTACATCAGCGTCCTCTCCGAACACCTCGAAGAAGCCCTCGACATCCTCGCCGACCTGGTGCAAAACCCGCTCCTCCGCGAGGAGGACATCGAGCGGGAGAAGGGGGTGATCCTCGAAGAGATCCGGATGGTCGAGGACCACCCTCAGGAGAAGATCTTCGACCTCTTCATTGAGCGGAGCTGGAAGGGCCATCACCCTCTGACCCGCTCGGTCCTCGGCCGGACGGAGACCGTCCAGCGCCTCTCCCGGGAGAAGCTGCTCGAGCAGTTCGCACTCTATACCCCGAGGAACATGGTCCTCGTCGGAGTCGGAGGGATCGAGTTCCCTAAGCTCCTCGAGCTGGCCGAAGCGAAGCTGGGGGACTCCCATGGGGGTGCCGCCGCGCCCGAGCGCTATCCCCCGGAGTTTCAGCGCCACTTTCATATCGAGGACCACAGATCAAAGCAGGCCCACCTCTGCCTGGGGAGTGCGGGCTTAGCCCGCGGCTCCGACCGGCGGTATGCCTACGAGATCTTGAATGCCCTCCTCGGGGGCGGGATGAGCTCCCAGCTCTTCCGGAAGATCCGCGAGGAGCTCGGCCTGGCCTACGCCGTCTTCAGCATGCCCCATTATTACCTCGATAGCGGCCTCTTCATCGTCTATATCGGGACCGAGCCACGGAATGCCCCAAAGGCGGTCGAGGTTGCCTTAGAGGAGATCGCCCGGTTCAGCCGCGAGCCGGTCAGCGAGGAGCGGCTTCGGCTGGCCAAGGAGAAGCTGAGGGGGAACCTCCTCCTCGGGCTGGAGAGCAGCCAGGCGAGGATGGTCCGCTTGGGCCTCGGCGAGCTTTACGACCTCCACATGCCGATCGAGGAGGTGCTCGCTAAGATCGAGGCCGTGACTGCAGAGGAGGTCCAAAAGGTCGCGGAAGAGCTCTTCTCCGGGCCGCTCTCCCTCACGGCCATCGGGCCGGAGAAGAGGCTGAGGGAACTGGAGCGGCTCTTCAGCTAGATGGACTGCATCTTCTGCCGGATCGCCCGCCACGAGGCCCCAGCCTATATCGTCCATGAGGAGGCCCGGACGATCGCCTTCCTCGACATCAACCCCTTAAGCCGCGGCCATACCCTGGTCATCCCGAAGGAGCACTATCGCGACCTCTTCGAGCTCCCATTGGAGGAGCTCCAGGCTGTAGCCCGCGCGGCCCAGCGGGTCGCAAGGGCGATTATGGTCGGCCTGGAAGCCGAGGGGCTCAACCTCCTCCAGTCGAACGGCCCGGTCGCCGGCCAAGAGATCCCCCACTTCCACCTCCACCTCATCCCGCGCTACAGTGGCGATGGCCTCCGCCTCGGCCACCGCGGGGCCTACCAGGAGAAGGACTTCCCCGGGACGGCCCAGAGGATCAGGGAAGCTTTCTAGCATATAATCGTGCGCAAGCCGCGCTGAGCCACTCGGCTTGACTCGCTCCCCTGATCGGCTATACTAGCTTTGAGCGAGCAGTTGAGGAGTGAGCGGGGATGAGGATCGCCCTGGAATTGGCCCCTCTGAATGCAAGGCTCCTCCTCCCATTGCAATACAACAGCGAGGTCCAGGGGCTGATCTACCGGAACCTCGACCGTGCCCTGGCCGCTCAGGTCCACAATCAAGGGACGCCCCTGGGGAAGCGGCAGTTCAGGTTCTTCACCTTCAGCCGCCTCCTGGGGAAGTATCACATCGATGGCGAGCTCATCGAGTTCACCGGCCCGGTCCGGCTCTGCATCGGCTCGGTCCATGAGGAGCTCCTGGAATCCCTGGTAGTGCATCTCCTGCGAGAGACCGAGGTCTGCTTAGGGAAGGAGCGATGCATTGTCCAGAGGATCGAGGTCGAGCCGCTCCCCCAGATCGCCCGGCCGATGAGGGTCCGGGCCATCTCCCCGATCACGGTCTATCGGACGCTCTATACCGCTGAGGGCAGGAGGAAGACCTACTATTTCAACCCCTCAGAGGAAGAGTGGGAGGAACTGATCCTGGCGAACCTCCGGAGGAAGGCCCTGGCCCTGGGCTGGGGGGAGGAGCGACTGGCCTCCCTCGAGGGGGCCGGGATTCGGCCGTTCAGGGTCGGGAAGGCGGACCTGCGGGTCCTCGAATACCGCGGGACGGTGATCAAGGGCTGGACCGGGATCTTTGAGCTGGACCTCCCCGAGCCGTTCTTCCT
>JBBIJD010000009.1:0-4553 GCA_037446135.1 Candidatus Fraserbacteria bacterium
CAAGCAAGGCTGAAGGGCAGGCGGCCTAAAGGCCGCCTGCCCCTGGCCCTTGCAGAGGAGGTGGCCATGGAGTATGATAGCATCCTAACCTTGGAACCGGAAGAGGAGGAGCGCGCTGAGCGCGAAAGGATGGAGATTCCAGCTTCGGAGAGCTTAGTGGAGATCTACCTCCGCGATGCGAGCAAGGTCCCCTTGCTCACACCGGAGGAGGAGATCGAACTGGCCAAACGGATCCAGCGAGGCGATGAGAAGGCCAAGGAGAAGATGGCTTTAGCCAACCTGAAACTGGTCGTCTCGATCGCCAAGCGCTATGCCGGCCTGGGCCTGCCCCTGCTCGACTTGATCCAAGAGGGGAATATCGGTTTGATGCGGGCGGTGGAGCGGTTCGATTGGACCAAGGGCTACAAGTTCAGCACCTACGCCACCTGGTGGATCAGGCAGGCGATCGTTCGGGCCCTAGCCACGCAAGCTCGGCTCATCCGCCTCCCGGAGAACATCCTCGAGCTGATCCAGCAGATCAACCGCGTCGAGGAAGAGTATCTCGCGGAGCAGGGCCGCCCGCCGACATCGGAGGAGTTGGCCGCCAGGCTCAAGATCACCCCGGAGAGGGTCCGCGAGGTCAAGGAGCTGGCCTTCACCAGCGTCACCTCGCTCGAGACGCCGGTGGGAGAGGGCGAGGAGGAGACCCTCGGGGACTTCGTTTCCGATGAGGTCTCTCCTTCACCCGCGGCTGCGGCGGCCAAGGACCTGTTGAATGACGAGCTCGAGCGCTTCCTCAAGGGCCTCCCGGAGAGGGAGCGCCAGATCCTCGAGCTCCGCTATGGCCTCCAGGATGGCCGGCCCCGGACATTGAAGGAGATCGGCGAGATCTTGGGGATCTCCCGCGAGCGGGTCCGCCAGCTCGCTGAGGAGAGCCTCGCGCGCCTCGAGGGCCGGACGAGGCAGCGGCTCGCCGGGCTCAGAAGTCTCTCTTAATTCAATCCTCCGGCCTCAGATTCTCCAGATCGATCAGCCTCTCCACTAAACCTTTGAAGACTGCCCCGGCCGTCTGGCCGCCCCAGTAGGGCTCGACCCCGACCTCATCCAAGACCACCAGGATGATGAACCGAGGCCGCTCGACGGGGAAGAAGCCCAAAAAGGAGGAGACATACTTCCCCTCGACATACCCCTCTCCGGGGGAGGCTTTCTGGGCCGTCCCGCTCTTGGCTGCGATCGAGAAGCCTCTGATCCTGGCCGTGGTCCCAGTCCCTCGCTCTACTACCTGGACCATCATCTCCTTCAGCGCGGCCACGGCCCAAGGCGAGGCGACCTGCCGGATCACCTGGGGCTTGGCTCGCTCGATCCGGCCATCGCTCCTCCTGATCTCCTTGACGATCTGGGGGACAAGGAGTCTCCCGCCGTTGGCGATCGCCGCCCCGGCCGTGACCAGTTGGAGCCCGGTGACCGAGATTGCTTGGCCGATGGCGATTGCCCCGATGTCCGGCCCCGACCAATCCTTGACCGGCCTGAGGGAGCCCGGGACCTCCCCAGGGAGCCCGAGCCCGGTCTCCTGGCCGAAGCCCAGCCTCTTCAAAGAGGTGTAGAGCCGCTCCTCGCCCAGTCGGAGGGCTACGCGGATCATCCCAGTGTTTATGGAATAAGCGATGATGTCCTCCAGTTTGACCGGGCCATAGCTCCGATTCGGAGCGTTGTGGAACCGATGCCTACCGACGACGACCGGCTCATTCCCGCTGACCCGCTCCTCCAGCGAGATGGAGCCACCATCGAGGGCGGCAAGTGCGACGAAGATCTTCAAGACCGAGCCGGGCTCAAAGGGCCAGGAGAGGGCGTAGTTCAGCCGCTCCTCCGGGGCGGAGCGCTCGAAGTCGTTCGGGTCATAGCGTTTCGCCTGGGCCAGGGCCAATAGCTCGCCGCTTTGGGGGTCCATGACGATGATGAAGCCGTTTTTGGCCTTAAATTGCTTGACCCCTTCGGTGATCTTCTCCTCCGCGAGCCGCTGGATCCGCCCATCGATGGTCAGGACTAAGTCCGCCCCGGGCCGGCCGGGGGCACGGACGCGCTCGGCGACGACCGCCCCGTCCCCGCTCCGGACGAGCCGGAGCACCCCCGGCTCGCCGCGCAAGAGGCCATCGAACCCCAGCTCGAGCCCCTCCAATCCCACATTATCGATCCCGGCGAACCCGAGGAGGTTCCCGGCCAGCTCACCTTGGGGGTAGACCCGCTCCCACTCATCGATGATGATCAGGCCCTCGACCCCGGCTTGAGCGGCCTCCTTGGCGATCCGGTCCGCTTTAGCTAGGTCGACCTTCCGGGCGATCCAGGAGAAGTAGCTATCCCGAGAGAATCGCTCGGAGAGGAAGGAGTCGGCTAGCCCGAGGTGTTCCCTCAGGATGGCCTTCAGCGCCTCGGGCCGCTTCAGGTGCTTCGGATCGACCGCGATCGAGGAGGTCCGGACATCAGCAGCGAGGAGCAGCCCATTCCGGTCGTAGATCCGCCCGCGCGGATAGGGCTCGATGAGCTCCCGCTCTTGGATCTTTTCGGCCTGAGCGGCCCAGAAGCCATGCTCGACGACCTGGAGTTGGAAGAGCCGACCGGCGATCATCGCGAGGAGTAAGAAGATGGAGGCAAAGATGAGTTTGACGCGAAGTGTCATCGCCCTGGCGGCGTCAGGCGGAGATAATGGAGGGGCGGCTCGACCATCCCCAGGACCGCCTTGGCATAGAGGCTGATCCGCTCCAGGGAGAAGGCCCGCTCGATCTTGAGCTTCAGGGCCTCGTTCTCCGCCGCGAGCCGCTCGACCTCCGCCCGTCGGACGGAAAGCTCGCTATGGAGCGCAGTCAGCCGCCAGCCCTGCCAGATGAAGAGGAAGGCCAGCGCAGCGATGAGGACCATGCCCGAGACCAAGACGGCAAAGGCGAGGGCCGGTGACTCCTCTTTCCCCTCGAGCCCCTCCCAAGGACGACTGACTCTGACTCCCGAGCGCCTCTTGAAGAGGTCCCGCTGGACATGAGGATAAGAGAGCGCTGCCATGCCTACCGTCCGCTTGGCCATCTTTGCTCAGCCTAGCCTAAGGAGCAGGACTAGCGAGGAGAAAGGACGACTGTCCGGGGGCTAGAGGACCTTGGAGGGGCATGTAAGTGCACTTACGGCGCGCCGTAAGCGTGCTTCCTCGCGATCCACCCCTTCGCGATCCGCCTTCCGGGCCGCGCGGAGCTTGGCACTCCGGGCCCGAGGGTTCTCCTCGACCTCCTCAGCGGTGGGGCGGATCAGCTTGAAGGGCTCGGCCTCCCCCAAGTCGGCCTTGCTCCGGAAGAAGCGCTTGACGATCCGGTCCTCCAGCGAGTGGAAGGAGATCACAGCCATCACCCCTCCCGGTGCGAGCCTTCTGAACCCGGCCTCGAGGCCCGCACGGAGGTTCCCCAGCTCGTCATTGACCGCGATCCTCAGGGCCTGGAAGGTCCGGGTCGCAGGATGGATCTTCATCCTCCTCCGCGCGGGCGCGGGGATCGCCTTGACGACCAGCTCAGCGAGTTGGAGGGTCCGCTCCAGTGGTGCTCGCTCGCGGGCTTGGATGATCGCCTCGGCGATCCGATGAGCCCAGCGCTCCTCGCCATATTCCCTTAAGATCCGGATCAGCTCGTCCCGGCTGTAGCTGTTTACGATCTCTGCCGCTGTGAGCGGATTCCCCTCTCGGTCCATCCGCATGTCGAGCGGACCATCGCTCCTGAAGCTAAACCCCCGCTCGGGCGAGTCCACATGGATCGCGCATAGACCCAGATCGAAGAGGAGGCCATCGACCTGGGGAATGGCCAGCTGATCGAGGACTCTTTCCAGATCGCGGAAGTTGGCCCGGAGGAGCCTCACTCTCCCCTTGAATGGCTCGAGCCGAGCCTGGGCCTCCTCCAGGGCCTGGCTATCCCAATCGAGCCCGATGAGCAAGCCTAAGCCGTTCTCCAGCCTCTTCGCGATCTCATAGGCATGGCCGCCCCCGCCGACGGTGCAGTCTAGGTAGATCCCATCAGGCTTGATCCCCAGGAGTTGCAAGACCTCGTGCAACAGGACCGGCCTGTGGCGCGAGCTCATCGTCTCCTCCTCTTGGGTTGCTTCTCTAAGCTCTCAGCTAGTTGGGCATAAGCCTCCTTCAGCTTAGAGTCCGCCAGCCGCCCCAGCTCCGCGGCGGCGACTAGGAGCCGCTCGCGATACCCCTCCTGATGGGTCCACAAGCCCTCGAGCGCCCCAAAGACCTTCTCTCCTGTGACCTCCGTCACCCTCAGGAGGGGGATCTTAAGCCCACTCAGCCCTTCGACCGCCTGGACGAACTCCTCGACCTTGGGGTCGTAGCTGATGGCCGTGAAGGGGACTCCCGCAAGGAGGGCGAACTCCAGGGCATGGAGCCTCATCCCAAGGAGGAGCTGCGCCTCGCCGACTAACTTCAGCAATTCGGGGAGCGGCAGCCCTCCCGGGTCCAGCACCACGGCCTCCCTGGCCATCGCCCGGCGGAGGTCCTCGACCAGCCCGAGGTCCTCCCGAGGGTAGAGGGGCAGGAAGGCCGG
>JBBIJD010000009.1:4653-8029 GCA_037446135.1 Candidatus Fraserbacteria bacterium
CGCGGTCCGCCTTGCTGGCCCCCCCCAGATGCCAGCTCGGGCAGGAGGGTCAGCGCTAGGTCGTAACCCCGGGCGAGCTGGCCCCGGTCGGCCCCCCACTCCCGAAGGAGCTTCAGGCCCAGCTCGTCCCGGACCATCACATACTCCGCCCGCTTGAGCTCCCTCACCGCCAGCCGCCGCAAGAGGCGGCTCCGCAGCGGCCCGATCCCCTGGCCGAGGAGGAAGACCGGGACTCGCCGGAGCCTGGCCAGCCGGAGGAGCCCCAAATAATAAATAGCTGAACGGCGGCTCGTCACATCCTGGAGGAGGCCCCCGCCGCCGAGGAGGAAGAGCCGGGCCCGCCCCAGCTCGCGCCAGATCGAGAGGAGGCTCCAGCGGTTAATAGCTTCAACACCATAGGCCGCGGCCGTCTGGACCGGCTCGGCAGAGAGGACCACCGGCTCAATCGAGGGGAGGGCCTCCCTTAGCCCGCGGAGGAGGGCGAAGAGGATGGCCTCGTCCCCGAGGTTCCCGAAGCCGTAATAGCCGCCGATCAAGACCCGCTCTGCCACAGTCGCTCACCCCAACGGACCAATCCCCAGGCGATCAGCCCGCCGATTAGCCCCAGGGCCAGCCCATTGGCCGTCCGGAGGATGGAGAGGAGGAGCGGGGTGTGGAGGTGAGCAAAGGTATTGACGATCGAGACTTGGCCGACCAGGCCGAGGACGAGGAGGATAACCCCATACCCTTGGAGCCGCTGATTGTAAGCCCCCCAGAGGAGGAGCAACGGATGGCCGATCAGGAACTCCTTGAACCTCGGGCGGGCATAGAAGAGCCCCTCGAGCAGCCCTCGTGCCTGCCCCTCCAGCCCCGTGACCGGGATGATCGAGAGGTTATCGCTCCTCAAGAAGGCAATGAGGACCACCCCGCCGCCGAGGAGGATGAGGGCCAGCTCCCCTAGGGTCGGCCTCCGGAGGAGGAGGCCCTTCAATTCAGCGAACCCGTGCCTTGCGCACTGGATGAGGAGGCCCCCGAGGAGAGGGAGGGCGAGGGCGGCCTTCACGCCGCGAAACTCTACCAGCTTCAGGAAGAATGGAACCCCACTCAGGATCGCCCCGAGCCATAAGCCCCCGAGGAGGGCGACCCCCGAGAAGGCGAGGACAGCTAAGAGCCCTCTGCGTAAGGAGCCCCCAACCCCGAGCCACCCCTCGAAGAGCAAGTAGGCCGCGAGCGGGGCGAGGACCGCCACGGCCCAGGCCGCCGCGAGCCTGAATCCCTCCCCTGTAAGGTAGAGCCCGGCGAAGATGATCATGACCCCAAAAGCCAAGAGCAGGAGTTCGGCCCTCGGCTCGAGCGGTCGAACTCGAGCTTGCTTCACTCCTAAAAGCCCCAGGGCGAGCGGGCCGAGGAGGATGAGGCCGAGGACTGGCTTCGTCACACGAAAATCTCGGGGTGGGCCGACCAGCCCCAACTGGAGGCCGTCCTCCCGGAGGAGCCCGGTCAGTCGCCTCAGATAATCGAGGTTGTATTCTCGCGAGGCCGGGAAGAGCTGGACCCAAATGAGCCGGATGTTCCTCTCACGGACCGCCCGGCGGAAGCGGGCTAAAGCCTCCTCCAGCCCGAGCTGTTCCATTTCCTCCGGCTCGATCTGGTGGGCCCGGACGAACCTAATAAAACCCTGCCGGTAGAGGGCGCTCGCCTCGGGAGCCGGGGCGAACTCCAGGACCCCCACGAGGGCCTGCTCAGCCTGGAGGACCTGCACGATCACCCCCAGTTGCTCGGGGGTGTAGTCCTTCCGCCCCTCGTCCGCGAAGAGGACCAATCGTGGCTCGAGCTGGGCGAGCCCAAGGAGCCGGTCGCTCAGGCTAGGGAGATCATCCCGGTAGAGGCCCTTGAGGAGGAAGATCGGTTCCAGCCCATATCCTCGGATCCGCGCGACCTCCTCTGGCTCGACCTCAGCGGGATCGAGCACGATCGCTCTGATCCCTAAGCCAGATAACTCAGCTAGAGTCTCAGCGGCCCCTCCCAGTCCACTGAGGTCCTGATAGCTGAGGGCGATAGTTACGGTCCGATAGGCCCTCTCCCAGCCGATCCGCCCGCTCGCGACATAGAGAGTAGCCCCGATTGAGAGGAGGAGCAGCACCCCCAGGAAAGCCTTCATCGGTAATCGCAAGAAATATAGCACCCACGCGGAGGCGAGACAAGACAAACCCCGCCCCGCGCCGGCCCTCCCGAAAGAGGAGGGAGTTCTATCCCCATCTTGACCGGTGTCCTTCCCTTCTGTTCGACGGCTTCCCAGAATAAAAACATGTCCAAATCCACAAGGAGGACGGACGATGAAGACCACAGCCCAGTTGATCCTTCTCCTGTTGGCCTTAGCGCTGGTGAGCGCGAGTGTGGACGCATTCGCTCAGCCGAGGAACCTCTCCCAAGGGCGAGGGCTGGGGATCGGCCTCCAGGGCCCTTGCGTGATCAGCATCCGCTACTGGATGGACGATAAGCTCGGCCTGGAGGGGAACTTCCTCTTCCTCACTGACCAGATCTGCCTCTCCGGACGGCTCCTCTTCCGCCTCGGCGATACAAGCAACTTCGACCTCTACGGCTCGCTCGGGGGATGGTATCTCAACGCCCCTTATGATCAGGGCCTGCGGGCCTTCGCCCTAGCGGGGATGGAGCTCTCCATCTCCCCGAATTTCGCCCTGAACCTGGAGTTCGGGGAATGGCTCGGGACAGATCGCCGCTATGAGCTGATGGTCAGCAGCGGGATCCATTTCTACTTCCTCAAGTGAGGTAACCTCGACAGACAGCGAGCACCTCCCCAAGAGACGGAGTTCAGCGGCCCCCTCAACGGCGGTCCTTCGCCGCGAGGGAGGCCGGCCTAAACTGAAATCGCTGACTATCCAAAGGAGGTCCCGCATGAGGAAGGTTATATCTCTGGTAGCAGCGCTGCTCCTCATAGCGCTGATCTGCTCCGTCTCAGCCTTCGCCCAAGAGGATTTCTCCAAGGGCCGACTCTTCGCAGTCGGGGCTGAGGTGACCGCTCCGATCCGGAGCCCGACCGATCCCGCCTGGCCAAACATGTTCCCCGCCACCGGGCTCTCCACCAGGCTCTGGCTGGCCGACCTCTTCGGACTCGATGTCAATTTCTGGGTCTTCCCCGGCTTCCCCTCCTTCGCCTTCAGGACCCTCTTCAAGTTCTTTAACACCCCGATCGTCGACATCTATGGCGGGCTGGGGATGGCCGTCTTCAATGGGGCGACCCCATTCCAACTGATGAGCGGCTTGGAGGTCTCGATCTCGAGGAACTTGGCCCTCAACTTCGAGGTGGGGGTCTTCGGCTTCGGGGCGACGAGCGGGGGTGTGAGCGCAGGCCTGGGGGCCCATTTCTACTTCTGAC
>JBBIJD010000009.1:8129-31637 GCA_037446135.1 Candidatus Fraserbacteria bacterium
CCGGGTATTGACAGCCCCTCTCACCCGGTGTATTGTTGGATCGGGTGAGAGGATTGCGGGAAGAGGGGGTCTTATCCTGCTGTCCGCGCTGCGGTGGGCAAAGGCTCCGCTTGCGGAGCGAGGTGATTGCCTGCTATGATGCTCGGATCGTCGAGGGGAAGGTGAGCTGGCAGAGCAATCGCCTCGTCCTAGTCAATCCAGCTCGTGTCAGCCCCAAGGCCACGATCATCTGCCTCGACTGTCTGGCCACCTTCACGGAATTCGAGCTCCTGGAGAATGGGACGATAATCTTGAGGAATCGGGGGGGATGAGGGGATGCGCATCAGGTCTCTAACTCTTCTCGTGATCGGTCTCCTGCTCCTCTGGAGCGGGCTGGCCTTAGCCCAGGAGGGGCCGAGCCAAGCAGAGCTAGAAGGGATCCTGAAGCAGACCAAGGCCGAGGAGGCGATCGTCAATCTGGGAAGGGTCCTCATCGGCGAAGGGGTGATGGATCGGCAGGTCCTGACCCTCGGGGTGACCCTGAAGATCGCCGCGGAGCTGGAGGAGTATGCCGGGCTGAAGGTCGAGAAGTGGTTCAAGGACCGGCTGGGCCGGGAGCTCTCCAAGGCCGAGCTCAACTGGCTGGACCTGGTGAAGGCCAGCCTGAGGAACAGCCAGCCGGACCTCTATGGCTCGCTCCAAGCGGCCTTGAAGAGCCTCAAGGCCAAGCCGCCAGTCCAACCGGCGAGCGGCGGGGACCTCAGCTCGATCCTCGCCTCCCTCCAGGGCCTCAATCAGCGGCTCACCAACCTCGAGAACCAAGTAGCCAGCCTCGCCCAGCAGGGCCAGAAGGCCGCCTCTGCGGAGGAATTAGCGGCCCTCAAGCTCGAGGTCGAGGGCCTCAAAGCCAGCCTGCCAAACCCGACGGCCCTCACAGAGACCCTCCCCCAAATGACCGATCTCCAGGGGAAGATCGAGAGCCTCGACCGCTCCCTCAGCGGCCAGCGCGGGCTGACGATCTTCCTGATCATCCTCGTCCTGCTGCTCTTAGCTTGGCTGGTCTTCCTCCGGACACGCGAGATGGCCAGGAGTTGACGATCAGCGTGGCGCGCCATGTGGCGCGCCACCACGCTCCACCTCGAGGACATCGAGCTCGAGGACCTTGACAGGAGAGCCGAGGAGCTCGGCTAGGCTGGGGGAGGTCCGGCCCTCATCCCCTGAAAGGAGTTCTTTCACATATAGTCCGCCATCGCAGCGGACCTCGATGGTCGCCGTCCGATCAGCGCTCAGCTCGCCCTTGGCCTCCCAGACCGTCCTCGTCCGGACTAAGTCGGCCCGACGATGGGCCACCCTCTTGGGAGTCCGTTGAGAGATCGGCCCGATCAGGGCCTTTAAAGCTCGCGCGAACTCCTCCTTGACCACGGGCCGCGCGAACTCCACTCGCGCCCGGTAGAGCTTGTTCGCCCGCGCGGCCTTCAATCGCTCGACCTCCTCACGTGTAGTGAAGGCCAGGCCATGAACCTCGACCTTCCCTTGCGCTCGGGCATTGACTTCCCGCTCTAAAGCCGCCAAGTCGAGGCTCCGGACCTTCGGCTCGCGGAGCTCGAGCACGAATGGCCGCCCCTCACCGAGCATCCGAGCGTCGATGTCCTCCCTCCCGGAGCCGTGGAAGACCGAGGCGCGCCCCCGCGCGGCCTCGAGGAACGGAGGGGAGACCAGCTCTTCGACGCTCTCCGGATACTGCTTCCCAGTGAAGCCGCACCTCTGGCAGCCTCGCCCGCGACAGGCCCGACAGGGCCAGTGGGTCTGGGGGATCCCCCGGACGAGCTTCCGGTAGCGGCCAAAGATGAAGAGCGGGGAGATCTTGACCTCCACCCGATCCCAGACGAGATCGAGCAAGATCGCCACCTCCGGATTCCGAAGGTCGACCTCCGCTCGCCCCGCGAGGGCTGCCTCAAGCCGCTTCCCCACCTCTCGGTTAAGGTCGTGGTTCAAATGGCCGCCATGCTCCAGCTTATACCTCTCTTGGAGCGCCCGTTCCTGCTCCTCGAGGAATTCCGGGAGGTGGCTCCCGACGAGGAAGCTCTTGAATTCGAGGCCCTCGACCGCGGCGAGCGCCCGGCTGGCCCACTCCTCGACCCTGAGGAGGTGGCCGAGGCAGAGCTGGCAGTAGCCCGGCTCGACATAAGACTTATTCTCCTCGAGGCTGAGGAGGATACGGATGGCTCGCCCGCGCTCGCGATTGCTCAGGCCATGGCCGAGCTTAGCGAACTGTCGCCCCAAGCAGTAATCACAGAGCTCCAGCTCCGCGAGGAGCTCACGCGCTAGCCGCAGGATCTCGGACATCTTTTCAATTATACCCTGCAGCCCGCACCTTGAGAGGGGAAGTCCGGCGATGGTGACCCCTGCCACATTCGGGCCGGCCCGCAAACGGTATAATCTCGCCTCGAGATGGCTCTCGAGAGGTCGCTCGCCGGACTGGCCCTAATCCTCGTGGTCGCGGCCCCCTTCCTCGCACTGACCGGGCCGAACAGACCTGGGCCTCGGCCTGAGCCCGAACTGGTGGTCGCCCTCGCGAATCCGCCCCAGCCGGCTGATGAACAGCGCGGGGTCTACTTCACCGCCCCGGCCCTGGCGAAGCTCGAGCGGGAGGGGCGACTCGAGCCCTTCATCGCGGAGATGAGGAAACTCGGGCTGAACGCGATCGTCATCGATATCAAGGACATGAGCGGCGGGGTGACCTACGAGAGCAAGGTCCCCTTGGTGAAGGAGCTCCGCGCGGTCACGGTGCGGCTGGACCTCCCGCGGCTGCTCGCCCTCTTCAAGGCGAAAGGGATCTATACGATCGCCCGCCAGGTGGCCTTCTACGATCCGAAGCTGGCGAAATACCTCAAGAGCGCCAGTGCGCCCTGGGTCTCGCCCGCCGATAGCCGCGTCGTGGAGTATAACCTCGCCATCGCTCAAGAGGCCCTCGCGCTGGGGTTCGACGAGCTCCAGTTCGACTACATCCGCTATCACGATGATGGAAAGCTCGCGGCCGTATATGAGGCCCGCTATACCGCGATCACCGGCTTCCTGCGCCAGGCAAGGGCCAGGCTCAAGGGGCGGCTCTCGATCGATGTCTTCGGGCGGACCCTCTGGGAGTGGAACAGGAAGCGGATCGATCCGATCGGCCAGCAATTGGAGGAGCTCGCACCCTATGTGGACTGGATCTCACCGATGGTCTACCCCTCGCACTATGAGCCGGCCCTCCGGGAGAAGCCCTACGAGACGGTCAAGCGAGCACTGGAGTCTGGCCTGAAGCGGGGACTGAAGCTCCGCCCTTACCTCCAGGCCTTCCAGATGGCGATCCCCGCCGGGATGGACTACTATGACTATATCCGCGCCGAAATCCGGGCTGTCGCGGAGCTGGGCTTCAAGAGCTACCTCTTCTGGAACCCCCGCTCGGACTATTCTGCCCTGTTCGCGGCCTTGAGGAAGCCCTAGCACAGCACCATGACTGGAAGATGGTTAATGGCAGCCCTTATCCTGCTCGGCCTCGCTTGGCCGGCTGGGGCCGAGGTGCTCCCCTTCTCCGCCGGGGCTGGACTGGGAATCCTGGAGTTGAACGGCCTGAAGGCCGCCTGGGGCGTGAGCGAGGAGACCGTCCGGCTCCTCCAAGGGGTGGTCGAGTTCGGGCCACTCTCCTCTGCCTCCGGCCTGGGGGTCCGGTTCACAGGCGAGCTCGGCCTCCCAGGTGGCCCGGAGCTCTCCAAGTTCGAGACGGCGATCCTCTTCCACATCCTGGGCCGGGATGCCCGCTTCTACCTCGGCGGCGGGACCGGCCTCTTAGCGCATGAGGGCCGCCTCGATTTCACTATCCACCTTGGAAGCGGGCTGAAGAAGGACCTCCCCGGGGCCTTGACCCTCTTCCTGGACGCGAAGCTGATCGGATTGATCGAGCTCAGCGTCCGGGGGCCGCGCCTCCTCCCCGGACCGCCGCTCCAGTTCACCGTGGGAGTGACCCTCTCCCCTTGAGGCCAGCGCTAGCCTAGCCCTGCGGGAGATAAAAGTCCAGGCTCAAGCTCAATGTGAGCCCCAGGCTCGTGGAGGCCCAGGTCTCCTGCTCAGGCGAAGGCGAGGGGGTCGGCTCCTCTTCAGGCAGGGGGGCAGGCGGGGGCAGCGAGATCGTCGTGGTCATGGCCTGGGCATAGACCAGTCCGACCTCAAAGCTCATCGCCACTTGCTGGGATCGGCTCCATTCCAGCCCGGCCGCGAGCGAAACGGCCAGGGTCGCGCTCCGGCTCTCAGTAGAGGAAGGCCAGCAGGGCGGGGGCGGGACGGGCTCGTCTTCCTCCGCCTCGGACGGCGAGCTCTTGCAGATGATGTAGCCATCTTTGTAGAAGCTCTGGAGGCTGAGCGCCCGCCCGGCCAGGTAGAGATCGACCCGTGGGCTATCATAGAGCTTGAATAAAGCCCCTCCGGAGAGGCTCGTCAGGTTCCGCGAACTCCAGGTATCGCTGTAGCGCGAGAGCCAGCCACCGGCCTCGAAGCCCAGCGCCCCCTTGGTCCAATACTTTAGGGTAATAGCCGTGGTCAGGGCCGGGTCGACCTCGCTCGGAGCGAGTGGCATGAGCGCCTGGGGGAGGAAGCGGACCCCGAACCCCCATCCCCGCCCGGCCGAAAGGTCTCCCTCCTGAGCTTGAGCTAGAGCGCCCAGGGCCGATCCGCCGAGGACCAATAAGACGATAGAGCCAATAATAGCTAGAGCGGTCTTCATATCCCATCCCTCCCCTTTTGCCTCCGGAGCGATCCCGCTCCCAGCCCCATGCTCGAGAGGGCTCGAAGCGCGGCTTTTGTAATGCAGATCACTTGACAGCCCAAGCGATTTCCATTATAATTTTCATTACCCGGGTGGTCAAGTGCGCATGTGCGCCGACCTCTACCACAAAGGGGAGGAGGTGAGCCCGATGCTCTTGAAGAAGAAGGGCGGCGGGAAGAAGCCCGCCGGCGGGAAGAAGTAAACTAGGGCTCACGACAGATGAGAGGCGTGCCAGTATGCCCTACAAGGCACGCCTCTTGCTTCTATTATGTGGACCGCGCTCTTAATCCTCATCCTGACTTATCTGGTCGTCGGGGTCCAGAAGCTCCCCTTCGTTCATATCAGCCGGGCCGCGGGGGCGCTCCTCGGTGCGGTCGCGATGGTCCTCAGTGGAGTGCTCTCCGTCCAAGAGGCCTATGCGGCCATCGACCTCGATACCCTCGTCTTCCTCCTTGGGATGATGGTCATCGTCGCCTACCTCGAGATCTCCGGCTTCTTCGAAGTTCTAGAACTCTTCATTCTCAAGCGAGCCCGGAGCCGGAGCGGCCTCCTCTTTTTGACAAATTGTGAGCAGTGGGCTCCTCTCCGCCCTCTTCATGAATGACACGATCTGCCTGATGTTCACCCCCGTGCTCGTCCGGCTGATCCGGCGGCTCGAGCTCCCCCCGGCGCCCTATCTGATCGGCCTGGCGACCGCCGCGAACATCGGGAGCACGATGACCATCATCGGGAACCCTCAGAACATGTTGATCGGGATCCGCTCGGGGATCCACTTCCTCTCCTTCTGGGCCGCCCTCGCCCCTGTCTCGTTAGCGGGCCTGGCCCTCGACTTCGGGCTGATCTGGCTGATCTATCGCTCCCAACTCCGATTGCCCCTCAAGCCCTCGAACGATCTGCGAGGTTACGCCGAGCTGAGGGTCCAGCGGGGCCTGCTGGCCCTCTCGCTCCTCGTAGTCCTGCTGGCCCTGATCTTCTTGGCTGCGGGTTATGCGCCCCAAGGGGTGGCGATCAGTTCCGCTGCCCTCCTGATCCTTTTGGGGAGCAACCGCCCCCGCCGAGCGCTCCAGCAGGTCGACTGGCCGCTCTTGTTGATCTTTGCCGGGCTGTTCATCGTGATGCGCGGGGTGGAGAAGGCCGGGCTGGTCGAGCATCTCATCTCCCAAGCGGGCAGTTGGTTCGCCGAGCGGTCCGCGTTGGGCAGCATCTCCTGGGTCACGCTCATCGTCTCGAATCTGATCAGCAATGTCCCGGCGGTCCTGCTCCTCTCGCCCTTGATCGCGGCCGCCGGTGGAGGGGCCATGGCCTGGCTGGCCTTGGCGATGGCCTCGACGCTCGCGGGGAACCTCACTCTCATCGGCTCGGCAGCCAACCTGATCGTCCTAGAGGGCGCTGAACGGGAGGGCGTTCACTTGGGCTTCCTCGAGTATCTCAAAGTCGGCCTGCCTCTGACGCTGCTGACCATCGGCCTGGGAGTGCTCATCCTCAGCCTCAGGTTCTGAAGCTCTCTAAGCCGACCCCGGCGAGCCTCCGGATCTCCCGCATATTCTCTTGGGCGATCTCCCTCGCCCGAGCGGCCCCTTCCCTTAAGGCTTGCCTTACCGTTTCCAGGTCTTTCTCTAATTCCCGTCGGCGGGCCTGGATCGGCCGGAGCACACCCATCAGGCTCTCGAAGACCGCTTCCTTCAGCCGGACATACTTCAGCCTCCCGGCCTGGTATTCTTCCTTCAACTCCTCATAGAGCTTGGAGTCGGCGGCGGAGAGCTTCAAGATCAGGAAGAGATTGGCCACACCCGGGCTCATCTCTGGACCGCGCGGGCCGATGTCAGTGACGGCAGTCTTGACCTTCTCGTAGATCGAGGCCTCTGGCTCCATCACTCCGATGTAGTGCTTCTCCCCGAGGGACTTGCTCATCTTCAATGAAGGGTCGGCAAGGGACATGATCCTCGGGGCCTCGGAGAGGATCGGCTCGACCTCGGGGAAGAACTCCCCGAACCGGCTGTTGAACCTCCTTGCGATCCGCCGGGCCAACTCGAGGTGCTGGAGCTGGTCCTCTCCTACCGGGACCTTGCTCGCCCGATACAAGAGGATATCGGCGGCCTGGAGGACTGGGTAATCGAAGAGCCCGGCGCTCACGAACTCCTGATGTTCAGCCTTCTCCTTGAACTGGGTCATCCTGGTGAGGTCCCCGAACGAGGTGAGGCAGTTGAAGATCCAAGCGAGCTCGGTGTGCTCCGGGACATGGGATTGGATGAATAAGGTGGCCCGCTGAGGGTCAATCCCACAGGCCAAGAGGTCCGCGGCCATCGCCAGGGCCCGTTGGGGAAGAACCCGCGGGTCATGGTCTACAGTGATGGCATGGTAGTCGACGATGGAGTAGATGCAATCGTATTGCTCTTGCAATCGGACATAGTTTGTGACCGCGCCGAAGTAGTTGCCGATGTGGAGTTCCCCGGTCGGCTGGATCCCGGAGAAGACGCGTTCCTTCAAGGCTGGCTTAGAGGAGGGCCTCCCAAAGACGATCACCCGCTCTTGCTCCTGCCATCTCGATCACCTCAATCTCTAGCGCAAGTGTTAGCAGGATTATAAGCGATCCCCGACTTCCCGTCAAACCTCGTCCGCACTCTATGGAGCTCTAGCCTGCTCTGCCGTTGCGGGACCGCTCGTGAGGGAGTAGAATCCCGCCGGCATGGGCATGCCAATTAGAGGGGTCACACTGCTCATCATGCCTGGGGCTATGGGCCAAAGCCCGGTCGAGCGGCTGATCTCCGGGGTCCGTGAGGCAGTCACACTCGATCTGATCGAGAAGGCTGCTAAGAGCGAGGCCATCGAGCAGATCATCGTCGCCACGCCCTCGAGCGGCTTCGCCGCGACGCTCGAGCTCGAGGCCAAGGAGGTCCACCCCCCGATCGAGGTGGAATTGCTCGATGGTGAGGACTTCCACTTCGGCCTCTGCCTCTGGGGGCTGATCGAGCGGTATGAGATCGACCGCCTGCTTTACTTCAGCGGCGGGAGCGGGGCCCTCCTCTCGGAAGAAGAGCTGGCTGGGCTGGCCGGGCTCCTCCTCGAGGAGGAGCGGCTCTTCCTGGCCAACAACTTCTACTCCACCGACTTCCTCGCCCTCGTCCCGGCCCGGACTTTGTTGCCCCTCCCGCCGCCTGAGAGCGACAATCGGCTGGGCTGGCTCCTCTGGGAGGCCGGATTCAAGGTGGCCGAGCTCCCCAGGACCGCTGCGAGCCAGTTCGACATCGACACCCCGACCGACCTCTTGATCCTAAAGATCCATCCCCGGGCTGGGCCTCATACCAAGGAATATCTGGACAAGCTCGACCTCGATGCGACCCGTCTGAGTGTGGCATTCCATTCCTTCACTAACCGCGAGGCGACGGTGCTGGTTGCCGGGCGGGTTTCCGCCCAGACCTGGCGCTACCTTGAAGAGGAGACGGCCTGCCAGGCAAGGGTCTTCTCCGAGGAGCGGGGGCTCAAGGCCAGCGGGCGGGAGGAGCGAGGCGAAGGGCGATCTCTCCTGGGCTTCCTCTTGGAGGAGGTCGGGCCGGAGAGGTTCTTCCGGACCCTGAGCAAGCTGGCGGACCTAGCTTTGATAGATTCTCGAGTCCTCTTCGCCCACATGAGGAGGTGGCCCACGGCCCAGGATCGGTTCCTCTCGGATCTCTTTCGGGCTGAAGAGATCCAGGACCCGGTGGTAAGGGCTTTCACCGCCGCGGCGAGGGCGGCGCCCCTGCCGGTGATCCTCGGGGGCCATTCGCTCGTCTCCGGGGGGCTCTATGCCCTGGTCGAGCTCGCCTGGCGGGGGAAGAGCCTGGAGCGGCGAGTCCGGGTCCGGCCATTATCCATCCCGATTAGAGTGAAGGAGTGAGAGCAAATGTATGAGCGCTATTTCAATCGGCCTCTTGAGGAGGCCGACCCCTTGATCGCCGCCCTCATCGGCCATGAGGAGGAGCGGCAGGCGCGGAAGCTTATCCTGATCCCTTCGGAGGCATTGGCCCCCTCCCCGGTGAGGGAGGCCCTCGGCTCGGTCTTCACCAACCTTTATGCCGAGGGGTATCCCCCGGTGAGGATGGTCCGCTCCGATGAGAAGCTCCTCTCGGACCTCGCGGCCCAGCTCGCCTACCTCCGCCGCTACGGCGACCGGAGGTTCTATAAGGGCGTGGAATATGTCGACATCTTGGAATCGCTCGCTCAACGGCGGGTCGCGGAGTGCTTCGCCAACCCCCGTGCCCCAGCTGAGGAGATCTTCGTGAACATCCAGCCCCTCTCCGGGGCGGCGGCCAACCTCGCGGTCTATGACGCCTTCCTCCAGAACGGGGATACGGTCATGGGGATGGACCTGATGCATGGCGGCCACCTCACCCACGGGAGCCGGTTCAACTTCTCGGGGAAGCGCTTTAAAGTCGTATCCTACACCGTCGACCCGAAGACCGAGCTCCTGGACTACGACCAGATCCTCGAATTGGCCAAGGAGCATAAGCCGAAGCTGATCATCGCTGGCTACACCTCTTATCCTTGGGCCCCAGACTGGGAGAGGTTCCGGAAGATCGCGGATTCCGTCGGAGCGATCTTGCTCGCGGACATCGCCCACACCGCGGGGATGGCGATCGCCGGGGTCTACCCCAATCCCGTGGGGATCGCCGATGTCGTGACCTTCACCACCCATAAGACGATCTGCGGCCCAAGGGGGGCCTGCATCCTCACCACCGACGAGGCCAAGGCGGAGAAGATCGATAATTCGGTCTTCCCCGGCGAGCAAGGCGGGCCCCATGTCAACAAGTTCGCGGCCATGGCCGTGGCCTTCGGGATCGCCAAGACTGAGGCCTTCAAGGAGCTCCAACACCGGATCGTCGCCAACGCTAAGGAGCTGGCCGAGGCCCTCCAGAAACGGGGGATCCGCTTGGCCTACGGCGGGACGGACACCCATATCGTGATGGTCGACCTCAAGTCGGTCCATCCCGAGCTGAAGGGCGAGCCGGCGGCCAGGATCCTGGACCTCGCGGGGATCGTGGTCAACCGGAATACCATCCCGGGGGACACCGTCACGGCCCTGGGGACTGGGATCAGGCTGGGGACTCCCTGGGTGAGCCAGCGGGGGATGGGGAAGGAGGAGATGGAGAAGATCGCCGAGCTGATCCATCGGATCCTTTCGAACATCAAGCCCTTCAGCTACCAAGGGCTCCGAGGTGAGCTCCCCCGGGGGAAGATCGAGCTGGAAGTCCTAGAGGGAGTGAAGCAAGAGGTGGAGGAGCTCGCTGCGGCCACGGCGGCCGAGACCCGCTCCCGCGGGACCGGCTACCCGCATTACTACTTCCTCCGGGAAGCTCCTCTTGCGAAGGAGCGGGCTCCAGCCTCGGCGGGGAACCCGCGCCCATTCGCTGGGCTGGCTGTCCTACAGGTCCGGGGCGAGCGGGCCCTGCCCTTCCTCCAGGAGGCCCTCACCGCCGATATCGCCGCCCTTAAGCCGGGGGAGTGCACCCATTCCCTGATACTCGAGCGGGACGGCCGGGTGATGGACGAGCTTCTGGTCTTGAGGCTCGAGCCGGAGAGGTTCATCCTCCTCCCCAACCGGAAGAACGCCCCGCGGGTTCTGGCCTGGCTCCGCGGCCTATCGGATGGCTACATCATCTTCGATGATGACGACCTCTTGAGGAAGGTCCAAGGCCCAGCGGTCATCGAGGACCTGATGACCGACCTCCCGGAGGGGGACCGCCTGGCCCTGCTCCCCCGGATCAGGGAGGCCCTCGAGAGGGCAGGCTTCGGCAGTGATGATCAGATCAAGGGACTGGGGATCTCGGACGATGAGGGGAGGCCCCCTGCCGCGGAAATCTACAAGCATGAGCGCTATCGGCCCCTCTTCCGCCTCACAAAGCCCTACTTCGTCGGGCAGAGGCACCTGGAGCGGTTCGCTCCCCCCGTCAGAAAGAAAGAGTTCGAATGGGATGAAAGGCGCGAGGGCCCTCTCCGGCGGACCCCTCTCTTTGATGAGCACAAGCGGCTGGGGGCGAAGTTCGTCCCCTTCGCCGGCTGGGAGATGCCGGTCTGGTATTCCAGCGTGGGCGAGGAGCACCGGGCCGTCCGTGAGGCGGCCGGGCTCTTTGATGTCGGCCACATGGGGGTCTTGGAAGTCGCGGGTGAGCATGCTACCAGCCTCCTCGACCTGGCCACCACCAACTATGTCCGCTGGCTCGAGCCAGGCGAGTCCCAATACACCTACCTCCTCGACCCCGACGGGGGGGTGATCGACGACCTGATCGTCTATTGCCGGACTAAAGAGCGCTACTTGCTAGTCGTGAACGCCGTCAATGCCGAGAAGGACCTGGCCTGGCTTCGGGCCGTGAACTCTGGGGAATACCTCCTCGACCGGAAGAGGCCCTGGGTCGAGCCCGAAGGGCAAGCCCTGGTCCGCGACCTCAAGGCCCCCGAGGCCAGGGAGGACCGAAGGCTCGACCTCGCCCTCCAGGGACCTAAGTCGCTGGTGATCCTCCAGAGCCTGGCCGATCCCAAGCTAAAGCATCGGCTGGGGCGGCTCAAGCGGACGGAGCTCCTCGAATGCGAGCTTGCCGGGTTCGATTTGATCATCGCTCGGACCGGCTACACTGGCGAGGAGTTCGGGTATGAGCTCTTGGTCCATCCCGAAAGGGCGGTCGAACTCTGGCGGCTCCTGCTCGAGGCCGGGGCCGAGTTCGGCCTCAAGCCCGCTGGCCTAGGGGCAAGGGACTCTACAAGGACCGAGGCGGGCCTGCCGCTCTGGGGCCATGAGCTGGCCGGGGAGCTCGCTATCTCCCCGATCGAGGCCGGCTTCGAGGGGTATGTCAAGTTCCACAAGCCATTCTTCATCGGGAGGGAGGCCCTCCTCAAGCGGAAGCAAAAGATGAAGATGACGGTCGTCCGGTTCCGGATGGAGAGGAAGGGTGTCCGCCTCCCGAAATATGGGGATCCTGTGGTCGACCGGAACGGCCGCTTCCTCGGAAGGGTCACTTCCTGTGCCCTCGATGCCGAGGGCTTCTTGGTCGGGATGGCTTATATCGATAAGGGCGCGAGCGCCGAGGGGACCCCGCTTTGGATCTACTCCCTCCAGGAGCGGGTTGGGGAGAAGGGGCTGCGGGAGCTCGGCCCGGGCGACCGGGTCTCATTGCCGAGCGAGGCCAAAGTCATCGCCAGATTCCATATTGGTCGAGCCGTTGCCCTCCACACCGCCTGCCAGGAGTAGCTCAATGGACACCGATGAGATCATGGGATTGGCCCTCGAGCTGGCCGGGCTCGACGAGATTCCGGCCGATAGCCAGATCTACTACCCCGGCGAGGAGATCAAGAGGGTCCTCATCGGGCTCGACCTCGGGAGCGCCGAGCTCCAACTCGCCAAGGCCCTCGGCTTCGACCTGGCGATCGCCCATCACCCTCAGGGCGGGAGGGCCTCACTCAACTTCGCCGAGGTCCTGAAGAACCATATCCGGCAGATGGTCGAGGCCGGGGTCCCCCGCAGGGTCGCGGAGGAGGCGATCCAAGAGAGGCTCTTCGAGGCTCAGGTGACCGCCCATATGAGCAACTATGACCATGCCCCCTCGATCGCCCGGCTGCTTGAGCTGCCGTTCATGAACATCCATACCCCATTGGATGAGATCGGCCGGCGCCGGCTGGCCGAGGCCGTGGCTCGGCTCAATGGTGAGGCGACCGTCGCGGAGCTAGTGGCCCTCCTGAGGGAAGCGTTCCCGGAGTTCCGCCACGCCGAGACGGAGATAGATGTCCGTGTCGGCGAGCCGGGGAACAGGATCGGTAGGGCCGTCGTCTCCCACGGGGCAGGGACCAATGGCGGCTATCCTGTAGCTAAGGCCTACTTCGACCACGGGATCGATACGGTGATCTACATCCACTGCAGCCCGGCGGACTCGAGGCGGCTCCGGGAAGAGTTTGCCCATCGCGGGAAGAACCTGATCGTCACCGGCCATATCGCGAGCGACTCGCTCGGGATCAACCCGTTCATCAGGGAGCTGGAGAAGCGGGGAATGGAAGTGGAGCGGTTCAGCGGGGTGCTCCCGAGATGAGCCGCCCGGCCCTGCCTGATCGGCCCGCTACTTCTCCCCGTCCGTTGGCGAGCCGCCCGCGCTGGCCTTGCCTTTAAGCTGGTCTAACTCCTGAGCCGACCTGGCGACCCGCCTCCGGGCGAGTGCGAGCGAGGCGCTGGAGATGAGGGCCTCGATGAGGAAGGCCAGCACAATGGCCCCGAGGAGCCAGGCCCCTTGGAGGCTGAACCTCCCGAAGAGGAGGTCCGCCTCGATCCGCCCCCTCAGAAGCTCGAGGTTGGTGAGACTGAAGACCAGGACGATGATCGCTAGGATCAGCCAATAGAGCCGTCTGAGGAAGATCACTAGCTTCTCCACAAGTCCTCCCTTCTCTTCTGGTCTAGTAAACTACCTCCGTTCGAGATGCGCCGTCCGGCCCAAGCAACGCAACACTGTGCGGTGAGGGAATTGCTCCCGGAAGATCTGCCAATAGATGAGCTCCTCTTTGGAATTGAGGACGAAGCCGGGGGCGATCTCCCGCTCCCGCAAGAATTCCGCATCGGGGATTCGAGCCTCGGCGACCTCTGCCAGCCTGTCAGCTACCCCAGCTCCGGACCAGAACTTCTCCTTCGCTCGCCAGATCACTGCCTCGGGAAGATCCCCCTCTAGGGCCCTCCTTAGGATCCACTTCTCGATCCTCCCCTCCCCGTAGATCTTCCAGCGGGCAGGGATGGCGTTTGCGAAGGTCACGACCTTTGGGTCGAGGAAGCAGGCGCGGGCCCGAATGGAGTGGGCCGCGGCCATGCGATCGACCCGCTGGAGGGCCGTATTATGTAAGGCCGCTTGCGCTCTGGCTAGGGCTTGGGATAGTTCCTCCTCATAGTGGGATTTGAAGTAACTGTAGCCCGCGAATAACTCATCTCCACCCTCTCCGGAGAGCACCACCCGCGCATACCGACTGGCCAGCTCGGCCACAAGGTAATTGGCCAAGGAGCTGCGGACCAAGGGGGCATCGAATGATTCAAGATAGTAGATAACTTTGGGTAAGACCGTCAGCAAATCATCGAGGTCATAGATGGCCTCATGGTGCTCGGTCCCCAGGGAGGCTGCGACCTCCCGGGCATAGGCAAGATCGGGCGCGCTGGCCATCCCTACGGAGAAGGTGTGCACCGGAGATTCGCGCAGCCGGCAGGCCAGAGCGGCCAGAGCGCTGGAGTCCAGCCCCCCGCTCAGCCAGACGCCTAAAGGCTCGACCCTGGCGATCCTGCGCGCTACAGCCCGCTCGAGTAAGAGCCGGAGCCGGGCCGCGATCTCCCTGGGCTCGGACGGCATAGCGATCCCATCGACCTCAGGCTCGAACCGCTGGAGTTCGCCCCTCGAGTAGTAGTGCCCTGGAGGGAAGGACTGGATATCATCAGTCACAAGCTGCAAGGCCTTTATCTCCGAGGCGAAACAGAGTCGGCCCTCACGATAGCCGAAGTAGAGTGGGGCTTGGCCCATGGAGTCTCGGGCTAGACTGAGCTCATCCCCATCCAGGATGGCCAAAGCGAAGGGCCCATCCAGCCGCTCCAGGAAGCCGAGCCCCTCCCGCTCATAGAGGCGGAGGAGCAGCTCGGCATCCGTTCCTATAGGCTCGCTCAAGGGGCTCCGCAGCCCCTCGATGTCATACACTTCTCCGTCCCAAACGAGCATTTTATCCCCCCGGCTCACGGGCCCGGCGAAGGCCTTGGAATCGATGGCTAGGGTGACTCCACCGAAGGTGCCCTGTTCGCTGCTCCGGAGGCTACGACCATCCGGCCCGCGGTGGCCCAGGCGGTCCAACATCTTCCCGATTAGTGCTTCCGCCCCGCCCTGCTCGATCCCGGCGATGCCGCTCACATGCACCCCCTCAGGCTCATGGTTTAGTCCTGATATGGACATCACGCTGGGGGAAGGGGATCTCGATCCCCTCTTGCTCGAATCTCCGTTTGATCTCCATGTTCAGCTCATCCTTGACTCTGAAGAGATCGTGGTAGTCGGCCACCCAGCAGACGAGGAAGAGCTTGAGAGAGAAATCGCCGAACTCAGTAAAGTAAACGGCAGGAGGGGGCTCCTTCAGCACATCGGGGTGGTTGTTACAGATCTCCAGCAAGACCCGCTTCACCCTGTCTAGATCGCTCCCGTAGGCCACTCCGATCGTCTGGGCGATCCTCGTCCTCGGGTTGGGGTAGCCGAAGTTGACGACCCTCGATTTAGCTATCTCGGCATTCGGGATGATAATGATGTTGTTATCGAAGGTCTTGATCTTCGTCGAGCGGAGGCCGATCTCATAGACCTCGCCCATCTGGCCGTCGGGGAGCTGGATGAGGTCCCCGACCCTAAAGGGGCGATCGACCATGATGACGAACCCAGAGATCCAGTTGGCGATCGTCTCCTGGGCCGCCAGCGCGATCGCTAAGGAGGCGACCCCCGCCGTAGCGATGAAGCCGGTGAGGTTGACTCTAAAGTAGCCCAGGATGATGGTGATGGCGATGAAGTAGAGGACGATCTTGAGCAGCCGGGCGAAGAGGGGGATGAACTCCTCATCGACTCTTGTCTCCGTCCGGACGGCCACCTCGGCGAGATACCAGTCCAAGATCGCCTTGATGAGGGCATAGAGGAAGCGAGTGAAGGCGAGCGCCGCGGCCACGAAGAAGACCCCGTTGATGACCCTAAGCCAGGGGGTCCCGGCGAGGGCCGGATGGGTGCTGAACCTCTGGAAGACCAGATAGAACCCGCCTAGAAGGACGAGGAGGAAGGCCGGCCGCTCCGTGGCCTCGACGATCAAGGTATCCAGCTTCGTCCTCGTCTTCTGAGCGATCCGCTTGAGGACCTGGCTCCAGAAGAGCCGGACAAGATAGCTCCCCAGGACCACCGCGGCCAGGAGGATGAGCAACAGCACCAAGTCTTTAGCGACTCCCCCCATTCAGGTCACCCCTTCCGACCGAGCCCGATCCTTTCGAGCCGCTCGGCCTCCGTCAAGGGCCTGCCCGAGCTCGGATCGATAGCATAGCAGGCCCCATCGATGATCCTGGTGACCACGGCCCCGCGGGCATAGCGATGGCCCCTGAAGTGCGGAGCATCTAGGAGGCCCCGCTCGATCGCTCGGGCCAACACCCGTGGGTCGGCCCAAGGGTCTTCGCTCTCGCCCTCCCCTAGGGCCTTGATCGCCTCGAGGAGGACCCTGGCCTCGGAGATCAGCTCATTCTTCCTCTGCCAGACCGCCGGGTCAAGGGCCATATCCGGCAGGCCCAAGAGGGCATCGCGCACTGCCCCATGGGCGATCTTGCAGCTCTCGATCAACTCCGCGGCGGTGATCGCATGGTGGCCTTCGCTATAGCCGACCACATGGAGGATGTGGGGCTTGAGGGCCATGCTGATGGTCGCTGAGGCCGCGAGATGCCCCTTGGCCATCGCAAAGTCGGAGGGCATGCTCGCCAAGCCGGCCCGGACTTCCCTGAAGGTCGTGAAGCCCTCGTCATGGAGGCCCTCGATGAGCTCGAGCTTCGCCAGCATCTTCGCTAGGTCCATCGCCGGGGAGGTCCCTGGCGGGGTGTTGAACATATACTGGGCCACATAGTGGTGGACCCCGAGCCTCTTGGCATTATAGGCGGCGAGGAAGGCCATGGCCACTGCCAGGGGATCATGGGCGTCTCTTAGGCTCCACTGATGGGCCTCGTTCACCTCGACTGGGAGCCCCTTCTGGGCATACCACCTTATCACCTGCTGGTGCTCCGTGATAGCCTCAGTCAGATCGCGATCGGAGCGGCCATCTAAGACACTATACCAACAGAGGGGGATCGCCGCCCAGGCGTTCTTGATCGTCCGGAGGCTCATCTCGGCCCACTTCAATAGATCGCGAGTCCCGCTGTAACACCGGACTAAGGGATAATTGCCGCAACGAGTGGCCTCATAGATTGCCTCCAGATCCTCCGGCTTGCGCAGGGGCACTCCCCCTGCGCCATCCTGCTCAGGGTCCATCTCTTGAGGGCGGAAGAAGCTCTCCTGGGCATTCTGGTCCGGCCCGATGGACAGGACATCCAAGACCCCGGCCTCAGCGATCTCCCTCGCGCCCGCGATCGTTTCTGCCAGGGTCGGCCGGCCGAAATGGTGCCGGATCAGCGGATAAGGGTAGTGCCATTTGATCCTACTCACCAGGTCCTGTGGGGGAGCTTCCTCCTCCTCGGCCTCGGCAAGGCCACCTTTGATATAAGCCCACACCTCCTCGATGGGCTCCAGTCCGGAGAAGACCCGCTCGAAGAGCCCCGACCTCTTAGCGACCTCGGCCACCGGGGGAGTTCCGCCGAAGACGAACCGGAGGCCGGTCAGCCCTCGCGCGCTGAGCAGTTCCTTCAACTCCGCAAAGAGCCGCTCCGCCACCTCGGGAGTGAGCCGGTAGCTGATGGCCACGATCTCCGGCCTGTGCGCTTCGATGGCCTCAACTAGAGCTCGGGGCGAGATGGCCGGGCCGAGGAAGCGCGTCTCATAGCCCTCTTCCGCGCACATCCTCAGGAAGCGCTGGATCCCGGCGACATGGACGCAACTCCCCAGCGAGGCCCCCAAGATCTTCTCTCGCCTCTTCATCTCGTCTCCTCTCCGAGGGCCAATAGGCGAAGCTCTCTCACTGTCATCCCGGCGATCCCGAGGCGTTCTACTGTCCGGCCCTCTCTCCAGTAGTCGCAGCCGTGGATCACCGAGGCGAGGTGGATTAAGCTCCTGATCGTTGGGGTCGGAACCCCGAGCATCTCCCCTAGAGAGGCCATCGGGACCAGGCTCATCGGGACATCCTCGGTGATATAGCGGACATTCAGCGTGGTCGGGGCCAGGATCCCCCGATAGCCGGGATTGGCCATCATCGCCTCATAAAGATTTTTCCCGCTCACATCGTAAGCGCGATAGAGCCATTCCCTGGCGGTCATGGCGTGGATCCCCAGGGCCTCAGCGACCGCGACCCTCTCCGCATCGAGCCGCTCGAGGACGAGGCAGACCGAGGGGCTGGCCCCTTGGATGTAGAACTCGAAGTCGACCTTATCCTCGATCCAGCCAGTATTGAGAATGGTGATCGCCGGGTGGAAGACTGCGCCGATGTTATCGAAGCTGGTCTTGAAGACATTCGTCCCGGGGACGAACTGGGGGAAGGCGCTCCGGATCGTCTTAAGGACCTCGGGTATCTTGTAAGCCGGTATGGAGGCGAGAGGGACGGAGTTCTTGATGCTGAAGATCCTCGCCTGGCCGGGACCCGTGGCCCGCGAGGCATAGATCAGCGTCTGGGCCTCGGCGATGACCACTGCGGCGGTGCAGCCCTTCTCCTTGAGGACTTGCTTGAACTCGATCGCCCCAAAGGTCCGGCCGGGATTGAGGATGACGATCTGGCCGTCCCTCAAGTAGGGGGCGCAGACCTCAGCCATGAACCGATGGCCAGTCGCGGGGACGACGACCATCAGTACATCGGCCTCCCTGAGGGCCTCTGCGATGTTGGAAGTGGCCAAATTGATCTTCCCAAAGCCCTCGACCTCCCCGGTCAGCTCGATCCCGCCTCGCTGCTGGACCGGCCAGAGCCGCTCCTCGGTCCGGTTGTAGAGGTTGACCTCAAAGCCCATCAGGGCCAGATGGCCGGCCATCGCCAGCCCGCCGTGGCCGGCACCTAGGACGCAAAAGCGCGGCCTCCTCCCCTCAGCTTCGGCTAATATCACATCGGCTCACCCCCTAGGGTCTCTATTCTCCTACGGCTGCAGAGTGGAAATAAGATGATCTTAAGCGGGCTTGCAGGATAATTCTAGCGGGATAGCAGGCCCATGTCAAGCGAGGGTATAGCGCCCAACCGCTCCCATAGCTCCATATCACCGCCGCTTGACAGGCCACTCCCCCCTCGATATAATTTTGAATGAATACTCATTCAGAGAGCGGGAGATGAAAGAAGATAAGCGTGAGCTGATCAGGGAAGCCGCGATCCAGGTCTTCTCAGAGAAGGGGTTCCACCAGGCCCGGGCCGAGGAGATCGCCCAAGCGGCCGGGGTGGCTGTAGGGACGATCTACAACTACTTCAAGAGCAAGGAAGAGATCCTGCTCGACATCTTCGCCACGGAGTTCGAGGAGCGGAAGCGGTTCTACGAGCAGCTCCGGGAGAGTGGCCGCTCGGTCGTCGAGCAGCTCCGGGAGATCCTCCGGGAGCACTTCCGCTTGCTGGAGGAGCAGCGGGAGCTGATGCAGGTCCTCCTCCGGGAGCGGTTCGAGCCGAGCAAGGAGCTCAAGGCCGAGCTCGCCCGGCTCTATCGCGGGATAGTCGGCTATGTTGAAGATATGGTCCGCCGCGGGGTGGAGGAGGGCTGGCTCAGGGAGTGCGAGCCGCGGGTCATCGCCCATGCCATCTTTGGGGCTGTCGAAGCGGTGATCGCCTGCGGGCTGATCTATCCCGAGGAAGAGGCCCGGAGGATCTTCCGCGCCGCTCCGAAGGAGCTGGCAGAGTTTATCTGGAGAGGTATCGGTCGAGAAGGAGGATAGAGATGTCCAAGAAACTGGTATTACTCATCCCGCTCTTGCTGCTCCTCATCGGCTGGGGAGCCTTAAACGGCCGCGGCCAGGAGGAGCAATCGCAGCGGTTCCAGTTGCTCATCGTCGATGAGACGAGGAGCTTCACTGCTTCAATGGGCGTTGAGCTCTTTGCGCGGGCTCTCAAACGGACCGGATTCCTCGAGGTCTCGGCCAAAATAGTGGATGTGGACTCGAGCTTTGCCTACCCTCTCCAGGGCCAGGAGCCCGATAGAAGGTATGATATCATCATCATTATCCCTCGCGGGATCGAGGATGGCAGAGTGCGCCAGATCTGGATAGTTACGAGGCCCTTCAACGAGATTTCGGAAGGACTGCGCCGTGCCGTCGCCACCATTAAGGAAATCGTGAATAGAGCGCCCCAAGGGGGGCTCAGGGCCGTCGATGTGACCGATGATGCGATACCTGGCCTCTTCGCCACGCTCTTCATCCGAGGGGGCTGGCTCTGATGCGCAAGGTCATCGAGTGGATCGTTGACCATCCCTGGCCGATGCTGGGGATCGTCGCGGTAATCACCATAGGGTTTGCCATCTCCATCCCCGCGCTCACCACCCTGACCGATTTCAAGAAATACATCTCCGAAGACGATCCAGCGATCGCGGCCATGAATCGGGCTGAGGCCCGCTATGGCTCCGCGACATTCTTCATGGTCGCGGTCGAGGCGGACGATACCGTCTTCAAGACCTCGACATTAGAGAAGATCAAGGCCATGTCCACGGAGTTCAAAGCGATCATCGGGGTGGACAAGGTCACCGACCCCCTTAATGCCCAAGTGATCACTGGGACGGAAAAGGCCCTGGTCGTCGGCCCTGCCGCACCTGGTGAGGAGGTGCCGCGCACTCCGGAGGCGATGGAAGAGTATGAGCAACGGGTCCTGGAGAGCCGGCTGCTCAGAGACTATATCATCGCCGGAGATGGGAAGGCAGCAGCGATCTCGATCAAGCTCAAGCCAGATGCCGATCGCCAGGCCATCGCGCGCCAGGTCGTGGAGATCGTCGAGCGATACAAAAACCCCGAGAGGATCTACATCGTCGGGCTGCCCTACATGAGCCTTATCTTGAGCGAATCGATGGGGAAGGACCTGCGACTGATGCTTCCCTTGGTCATCCTGGTGATCATCACTGTTCTCTATCTGAGTTTCGGGAGCCTCCGCGGGGTCCTCTTGCCTCTCTTGGTAGTCTCCCTGAGCATCATCTGGACCGTGGGGGCGATGGCACTGTTTCACATCCCCTTCACAGTCATGTCCTTCATCCTCCCGGTGATCCTCATGGCCATCGGGGTCGCCTATAGCATCCATGTCCTGAACAGATACTACGAGGAACTGGGGCAAGGGAAGCCCAAGCGGGAAGCGGTGATCGAGACGGCTGTGCAGATGCTATCGCCAGTGGCGATGGCCGGCTTAACTACCATGGCCGGCTTCCTCTCCTTCCTCACCTCCTTCCTCATTCCCTTGCGCCAGTTCGGCTACTTCGCCGCCTTCGGGACCTGCGTGGCGATGATCCTCTCGCTGGTGCTGCTCCCGGCATTGCTGGCCCTCTTGCGCCTTCCCAAGCGGAGGGCCCAGACCGATGCGGGCCCGTTAGGCAAGGTCTTTCGCGGCTTTGAGTGGCTCGCCGCGCGTCACCGGAGGGCCGTCCTCATCACTTCCCTAGCCATCCTCATCGCCTGCACTGTCGGCATGTCGCTCGTCCGCGTGGAGACCTCGGAGAAGGAGTTCCTAGGCGAGGATCATCCCATAGTGCAAGCCCTCAATGTCATGGACAACCACTTCTCGGGGAGCGAGCAGGTGGTCATCGAGATCGACACTGGGAGACGCGACGGCCTGAAGGACCCGGCGATGCTCGAGCGGATCGTCGCTTTGGAGGAGTGGCTCAAGACGAAGCCCGGGGTCAAGATCAACAAGACTCTCTCCCTGGCCGACCTCGTGCGAGAGATGAACCAAAAATTTCACGCCGACGATCCAAACTACTACGCGATCCCTGACGACCGGAAGCTCGTCGCTCAACTCCTCCTCCTCTTCACCTTCCAGGGCGGGGATCTGGGGAGCATGGCGCTAGGTGACTTCTCTGCGGGGGAGATCACCGGCTTCTACAGTGCGGGCAGTAGCTCCGTGGAGGTGCAGCTCTCCCGCGAGATCGATAACTATTTGCGCCAGACCTTTAAGGATGTCCGCGCAGAGGATGTCGGCTCGACCAAGCTCGGAGCGAGCCTCTTCTCCAAGATCCTCTCCAGCCAGATCGCTAACCTTATCTCCTCGATGATCGCCGCGGGGTTGATCGTCGTCCTCTTGATGGGCTCCTTGCTGGCGGGGGCGATCAGCGTCATCCCCCTGGTCTTGACCGTGGTAATCAACTTTGGGGTGATGGGCTTTGCCAATATGCCACTGGATATGGCGACCTTGATGGTCTGCCCGATGGCCATCGGGACCGGGATCGACTATGCCATCCATTTTATGAGCCGCTTCCGGCGAGAGTTCCAAGCCAGCGGCGATCCGGAGCTCGCCGCACGCCAGACCTTCCGAACAAGCGGGCGCGGGATCGTCTACAACGCCCTGGCCCTGATCCTAGGGTTCGGGGTGCTCCTCTTCTCGACTTTCACGGGAACGACCCGCTTCGGCCTATTGATCGCCGTAACCGTGATCATCAGCGCCACGAGCGCCTTCACTATCATCCCGGCAATCCTCATGACCTGGCAGCCGCGATTCCTGACGAGGAGAGCTTGGAGTCGGAAGGAGGTGGTGCTCGCCAAGACGGGAAAGGTTGCGTTGAACTCGAACCCGGGCCTTAATCTTAAGCCTAACTTAACTCCAACTGATAAGGAGGTCAAAGATGAAGGTAAAATTTAGTTTGATCATGAAGGCAGTGCTCCTCTTGGGAGCCCTGCTCGCGGGGTCGGCCCTCTACTCTAGCGGCCAGTTGACAGGTGACACGATCTTAAAGAAGGTCGATGAGCAGCAGGACATCGTCATGGGCGGGGACCTCATCTCGCTCATCCGGTTCGATAACGCCTATGCTGATGGGACCACGGCTTACAACATCTTCGGCGGCCTGAGCAAGCGGGCCCCGGACCAGCCGGATAGATCCTTGGTCTACTTCAAGGAGCCGGAGGATGTCCGGGGGACACTCTTCTTGAGCATCAAGCCTAAAGGAGAGGACGCCCGACTCTGGCTCTATCTCCCAGCCCTCGGCGTGGTGAAGGAACTTGTCTCGGAGGAGGAGCGGAGCGGCTCCTTCGCCGGGAGCACCTTCTCCTACCGCCAGGTCGGCGAGCGGAGCCTGGTCGACGATTACACAGCGGAGTTGGTCGGAGAGGAGCCGGTGCAGATTGCTGAGCAGAGCCGTGCCTGCTATGTGCTGAAGTTGACTGCCAAGCCCGGGGCCAAGGTGGACTACCCCACGGGGAAGATGTGGGTGGATAAGAAGGACTGGCTTGCCCTCAAGGTCGAGGACTACAACGAGGCGGGGAACCCCGAGCGGACGATGGAGGTCCTCCAGCTCGGCGAATTCGAGGGGAACACCGTCGCCGACGCCATGATCTCTAGGGACATTTTGAACAACAACGCGACGACGATCAGCTTTCTCGAGCGGCGGCGCCCGGCCCAGCCGCTCCCGGATTCGCTCTTCGAGCCGGAGAATCTCCCCAACTTCGATCCCACAGCCTGGGGGTTCTAGCTCCCCCTCCCGCCTCTGCCCCCTTCAACCCCCTGGCTCGGCTTGAGCCGCCCCCCGGCCGCAGACTCCCCGCCCTGGCCGGGGGCGGCCTTTACTTGACAACCTTCTCTCTCTTTTTGAACGCTCGTTATAAAGGGAGGTCAGGGCATGGAAGGAGAAGGAGCTGTCCCTAAGAGGGAATCGATCATCGAGGCAGCCACTCACATCTTTGCGGAAAAGGGTTTCCATCCAGCGGGGATGCGTGAGATCGCCGCGCAAGCCAAGGTGGCCATCGGCACGATCTACCACTATTTCAAGAGCAAAGAGGATATCCTGATCCAGATCTTCCGCGAGGAGATTGAATTACTACGGCGCTTCTTTGAAGAGCTAAGGACAAGTGGGCTCTCCATCCGGGAGCAGATCCAGAGAATTTTGGCGATGCACTTCGAGCGAATTAAGGAGAATAAGCAGCTGGTCAAGCTGATATTGGTGGAGCGACTGG
>JBBIJD010000009.1:31737-34364 GCA_037446135.1 Candidatus Fraserbacteria bacterium
CTGGCTCAGAAGGAGCGCGGCGTGGCCGTGGAGGAGCTCCTCAAGGGCGCTGAGGAGCAGGAGAAGAGGCTGACCGAGAGAATTCGAAAAATCGATGTGCTCCATAAGCTTCTTAAAAGGTATAGACCGAAGCCAATCAACGGCGAGGCCGCAGCTGCCTTGACTGATCTCACTTATCTTAAAGGGCTTCTAGCTTATGGTAGGGCCTGCGCTGCGGTCTTAAATCCTGTAATGGAGGGAGGAGTATCTCCTTAAGACTAGGAGGGGAAGGGCAGCTGAGCTTGAGCCGGAGGCCCGAGAGTTGGTCCCGACCGCCGATGATGGGGAGGGGGTCCAGCATGTCAGCCAGGCTGAAGATCTCGGTGGTGATCCCAGCGCTGAATGAAGAGGCGGAGATCGGTGAATGCTTAGAGAGCTTAACCCATCAGAGCTTCCGGGATTTCGAGGTCATTGTGGGGGACAACGGCTCGACCGATGCCACGGCCCAGATCGCCCGAAGTTATGGCTGCCATGTGCTCTACGAAGGGCGAAGAGGCGTGAGCTTCGCACGCCAATGTGGCTTTGAGGCAGCCCAGGCGGAGATCATCGCCTCCACCGATGCCGATACGGTCGTCTCACCAGACTGGCTGGATCTCATCTATCGTCCATTTCGGGAAGAGCCAGATCTAGTCGGGGTCTACGGCCGGGTCCTGCTGAAGGAGGGCTCCTCCCCCAGTCCCTATTTTAACCAGCTCATCCCCATGACTAATCCCTTGTTGACCTCCTTCCTCCAGGTCAGCCATGCCCTGAGCTTTCCTCACTTCTGTGGGGCCAACTTCGCTGTCAGAAAGAGATTCTTCGAACAGGTAGGCGGGTTCAGAGCACGAGATGGCCGCTTCTACCGGGCTTCAGAGGATGTCCAACTGGGGCTTAAGTTGCGGAAGATTGGCGAAGTCCGTTTCCTTAAAGATCTGGCGGTTTACACCTCAGCGCGGAAGCTGGATAGCAGCTTTTGGAAAGTCCCCTTGACCAATGCCAAGAGCTATATTTCATTCGCTATATTGGACAAAGAGATCTAATGGCGATCGGACTGCTGGCGGCTGGGCCTTGGCCCAGCAGTTCTTCGGCATGGGCAAGTATCCCAGTGGGAGACTGAGAATAGAACACGGGGATGTGGGCTACCCGCCATCCATCTATACGATAGAGGTGAAGCCGAGCGGAGATCGCTTCGATATAACCGAGGTGACCCCAAGCCCGAGCCAGCCAGCGGATGCGGTCGGGCCCGGCTTCGGCCCCGCCGGTATATGGCGGGAGCCGTGCGCGCCCGCTTTGAAGAGGTTCAGGAGGCGGATCTGAGCGTTGAGACTCGGTTTTTACTGGTACTGATACTGAGCGGCTCCAGCCCGCCGGATGCTATAATTCGAGAGTAAGGGAGGTGCAGATGCTCAAGAGATTACTGATGGTGGCATTGCTTTTGGCTCTTTCCCTGAGCCTGCCGGCTAGCAGATACTTCAATATGGTTGCCCTGGGAGATGGCACCCTATCCTGTGACCAAGACAGCGATGGTGATGGGATCCCCGATTGCCGCGATCCCTGCCCTGATGATCCCTGGAATACTTGCATCTACATTCCATGGATGGAGTGGCAGTGGAAGACAGATCTCCTCCAAAACGGCGTCATTCAAGCTAAGGTGGGGCAGATCATTCCCTTAGATCTCATGCTGGTTAGGGCCCCTCACGGCTTGCGTGAGTTCGAACTCCACCTCCAGATAGGCGACTCCCGCGGAGAGGGGCACATCGCCAAGATCAAGAGAGTTGAAAGCATCGCTATCAACGGCGAATTCTGTCGCTCTATTAGCTCAACTGATCCGGGATGGCAAGGATTCTGGGTCATCCTCTCCTGCAAAGATGAGGATGACCAGGTGCGAAGGCACGAACGAGCCCTGAGGGTCGCCACGATCGAACTAGAAGCCCTCGAAGCAGGGAGCACTTATCTATGGTCCCGGATCGAGGCCATCGACGACGCTCAAGTCCCCGCTGCCGATTTCATCCTCCCCTCATCTGCCTTCAAACTCGATGTCCTTGAGTGAACGGGAGCGGTGCGCGCAGCTATTTTGCATGGAGAGGCAGGGGTGTCCCTGGTCCTTATTCACTTAAATTTCGCCCCCTCTTCACCAGACCTTCACATCTCCTCTGTATACTCCGCCTGAGGGCAGCAGGGGAAGGAGCTGAGAGGAGATGGGCAAAGGGGCGAAGTTCCTTTGGGTAGCGGCTATCCTCGCGCTTGCCTCCTTTAGGGCTTTTGCTAGCTCCGCTCCCGAGGCCATCACGCTGTCGCTGAAACAGGCCGTTAACCTAGCGCTTGAGCACCACCCAGATGTGCGCCAGGCGGAGTTGAGCCTTCAGTTGGCCGAGCTCGAGCTGGAAGCGGCTCGGGCGAGGTCGACCTTCCCTTCGTTCAGCCTCCAAGTAGCCCCGCCTGAGCTGTCGGTTCAGGGTCTCTCTAGTAGCATCCAAGGGATCTTCGGGATGGCCCTCTCCCTCCCATGGGGGACGCGGACCAACCTCTCCGCGGACCTCAAGCTGGCCTGGGACAGCAAAACCGGGGGATGGGCCATCCCCGGCTGGGGCCTCAGCTACTCCCAGCAG
>JBBIJD010000010.1:0-32015 GCA_037446135.1 Candidatus Fraserbacteria bacterium
CCAAGACGGCATCCGCGATCCGATCGGCTATCTTATCCGGATGGCCTTCGGTCGCCGACTCCGAGGTGAAGAGCCGCCTGCTCAAGCTAAGTCTCCCTCCTCTTGCCCAACTTTGATTGCTGAAATATAACAGATCGGCCTTCCTTCGTCAATCAACGAGATCCCCGACCATCGCTCGCTTGCCGAGGCCCCCTTCCTGTGGATAGAATCCCTCTTGCAGAACCACAAAAGGCATAGGAGGAGAGTGAGCAATGAGGGCCTTGCAAGAGCAGTATGTGGTGGACGCTGAAGGCAATAGGACGGCGGTGATTCTTTCACTCAAGCAGTATGAGCAGTTGCTGGAAGACCTTCACGACCTAGCTATCGTAGCCGAGCGCCGCGAGGAGGAGTCGATCAGCCTCGAAGAGATGAAGCGTCGGCTGCAGCGGGATGGGCTCTTATAGCATTAACTTCAAGCCATCTGTTGAGAAAGACTTGCAGCCCCTGTCCAAGACGCTCGTTTCTCGGGTGATGAAACGCATTGAGGGGTTGAGAACCGAGCCGTTCCCCCGGCAGGCGCTCAAGCTATCCGGGACTGAACGGCTCTATCGCATTCGGGTGGGCGACTATCGGATCATATACGAAGTTGACACCCAGGCCAAGCAGATCACGGTTCACTATGTGCGCCATCGTCGTGAAGTGTATCGCGCATCTTGAAAGACAGCCTGCTTCGGCGAACGCGCCGCTGACAGCCGACGCCTAGACCGGCCACCTGTGGCTGAGCAACGACTGCTTGCTGCCAGGATAGGGTGGCACAGTGGTCCTCGCCTCCGGGCCAGTGCGGGCCTGAGGCATGGCAAGACTCAAGTGGCCAAGGCTTGCCGCGGCCTCGCTCCCTGAATAAAATACACTCGTGCTGCCAATGAAGCTTATTTACAGAGACATTATGAGCTCTCTATCTAGCTTATCAGAGACAGAGTGTGTTTTGGATGGATGGTCGGGCTAATAAGAAGGAGCGAGAGCGGCTATTAGTGGAGTATTTCCTTCGCCTCCGAGGTGAGGAGTCCTTGTTGAGTGCTCTTCAGGGCTGCGAACCACCTGACCTCCTCATGAAGGAGAACGATCGAATCATCGGCCTCGAGGTCAGGGAAATCTTCAGAGACCCCGAACCAGGACAGTGTCCACGGCAAGCTGTGGAGGCTGAACGTCGGCGTGTGGCTGAGCAAGCTGCAAAGTTGTGGAAGGAGAAAGGAAATCCGAACATTGAGGTTCGGCTTCACTTCAGCCCCCATTACCACATCCGAAAGGAGTCCGTGCCTGAGCTTGCTCAGCGGTTGGTCGACTTAGTTGAGAGGCACCTGCCCACGCCCGGCTTGTCGATGTATGTGGATAGCAACACCCTCCCGCACGGCGAGTTCCCTGATAAGGCCAAGCGCATCGCTGCATCCCGAGAAAAGTGTGGTGGGGTTTGGCTCTTGCTAGTTGTTGACGCGTGGCGTGTGTCATCCCTCTTGGAGGTGCCGGACAGGACTAAGGAGGAGATATACAGATCGCCCTTCGACAGAACATTCCTGTTTGAGTTGCAAGACCGCTGCATCACTGAACTGAAGACCAAGAGATAGAGAAGGAGGTGGAGCGATAGAACATAACATCGTATTGCCACTTCGTCACGGAGCAGTGCCCGATCTGCTCATAAATCACCGCAGCTGAAACAGATCGGCGATCTCGAAGAGGGGCAACATGTTCACAATGCTCATGTATTAATCAATCGAGAGAATATCGCGCCGATACTCGCGGATTGCCAATGTGGCTGGGTCGATGTCCGCGCATCATGAGCTGGACATATCCGCGGATGTCGGCGAAGTCCTCGAGCGCCAGCGTGGCCTCGACTAACTCCTCCTGCCAGCGGGCGCTCAGAGCGCCTTGGGCATTGGCCCGGAACTTGGCGAGCAACTCCTCATCTGATAGTGGCCGTTCCGGCTCGCCCTTGGCGAAGTCCTCTTGCTTCCTGAAGGTTCGCCCATCTTCCATGATGATGGTCACGATTGCCCGCTTCACTTTAGGGAAGAGCTTATCGATCTCAGGGTCGGCCATGACCTTGATCTTGGGGAGGAGCTCCCAGACCAAAGGGTCCTCCAGCGCCTCCTCGGTGAAGTCCCTCGGGAGGACATTCCCCTTGGCGATCGCCACGGCAATGCAATAAGGAAGAGAGTGATCGGCCGTCTCCTTCGTCGTGGGGCGGTATTTGCTGGGATCGGAGAGGATGTCCGCCCCGCGGGTCGTGGTCTGGACGAGCACCTCCTTTACCCGGCGAGGCTCGATTTTATGCTCTTTTACCAGCTCGAGCGTGGCCGTGATCGGCTGATGGGTGAGGGCCTCGGTCGGAAAGGCCTTGTAGCTGCATTCGGTGATGAGGAACTTCTCCCCCAGGCCGGCGAGGAGGGCCTGGGGCTCCCATTTGACATTGGAGATGGCCTGAAAGAGCCCTTCCTTCCCCTCGAAGACCTCTTCTGGGCCGGTATACTCCTGGGCCGCGAGCATCGCTGCCCTCACCCCGGCCTCGACGGCCAACGGGTCGGCCGTATTCTTCATGTTCGTGAGCCGACCGGCCACGACGGCTCCGAGGGTGAAGTGGCTCGAGCCGCTGATCCCGACCGCCGCGACCAGTTGATCTTCATCTAAGCCGAGCATCCGCCCGGCCACGAGCGGGCTCACGAACTGCGTGAGTGAGGCGTGGTGCCAGCCGACCTCTCTGATCCCAGGATGGGCGGCGAGGCATAGCCTCATCTCCAGCTCATAGGCCAAGACGATCCCCACGATGAGCTCCTTCCCTGAGAGCCCCTCGAATTCGGCCGGGGCGAGCGCAGCGGGAATGAGGTCCGAGGGGTGGGAGGGGTCCTGCTTCCAGTAGATGTCGTTGTAATCGAGCGCCCGGATCAGGAGGGAGTTCATCAGCGCGGCATTGGGGAGGTTCGTCTTAGTCCCGAAGCCGATGATCGAGGCCTGCCTCCGCCCCCCCAGCCCGCGGATGTAGCGGTAGGCCGCCCGGATGTCCGGGAGGTCGAGGGCTGCCAGGGCGCACCCGAGGCTGTCCAAGAGGAACCGCTTAGCCTCCCGCCTTGCCGGCTCGGGGATCGCCTCATAGCTCAGCGAGAGGGCGAACTTAGCCCACTTCCGGCTGAGGCTCATTACGGCACCTCCCGCTGTGATGGGCCCTTATAGACCGCCTGCTCGAAGTTGATCCTCCGCATCTCCGGCTGGGAGGCGACCTCCTCGAAGTAGTGGGCCGAGAGGCCCGCGACCCTCCCCCAGATGAAGAGGGCCTTGGCGATTATGGGGTCCAAGCCCAGGTCGGCCACGATCGCACCGATCACCCCGTCCACATTGATCGGGAGGTCTAGCCCTCGGGCCTGCTTGAAGGCCCGAGTGACGACCTTCGAGGCCGCGACATTCGCCCCGGCTATGCCGGCCGCCTCCGCGAGCTGCCAGAGGACATCCCTCCGTGGATCTTGGGTGTGGACCCTATGGCCCAGGCCCTCGATCCTCCGCCCGGCCTTGATGTATTCGGCGATCAGGCTCTTGGCCGCCTCTTCCAGTTCGAGCCCATCCCTCCTCGCGCGGGCCACGCACTCCTTAAAGAATTCAGCGGCCTTGGCCCCAGCTCCGCCGTGGAGATCGGTGATCGCCCCGACCCCCGCGGCGAGGGCCACTTCATAGGCGGCCCTGGCGGAGGCCAAGATCAAGGTCGCTTGAGCCGAGGGTGGCGTGACTCCGTGGTCCACCGAGGCCACGACCATCGCCTCGAGGAGCTCGGCCCTGCGGGGCTCGAGCTCAGTGTCACCGGTGATCGCCCGATAGATCACCTCAGTGAAGCTCGCTCCCTCAGGGAGGTCCTCGAGCGCCGGCGTGGTCCCGAGGATGGCCGCGAGATGCCTTCCGACCCGGCCCAGTGCGAAGGCGGTCTTTAATGCGGGGCCCCGACTCCCTTTTGTGGGGAAGGCCGCGAGCTCCCTATCGAGGAGGAGAGCGCGGGCGAGGGCCTTGGAGAGGTCCTCCCCTCCTTCGAGCCTGAGCCCTTGGAGGGCCGGTGCGGGGGCGAGGGCAGGGGCCTTAGCCCCTTCTAGAGCCACAGCCTCGAGCTCCTCAACGGCCTCGGGCGAGGGGAGCTCGCCCCGGACCAAGAGATGAGCTACTTCTAGGAGGCCCTTCCTTCCGATGAGCTGCTGCAGGGGATAGCCGGAGATGAGGATATTGTTCGGCTCGATCTTCGTGATCAAAGTCCCCCAGCTCGGTGGCTTGGGCTTGGCCTCCCAGATCTCTTTCATCTTCTCATAATAGCGGGCGGTGTCGAAGTAAGTTCGGCGGAGCTTCCCTTTGACCGCCTCGATCAGGTCATACTGGGAGTTCACGACCGTGACCCCGGCCCGCTCAAGGGCCTCCTTCTTCGAACGGAAGGTCCCATAGGCCTGGCCGGGTGCGACGATCGCACCGGCATGGCCCATCGTCTTCCCTTCGGGGGCCCTTGCCCCGGAGATGAGGGCCACCAGCGGCTTGGGATAACGCTCGGGGTGGCTCAGGATATCCTCGGCCAGCCGCTCTTCTTGGCTCCCGCCGATCTCGCCGGCGATGACGACCAGATCAGTGTGCGGATGGCTCATCACCATTGGGACCAGGTCGACGAAGGTCGAGCCGATAGCCGCGTCCCCGCCGATCCCGATCACCCCGTTCTGGGCGATCCCGGCGCTCGCCAGGGCATCCGAGAGATGATAGAGTATCGCCCCGCTCCTCGAGATGATCGTCACCCCTTTCGGCCCGAGCCTCCCCGGGGAAGGCTCCTCAGGGTAGAAGACATCGGGGAGCATCCCGATCTTGACCCGCTCAGGGGGGAAGATTGCCCCCGGGGAGTTCCCTCCGATGAGGATCGTCTTGTGCCTTCTGGCCGCGACGATGATATCCCGCATATCGCGCAAGGGGATCCCTTCAGTGATGAGGGCGATGAAGGGTATCCCGGCCTCGATCGCCTCGATCGTCGCCTCCCTGGCGGTCGCGTAGTGGCGCCAGACGCTGGCGGCGGCGATATAAGGATGCTCCTGAAGGCACTCGGCGACGGTATCGTAGACCGGGATCGTCTCCTGGACCCTTGTCCCGCCCCGGCCTGGCGCGATCCCGGCCTTAATCAGGGTCCCGAACTCCTGCATCAGCCCGGCATGGCGGGTCCCTTGGGCCCCCAGCCCGATGACGATCGTCTCGACCTCGCCGGTCTCCTTGATGTGCTGAGCCAAATCGGGCCGGCGTGGCGCGCCACGCTGCTCGATCAGGTGGCAGAGGAGCCCCTCGCTCGCATGGAGCCGTTCCATCACCTTCGCTCCCTCCTGGAGGCAAGGGCCTTACTCAAGCCCTCTTTGATGACCTCAGCCATGATCTTCTGGTTCCCGACGATGATCTCCATCTCCTTCAGGGCCTCCGGGGTCTCTTGCTTGGCCTTCTCCAGGAAGGCCCGTGCGCTGGGGAGGTCGGTCCCGACCATCCGCCCGTAGACGGGGATGACCCTCTTCCCTTGAGCGTGGCGCTCCCTGAGGGCCTGGACCAGCCCGCGGATGAAGATGTCGCAGCTCGAGATCCCCCCGAACCTCGAAGTGATGATCAGGTCCACCCTCGGATCGTCCATCAGGAGGTGGAACATCTCCGCCATCTGCTCCTGGGTCGGCCCGCCGCCGGAGTCCATGAAGTTGAAGGGCACGACCCTTCCATTGAAGAACCGCTCCCCGATGTTGGCTACCTCATCGATCGAGAAGATCCCGTAGCCCGCCCCGCCGGGGACGAGCCCGACATAGATCTTTTCGGGGTCTTTCGGGGCTTCGGGGGGGAGGAGGTCGAGATACTTGAACCCAGCGGCCTGGGCCCGCCGCTCGTTGGCCGTCGGCTCGGCCACATCATGCCTCTTCCCAGAAATGCCCAACTCCTCGAGGAGCTGGGCCTGGCGGAAGAGGGCGTTCTCGTCGAGGACGATCTTGGCGTCCGCGGCCACCGGCCCCTTCGGGGTGATCATGAGGGGGTTGACCTCGCAGACCTTAGCGTCGATCTCCTGGTAGAGGGCATAGAGCTTGGCGATCAGCTCGGCGAGCTGGCCGGGCTCGGGGGCGGCCTCGCCGAGGTCCTTCGCCAGCTTCTCGGCTAGCTCCCGGGCCGATTCCGCCGGGAGCTCGGGCTCGTTCTCCAAGAGCTCGAGCCGGTGGATCGCCTCTGGGCGCGCGCGTGCGACTTCCTCGATCTCGACTCCACCGGAGGCGCTCACGAGCACGACATTATTGAAGGTCGCGGGGTCCATCGTCGCGCCGAGGTAGCAGGCGGCCTCCGCTTCCAGGGCCTCCTCCAATAGCACCGCCTCCACGGGGTAGCCGTTGATCCTGAGCCGGAAGATCTCTTCGGCCTTGGCTTCGGCCTCCCCCAAGTTCGCGGCCCGCTTGATCCCCCCGGCCTTACCCCGCCCGCCGACCAGGACCTGGGCCTTGAGCATCAGCGGGAACTCTAGATCAAGCCCCTCTAGCTCCTCCGGGGAGTGGATCACCCCGAACTGCTTTGGAATGGGGAGCCCCCTCCCCTGGAAGGCCCGCTTAGCCTCGTGCTCGTAGAGCCTCATCGGCCCTCCTTGCCCTTGGCGATCTCGAAGTCGATGAAGTCGCAATGATGAATCAAGATGGCCTCCGGCGTCCTCTTCACCTTCTCCCCCTCCTCGGAGTGGGCCAGGACGATGTGGGCCACCTCGAGGGGGAGGCCGGCCTCGAGGGCCAGGGCAAAGCCGGAGACAGGGTGGCGGACCAGCTCACCGGCCCGCGCCTTCCGGACCTTCCCAGCCTGATGCTCGTATTCCAGGAGCTTTCCCACATCGTGGAGGAGGCCCCCAGCGAGGATGTGGTCCAGATTCACATCATCCCGCTCCCGGGCCGCGGCTAGGGCCATCCTTGTCACCCTTCGGGTGTGCTCGACGAGCGAGGTCTTCGTGGGGATGAGCAGAGTGAATGGGACCTTCTCCAGTTCAGCGACCTCCCAGCCGCCCCGCTCGAGGGCGAGCTGCCAAGTCCTCAAGACGCCCTCACGGAGCTTAGGATCGCGGATCTCTGCCAGTTCGGGGAATAACTCCTCCAGCTGTTTCATTACGGCCTGATTGATCGGGCTCAGATCAGAGCCTCCGGGCCACCTCCCGTGCCACCTCGAGGGTCGAGGAGTTCCCGCCCATATCGTAGGTCCTCACTCTCCCCTCTTTGATCACCGAGGCGATCGCCCGCTCTAGGCGCTCGGCGCTCTCGGTCTTGCCGAGCCACTCGAGCATCAGACGGACCGTGAGGAGCATCGCCATCGGGTTCACCTTGTATTGCCCGGCATACTTGGGTGCCGAGCCGTGGACCGGCTCGAAGAGGGCATAGTTATCACCGATGTTCGCCGAGGAGGCAAAGCCGAGCCCACCGACCAGTTGGCCCGCGAGGTCGGAGATGACATCCCCGAAAAGATTGGAGGTCACGAGCACGCTGTAGTCCTGGGGGTTCTTGATCAGCCACATGGCCATCGAATCGATATTGGCCTCCTGGAGCTCGATCGCGGGATAATCCTTGGCCACCTCCCGGGCCGTCCGCACCATGAGCCCGCTCGTCTCCCTCAGCACATTGGGCTTCTCGACGATAGTCACCGACTTTCTTCCGGTCTTCTTGGCATACTCGAAGGCGGCCCGGACGATCCGCTCCGCCCCGCGCTTGGTGATGATCCTTAGGGTGATCGCGATCTCGTCTGCTGGGGTGTTGGAAAACCGCTTCATCTTCGGATGGACCTCCAGGGCCTGGCGGACCTCATCCGGGAGGGGGTAGAACTCGACTCCCGCATAGAGCCCCTCGGTGTTCTCCCGGAAGACCACGAGATCGATGTCCTCCCGATAGTTGAGGGGATTCCCGGGATAGGCCTTGCAGGGGCGCATGTTGATGTAAAGATCGAAGAGCTGCCGCAAGCCCACGATCGGACTGGAGTAGGTGTAGCCCTTCCCGCGGAGCTCGGGGTTCAGCTCCTGTTCAGCTTCTTCTTTGGGCTTGGAAGTGATCGCCCCGAAGAGGCAGCACTTCGTGCTCTTCAATAGCTCGATCGTCCTTTGGGGTAGAGGATTGCCCTCGTTCTTCCACAGTTCCCAGCCGACCTCGCCCTCGAGGTATTCGGCATCGAGGTCGATCTTCTCCAGGACGATCCTGGCCGCATCCATCACATCCCGGCCGATCCCATCGCCGGGGAGGAGCGCGATCCGCAGCTTGGGCATAGACCACCTCTTAGTTCTCGATTGCCAATAGCTTAGCAAGGGCGGAGCCGGCGGTCAAAGCCCCGGTCGGGCCCCGGGCGGAGCCGCCTGGCCACCAGCTCGGCGAGGTCGAGGACCTCGATCTCGGCCTCGATATCGAGGGTCTTGACCGCCTCGTCAAGGTGGCAGGCGCAGAACGGGCAGGCGGTGATGAGCGCCCCCGCTCCGGTCTCTAGGGCCTCTTCCACCCGGAGCTCACTCGGGCGGACCTCCTCATTCAACGCGACCCACATCCTCCCGCCGCCACCGCCGCAGCAGCGGCTCTGCTCGCGGTTGCGGGCCATCTCCACCAACTTCACCCCCGGGAGGCTCTGCAGCACAGAGCGCGGCTCCTCATAGAGCCCACTGTGCCGTCCCAGATAGCAAGGGTCGTGATAGGTGACGATCAGCTCTTCAGCCGGATCAGTAAAGGCCAGCCTCCTCTCGCGGATGAGCTGGGCCAGGAGTTGAGTGTAGTGGTAGACCTCGCCCTTGAGCGAGGGGTATTCGTTCTTGAAGGCATAGTAAGCGTGCGGGCAGGTGGTGAGGATCTTCCTGGCCCCGAGCTTCTCGAATTGGGCCGCATTCTCTTCGGCCAGGGATTGGAAGAGCCCCTCCTCGCCCAGCCTCCGGGCCGGCTCGCCGCAGCAGTGCTCCTCTTCGCCGAGGAAGCCGACTTCCAGCTCGAGGCGAGCGTGGACGAAGATCTCCGCCAAGGCCCGGGCGGCCCCTTGATTCCGGGGGTCATAAGCGGTGGCACAGCCGACGAACCAGAGCCACTCCATCCCCTGCTCGAATCGCCTCATTGGGAGGGCCGCGGCCCAGGCCGCCCGCTCGCCCTTGGGGAGGCCCCAGGGGTTCTGCCGCCGATAGATGCTCCTCAGGGCCTCGTTGACCGCCTCGGGAAGGTGGCCGGCCTCGACGAGCCGGCTTCGCAGGAGCGCGACGACCTCTGGAGGCTTTACCGCCTGGGGACAGACCTCGACGCAGGCATCGCAGGTGGTGCACCACCAGAGGAGGGCCGAGTCCGGGCCTGGGCCCGGATTGAGGAGCCGCTCCGGCTCCATTTGGGCCAGGAGCAGCAGCCTTCTTGGGCGGAAGGAGCCGGCTGAGCTGGCGGGGCAGACGGCACTACACCGGCCGCAGTGGTAGCAAGGATCGAGGGAGAGAGCCCCGATCACAGCCGGACAGATCAGTCGATCAGTCAGATCCGGATCTTGAGTGATCGGGCCAGAGCCCGCTCGCCGCGATACTCCGGGAGGAGGAGCGGGGCCCTCCGGTCGTTGTCGATCCCCGCCTCTGCCAGCAGCTTGGAGTAAGCGACGATGTGGTCAAGAGTGAGCCTCCCCAGCTTGGCCTCTTTGGCATGCCTGGCCGCTGAGATCCCCGCCCGCCGGCCGAAGACATTGTAGTCGAGGAGGGAGTTCCCCATCAGGCGGTTCTTCCCGTGGACTCCGCCCTCGACCTCCCCGCCGGCGAAGAGCCCCGGGACACCGGTCCAGCCGTGCTCGTCGATCTCCACGCCCCCATTCTGGTAGTGGAGCGTAGGGAAGACGAGGATCGGCTCTTTAGCCATATCGATCCCGAAGCGGTTGAACATCCGCCACATCGCCGCCAGCTCGCGCTTGATCGTCCCCTTGCCATGGATCTCCTCGATCATCGGTGAGTCGAGCCAGACGCCCCTCATCCCCGTGGGGGTCTCGACCCCGTTCCCCCGGCCATAGCACTCTCGGATCAGGGCCGCGGACTCCACATCCCGCGGCTCGAGAGGATAGACGAACGCCTCGCCGTGCCGGTTGACCGGCATCGCTCCCATCCCGCGGACCTTCTCCGTCACGAGCTGGCCGACCAGTGCCTCGGGGTAAGCGACCCCAGTGGGGTGATACTGGACGGCATCCATGTCCCGGAGCTTGGCCCCGACGCGGTAGGCCAGGACCAGCCCATCGGCCGTGGCCCCGTAGTGGTTGGTGGTCGGAAAGCCCTGGATGTGGAGCCGCCCGAACCCGCCGGTCGCGAGGACCGTGGCCTTGGCCCGGACCACCAGGTATTGGCCCGTCTCGAGGTTGAAGAGGACCGCCCCGGCCACCTGGCCCCGGTCGTCCATCAGGAGCTCGACCGCGGGGGCGAACTCCACGACGGAGATCCCGATATTCCTCGCTTCGTCCCTCAAGGCCCGCATGATCTCCAGCCCGGTATAGTCCTTGGCCGAGTGCATCCTCATTCGCGAGGTCCCACCCCCGTGCTTCTCCACGAAGCTCCCATCGGGGTTCTTGTCATACATTACCCCTAGGGACTCGTGCCACTTGATGATCATCGGGCCGTCCAGGGCCAGGGCCTTCACCAGCTCCGGCTTGTTCGCGTAATGCCCCCCGCCCATGATGTCGAGGAAATGGATCGCCGGGGAGTCCTCGGGCCGGTCGGCCGCTTGGATCCCTCCCTGGGCCATGATCGAGTTCGAATCCCCCCAGCGGAGCTTGGTGGCGATCAAGATCCTATCGGCTGGGAGCCCCTCATAATAGGCCCAGAGGGCCGCGACCGTCCCGGCCCCACCGCCGCCGATGATCAGGACATCGACATCGTAGTCGATCTGGGAGAGATCCACATCCTCCGGGGAGATCAGAGGGTAGGCCTCCAAGAGGTCGGCCACCTCATGGGGGACCAGCTCCCCCTTGCTCGGGCCGAGTGAGAGGGGTCGCTTCGTCCCGGGCTTATAGTCGGGATGCCACTCCCGGAGGATCTCTTCCCGCTCTTTAGGGCTCATCCTCGGCGGGGAGGCTTTTAACCGCTCCGGCCTGGTGGCCTCGACGAGGGCGATCAATTCGCGCATATAATCAGGATAGCCACTGGTGATCATGCTCATACTCCTACTCCCTCCTCGATCTCGCGGGCCTCATAGAGCTTGGAAAGCTCCTTCTTCTCCATTCGGGTGAGCCGGTCCAACTCCTCATCGAACTTCCCCGCCTCGATCTCCGCCACCCTCTGGGCGAGGTGCTCGGCCTTGGGGGCGAGATACCTCCCGTAGAGGCGGCGGGCGAGCTGGGCTACATGGTAGTGCTTAATGTCTACGGGGCACCTCATGGAGCAGAGGCCGCACTGGATGCAATCGAATGATAGCTCCGCGACGCGCTTGATCTCCCCTCGCAGCGCGGCCTGGATGTAGTCCATCACTTGGATCTCCTGGGGACAGGCCTTGGTGCAGGTGTTGCAAGCCACGCACCTCGCGATCTCGGGGTAGAACCGGAGGAGGACATTCTCGTCGGGGCGGAGCTCCTCCAGGCTGTAGCTGGCCCTCGGGGCCGGTGCGAAGGGGAGTTGGACGAGGAACATCCCGTCCTCGACCAGCTTCTGGCAGGCCACGGTGAATCGGAGCTTATACTCGTCTTCCTTCCGGTAGACCGTCCCGCAGGCCCCGCAGAACCCGGCCCGGCAGCCGGCCCCGCGGATGAACTTATAGCCGGCATACTCCATGGCCTTCATGATCGTCAATCCTGCGGGGACGCGATACTCTTTCCCCATGATGTAGATCCGCACAGTCTCAGGCTCAGCCATAGCTAGCACTCACCTCGTGTCATGCATGGTTCAAGTTCTGAGCAATTGGTGCTCCAAGAGGAGCGGTCGGGGATCGATATAGTGCTGCTCTAAGCTCGAGGAGGCCTCCTCCAAGCCGAAGGCGAGGGCCATCAGCTCGGTGAAGTAGAGGACTGGGAGCGGGGCGAAGCCGTCATAAGTCTCTTGGACGAGCCTCTGGCGGTTGTCAAGGTTAAATGAGCACAAGGGGCAGGAAGAGATGACGATCTCCGCCCCGCGGATCGCGGCATCGGAGAGGATCTTATGGGCCCGCTTGGCCACGACCTCCTTGTGCGTCGCCGTATGATAAGAGCCGCAGCATTGGGTCTTCAATGGCGAGTCGACCGGCTCGGCCCCTAAGGCCCGGACTAGCTCCTCCAGGATCGAGGGGTTCTCCGGGTCGTCCAAGCCGACCCCCCTCGGGCGGAGCAAGAGGCAGCCGTAGTAGGGAGCGACCTTCAGCCCCAAAAGCGGCCGGGCTACCCTCTTCGCTACAGCTTCGAAGCCTAGCTCATCCCGCAGTAGCTCCAGGAGATGGAGGACCCTCACCCCGCCGCGGTAGTCCGGCTCCTCATCGAGGAAGGCATTGATCTTGGCCAGCTCTTCGGGGTGCTCTTGGACCCGCAGGCCGGCCCGCTTGAGGGTGTTATAGCACATGGCGCAGGCGGTGGTGAGCCGCTCTTCGCCGGCCTCTTGGACCCGGATCAGGTTCCGGATCGGCGCGAGCTGGCGCATCAGGTCGTCCGTGGTGAGCGAGCTGATGGTCCCGCAGCAGTTCCACCGCTCAAGCTCGACCAGCTCGACCCCGAGAGCGGCCATCGCCGCCCTCGCGGAGCGGTCGAATCCCGCGGCCTGGGTCTTCAGGCTGCAGCCTGGATAATAGAGGATTCTCATCCGATCAGCTTCCTCGCCCCGGCGACTAGTGCGATCTGGGGGAGCTCCCCCCGCTCTTGCTCGGAGAGCTCGCTCAGGTCGAACTTATCCGAGCCGCGGCGGAGCAGGATCTGCCGCAAAGCTTCCATCACCTTGGCGATATCGATCCCATTGGGGCAGCGGACGGTGCAGGTGAAGCAGGCGGCGCAGAGCCAGATCGTCTGGGAGTCTAGGACCTCGGCCCGCCCGTCCATGATGTATTCCAAGACCTGTCGCGGGGTGAGGTCCATCTCCGAGGCGAAGGGGCACCCCGCGGTGCACTTCCCGCAGTGATAGCAGGCGAAGACCTTCTGCCCGGAGAGCTCCTCGACCGCTTGCTGCAATTCCTTCCCGGAAAACTCGATCATCTCGGTCAATCAGTCAGGCCACCTTGGCCAATTCCTCCTCCGGGACGCGACCCGGCCTTAGCCTTAGCTTTTCCAGCCGGGCCACGAAGTCATTGATCACCCGGGCGAACTTCTCACCCTCGGCGGCTGAGACCCACTCCAGAGCCAGTCGCTCCTCGGGGATTCCCAGGCTCGAGAGGAGCCTCTTCAGGAGTTGATAGCGGCTGAGGGCCCGCAAGTTCCCCGACTGGTAGTGGCATTCCCCGGGATGGCAGCCGGTGATCATGACCCCCGCGGCCCCCAGCTCGAAGGCCCTCAGGACGAAGACCGGGTTGAGCCGCCCGGAGCACATCAGCCGGATCAGTCGGGCCCGAGGGTCATACTCCAGCCTCGATGTCCCGGCCATGTCCGCCCCGGCGTAGGAGCACCAGTTGCAGGTGAAGACGATGACCTTCTCCTCGGGGTGGTCGGCCAGGGCCGCCTCGATCTGGGCCAGGACCTGCTCGTCAGTGAAGTGATGCATCTCGATCGCCCCGACAGGACAGGAGGCGGCGCAGACACCACAGCCCTGACAGGCGGCCTCGGTGACATGCGAGGTCCCATCGACATGGATGGCGTTAAAAGGACAGACGGACTCGCAGATCCCGCACCCGATGCAGAGGTCTTCGTGGACTTCGGCGCTGAGCGCCTCGACTCGGATCTTTCCCTCCTTCATCAGCCTGGCGGCCCGCGAGGCCGCGGCCTTGGCCTGGATCGAGCTCTCCCTGATATCCTTTGGGCTCTCCGCTGCGCCGGCCAGGAAGATCCCGGTAGTGGCGGTATCGACCGGCTCGAGCTTGGGGTGCTTCTCCGCGAAGAAGCCGTCGCTCGAACGGGCCAGCCCGAAGAGCCGCTGGAGCTCCTCGCTCTCCTTGCGGGCCTCCAAGCCCACAGAGAGGATCACCAGATCATGACGGTGCTCATAGAGCTCCCCGAGGAGGATGTTCTCTCCGAAGAGCGTGAGGCTCTTATCCTTATTCTCGAGGACCTCGCCCGGGAGGCCCTTGATGAACCTGATCCCGGCGAGCCTGGCCCGACGATACATCTCCTCGAACCCCTTCCCCTTGGCCCGGATGTCGATGTAGTAGATCGTGATCTCCGCCTCAGGGAGCTTCTCCTTGATGAGGAGGGCCTGCTTGATCGAGACCATGCAGCAGATCCCGCTGCAGTAGGGATTCCCTAAAAGCTCGGGGTTGGAGATCCTCGAGCCGACGCACTGGATGAAGGCGATCCTCTTCGGAGGAGTAAGGTCGCTCGGCCTGAGGAGCTTCCCCAGGGTCGGGCCGGTCGGGGAGATCAGCCGCTCGAAGTCGATGGTGGAGATCACATTCTCATACTTCCCATAGCCGTAATCATTGCTCCTCCCCGGATCGTAGGGGTCGGCACCGATGGCGATGATCACTGTATCGACCTCGAGCTGGAGCTCCTTCTCCAGTGGCTGTTCGAAGTCTATCGCTTTAGGAGAGCAGGCCTGGAGGCACTTCTCGCAGACCAAAAGATTAGGCTTATTGAGGCAGTTCTCGATGTCGATGGCGTATTCCGCGGGGACGGCTTGGGGGAGTGACTTATAGATGGCCTTCCTTTGGCCTAAGCCGAGGTTGAACTCGTCCGGGACGGCCACGGGACAGACGGGGACGCACTCCCCGCAGGCGGTGCACTCGGGGGTGACGAACCTAGCCTTCTGGCGGACCTTGACCTTGAAGTTCCCCACGAACCCTGAGACCTCCGTGACCTCGGAGTTGGTGAGGAGGGTGATGTTCGGATGGCGGCCGACCTCGGCCATCTTCGGGGCGAGGATGCAGGTCGAGCAGTCGAGCGTCGGGAAGGTCTTATCGAGCTGAGCCATGTGCCCCCCGATGAAGGGCTCCTTCTCCACTAAAAAGACTTTATACCCGGAGTCGGCCAGGTCGAGAGCCGCCTGGATCCCGGCGATCCCACCCCCGACGATGAGGGCCCGCTCCCCGACGGGTAGCTCGCTCTCCTTGTAGGGGATGAGGAGCCTCGCCCTCGCTACGGCCATCCTCACCAGGTCCTTGGCCTTCTCCGTGGCCTTTTGGCCGTCCTTGTGGACCCAGGAGTCCTGCTCCCGGATGTTGGCCATCTCGAAGAGATATTTGTTTAAACCGGCCCGCTCTAAGGCCGCACGGAAGGTCGGCTCATGCATCTTCGGGGAGCAGGCCGCGACCACTACTCGGTCGAGCCGCTCCTGCTGGATGTCGTTGATGATCTCCCGCTGGGTCGCCTCAGAGCAGGCATACATCATGTCCTTGGCCAAGGCCACCCCTGGAAGGCCCTGAGCGAAGGCCGCGACCGCCTTGACATCCACGACCCCGGCGATGTTCGTCCCGCAGTGGCAGATGTAGACCCCGATCCGGGGCCCGCCATCCTTAGTCATCCTTGACCCTCCGAATCGAGTCGGGCCTTCAATTCCTTCCCATGCTCCAGCCCCCGGCGGAAGGCCTCCTTGTTCAGCTCGAGGGCCTTCTTCGGGACGGACCGGAGGACCGCCTCCTCCAGTGCCTCGACCGGGAGGAGGCCGCTGATCGCGGCAAAGGCCCCCAGGGCCACGATGTTCACCACCACCCTTCTTCCCAGCTCCTCGGCGAGCCCGTTGGCTTGGATGGGGAAGACCCTAGCCCCCTCCGGGGGCTCCTCGGGCTTGACTAAGTCCTGATCGTAGATGAGCATTCGCCCGACCTCCCCATAAGAGCGGTAATAGTCGTAGGCCCCCTGGAAGAGGAAGACCGAGATCTCGGGGCTGATGACCTTGGGGTAATCGATCGGTTGGTCGTCGATCACGACATCCGCGGCCACGCGAGCCCCGCGCATCTCCGGGCCGTAGGACTGGGTCATCGTGGCGTGCTTTCCTGCCAGGATCGCGGCTCTCCCGAGGATCTGGCCCGCGAGCATGATCCCCTGGCCGCCGAACCCTCCGAGCCGGACCTCTTGTCTCATCCTATCGCCCTCCTGAGGACTGGCCTTTCGCCCGCTTGATGATCTCCTGGTAGCGGTCCATGAAGGTCGGCCGCTCGATGTCCAAAAAATTCCCCACCACGATCTTGGAATCCTTCTTCATCGAGAGGCCGATCTCCTTGAGATTGGCCCGATGGTCGATCACGCAGCTCTCGCGATACCATTCCATCTCATCGAGCCCCTGGCCCAATTCGTTCGGCCGCCCAAAAGAGGTGGGGCAGGGGGCGATGATCTCGATGAAGGTGAACCCCCGCTTGGAGAAGGCATGCAGGATCGCATCTCTCAGCTTCCGGAAGTGGAGGGTCGTCCACCTTGCGACGAAGACCGCCCCCGCGGCTGCGGCCAGATAGGGTAAGTTAAAGCCGTCTTCCATGTTCCCGTAAGGGGAGGTGGTGGTGATCGCCATCTCCGGTGTGGTTGGGCCGACCTGGCCCCCGGTCATCCCGTAGTTGAAGTTGTTGCAGCAGATCACATTGATATCGACATTCCTCCGCGCGGCGTGGATGAAGTGGTTCCCCCCGATGGCGAAGAGGTCCCCATCCCCGCTGAAGACCGTAATCTCCAGCTCGGGATTGGCCACCTTCAAGCCGGTGGCGAAGGGGATGGCCCGCCCGTGGGTCGTGTGGTAAGAATCGATGCTCACATAGCCCGCGACCCGGCCGGTGCAGCCGATCCCCGAGACCACGACCTGCTTCTCTAAGGGGATCTTGTCCATCGCCAGCTTCATCGCCTCGATGTAGGCCGTCACGGCCACTCCGATCCCGCAGCCCGGGCACCAGATGTGAGGGATCCGGTCCTCCCGGAGGAGCTCGTCTTCGGGATGGTGCTCGACGATGACTTCCCGCTCGCGTGGCGCGCCACGCAGCTCGAGGGCCATCAGACTAAGCCACCTCCTCGATCTTCCTCAAGATCTCCTCGGGATGGATCGGCTCCCCACCGAGCCGGTTGACCCGATAGACCGGCTTACGGACATGGCGCTCGACCTCGCGGGCCATCTGCCCGGCATTGACCTCGGCCACGATGATCTCAGCCTCGCGGAGTTCGGCGACCTTCTTGTCCGGGAAGGGCCAGGGGGTGATGAGCCGGAGCATTCCCACTTTGAGCCCCTTCTCCCGGGCCAGCCTAAGGGCCCGGAGGGCCGCCCTTGCCGTCGAGCCATAGGCGATCAGGACGATCTCGGCGTCCTCGAGCTCGAGCTCCTCGAACTCGATGATCTCCTCCCGCCGGTCCAAGATCTTCCGGAGCATCCTTTGGAGCATCCGCTCCTGGACCTCCGGCTCGGTGGCCGCGGGGTAGCCCCGCTCATCGTGGGTCAGGCCGGTCACATGGATCTTATAGCCCTCCCCGGCCAAGGCCATCGGGGGGACCAAATCCTCATCGGGCTCGAACGGCCAGAACGGCGTAAGTCGCGCTTCACCGGGCTTGACATGCGGCCTCTTCCGATTGACGAGCTCGATCCGCTCCGGGTCGATCACGACCCTTTCGAGCATGTGGCCGACCAGTTCATCGCTCATCACGAAGACCGGGGTGCGGAACTTCTCGGCCATGTTGAAGGCCTTGATCGTGAGGTCGAACATCTCCTGAGGCGAGGCGGGGGCATAGGCGATCACCGCGTAATCTCCGTGTGAGCCGAACCGGACCTGCATCATGTCCGCCTGGCCGATGAGGGTCGGCATCCCCGTCGAGGGGCCACCGCGCTGGACATTGACGACCACGCAAGGAGTCTCAGTCATGAAGGCCAGGCCGATATTCTCCTGCATCAGGCTGAAGCCGGGGCCGCTCGTGGCGGTCATGGCCTTCGCGCCAGCGCAAGCAGCCCCGATGATCGCGGCCATGCTCGCGATCTCGTCCTCCATCTGGAGGTAGACCCCTCCGACCTGTGGGAGGCGGCGGGCCATCCGCTCGGCGATCTCACTCGAGGGGGTGATCGGATAGCCGGCATAGAACCGGCAGCCGGCGGCGATCGCCCCCTCAGCGCAGGCATCGTCCCCGCTCATGAAGTGGGTCCCCGCCAGGATCGCCTCCCGCTCGACCTCGGCCTTAGCGTGGCGCGCCACGATGAGGTTCATCCCTGTTCCTGATCGACCCTCTCGGTGTAGATGGCGAACTCGGGGCAGATGAGCATGCAGGTCTTACAGTCCACGCAGTCCTCTTCCTTGCCAGCCTTCACCCTCGGGTAATGGAAGCCCTTGGAGTTGGCCTCCTCCGACTTCTCCAGGACCTCCTTTGGGCAGAAGGTCCAGCAGAACCCGCACTCCTTGCACCGCTCGGGGATGATGTAGACCCGCCCGCGGGGGATTCGGAGCGACTCGCCCAGGGGCTTCCGCCTCCCCGCCTCCGACCTTGACCCTGATCCTGCCCGCTCGGCCACCTCGACCGCCATCTTTGCCCTTGCATTCTAGAACTCCGGCTGGGGTGCTGCCATGATCGGGGTCAACTACCCCTATGATCGGAATCATGGCGTGGCGCGCCGCGCAGGAGTTGCCGGATGATCCCCAAGGGCTTGAAGTTCAGGAGGTGGGCAGGCCAGGCGAGCTCCCGCTTGTCGCAGATGAGGGACTCCGCCGCGGCCTTCAGTTCGAGCGGGAAGGGCTCGCCTCGTGGCGCGCCACGCTCGAGGGTCTCCTTCTTTAGCTCCCTCATTCGGGCGAGCCTCTCCGCGACCGCTCTGGCCTGGGAGGCCGAGATCCGCCGGTGCTCTAGCTTGAGGGCATTGAGCCGCTCCGCGGCCTCGTAGGTGGCGCGGACCAGCTCTTCCCGGCTCAGCCAGGCCGTCTCGTAATTCAGCAACCCCTCCCAAGTCGGGGCGTGGCGTCCTACGAGGAGGAGCTGGCGGTGCTCCTCCAAGGTCCGGGCGAAGAGCCTATACCCGAGGCTCTCGGGGGCCTCGAAGGCCCGGCTCCCCGGGTCGAGGAACGGCCCCAAAGGCGAGATGAAGCAGGAGAGTCGCCGGTCGAACCGCTGGAAGAGCTCCCCGGCGTAGTCGACGGTCGCCATGACCGAGCTATAGCTTTGCCGGGAGAGGCCGATGAGGAAGAAGAGGTCGAACCGGCGGCAGCCGGCTGCCAGGGCTCTCTTGACTGTCTCCTCCAGCTCCTCATTGCTGTAAATGGCCGTCGGGTCGTGGACGGCCCGGAGCTCGGGGTCGTGGCTCTCGGGGGAGAACTCGATAGTCCAGCTCGGGACCGAGGCTGCCAGCTCATCGAAGAACTCCCGGCCGGCAGGGGCGAAGAGCTCGAAGACCAGCTCATTGCAGATCCTATGCTTCCGGATGAGCCGGAGCAGCTCCTGGGCATAGCCCTCCCCAGCCTGGCGGATGTCCCCGATGAGGAAGATCGGGCCGCGGGAGAGGCTCGCGAGGTCGAGGATGTTCTTCAGGATGCTCTCCGGGCTCCGGAAGGCCGGCCTCTCGCGCTCGACCACTCTGGAATAGGCCTCGCGTGAGCCGCCGCAGGTGGCGCAACTGTGGGTGCAGCCCTTGACGGTGAAGATGGCCATTACGGGGTTCCTCCACCACCCGTGATACGGCGTCAGGCTCAGCCGGTCGCGATAGCGCCAGGCTTGCTTGATCAGCCGGTCGGGCCGGAGATCGACATAATCGAGCGAGTCGGGGCTATAGTCTAGCCGATTGGCCCGGACCTGGCTGTTCTCCTTCCAGGCCAAGTTCGGGACCCCCGCGAGCGGGCCGCGGCCCTCCAGGGCCAAAATGAGCCGGTAGAGCGGCTCTTCCGCGCAGTCGCCGCGGATGACGAAGTCCACCTCCGGGCGGGCGAGCAACTCGCGGTAGTAATAGCTTGCGGAGAGGCCACCGAGGACTATGGGGATCTCGGGGTGGAGCCCCTTCAGGAGCCGGGCCAGCTCGAGGGCCCCCTGGGCATGAGGGAGCCAATGCAAATCGAGGCCGAAGAGCCTCGGCCGAAGCTGGGCGAGGAAGGCCGGGGGAGCGAATTGCCGGTCCAGCATCATCCTGAGGGCGAGATTGATGATCCGGACCCGTAGGCCCCGCCCCTCGAGGTAGCTCGAGAGGGTCAACAGTCCGAGGGGATACATCTCGAAGACCGGGGAGGAAGGGATGAGGTCGCTCAGTGGGCTGGGGAAAGCTGCCCGCTGGCGGAAGTCATAGATGCTAGGGGGATGGATGAGGACTAAATCCGTATCGTTCATGAATGGTCCAGTCTGTCCATCATGCCGGCCCGCGCTCTTTATCCCATCTTATCTTAGTGGCAATGGGCTGATGTGACTCTGACCCAGATCATCCGAAGTGGCGATGTAGGTCATAGTGACCGGCCCAGACCCATACTAGAATGGCAACGATGAGAATCGCTTTAGAGGAGGCTCTTGATGGAACTCGCGCTGAAGCTCGGGGCTGAGGAAAAAAAGGAGGCTCTCTTCGCGGAGGAGACCCCGCCGTTCTCCTCTGAAGGGGAGGCGCTCTTCGAGGCCGAGCGGTGCCTCCTCTGCGGGAGGAAGGAGACCCCGGCCCCATGCGTGGCCGCCTGCCCTGCCGGGGTCAATGTGCCGAAGTTTATTAGAGAGATCCTCGAGCAAGATTACGAGGGCTCGGGGAAGACGATCTTCTCTGCCAACCCTTTGGGGGGGAGCTGTGCCCGCGTCTGCCCGGTCGAGGAGCTCTGCGAAGGGGCCTGCGTCCTCCGCGAGGAGGGCCGTCGCCCCGTAGCGATCGGGCGGCTCCAGCGGTTCGCTACCGATTGGGTCCTAGAGCGAGGGATCGAATACTACGAGCGGGCCAAGTCGAACGGGAAGTCCGTGGGGGTGATCGGTGCCGGCCCGGCGGGCTTGGCTTGCGCCGCCGAGCTGGCCAGGCTCGGTTACCGAGTGACCGTCTATGAGGGCCGACCCTCCTTAGGAGGGCTGGTGACCCGCGCGATCGCCCCTTATAAACAGCAGATTGAGCCGCTCCCCCAAGAGGCTGAGCAGCTCGCCCGCTTGGGGGTGGAATTCCGGCTCGGCCAGCCGGTCGGAGAGGGCGAGAGTGGTGCTGGGCTCTCCTTGAAGGAGCTTGAGCGCCATCATGGGGCGATCTTCCTCGGGGTGGGCCTGGGCGAGGATCTCGAGGTCCACTGGGAGGGGGACGAGCTAGAGGGGGTCTACGAGTCCCTCCGGTTCATCGAGGAGCTGAAGCTCGGTGACCCTCGCAGGCTCAAGCTCGGGGAGCGGGTGGCGGTGATCGGCGGGGGGAATACCGCGATCGATGTGGCGAGGGAGGCCGTCCGGCTCGGGGCTAAAGATGTCATGATCTTGTATCGTCGGACGGAGAAGGAGATGCCGGCCTTCAAGAAGGAAGTGAAGGCCGCCCGGCGAGAGGGGGTCCACTTCTTTTGGCTGATCGCCCCGAAGCGGTTCCTCGGGGAGAGGCGGGTCGAGGGGCTCGAGTGCCTCTACATGCGATTGGGCGAGCCGGACGCGAGTGGCCGCCGTCGGCCCGAGCCGGTCCCCGGGACGGAATTCGTCCTCCAGGTCGATACCGTGATCAAGGCGCTCGGCCAGCGGCCACGGACCGAGTTCTTGGAGAAGATCCCCGGCCTGGAGCTCGAGGGCGGGCTAGTAGTGATCGACCCTCAGACCGGGCAGACCTCGAATCCCAAATACTTTGCCGGAGGGGACTGCATCAACGGCGGGGCGACGGTCGTCCAGGCGGTCCACGATGGGAAGCTCGCCGCGGGGGGGATCGACCAGTTCCTCTCAGGGTAGGTAGGAGGCGATGAGAGCAGTTGATCCGAAGGGGCAAGAGGCGGGGATTCAAGTCCTCCGGGGCTGCAGCGACTGCCGCCAAGAGGCCTGCTCTTGGGTCTTCGCGGGCCTCCCTCCGGAGGAGTTCGCCCAGTTCACCGCCCTGGTGAACCATGTGGCCTACGACGGTGGGGAGACGATCTTCCAGGAGGGGGCCTTCCCCTTCGGGGCCTACATCGTCTGTCGCGGGAGCGTCAAGGTCCTGGGAAAGGCCCCGAACGGGAAGCGCCAGATCCTCAAGCTCCTCCGGTCCGGGGAACTCCTCGGGGAAGAGGCCCTCTTCGCCGCGGGGAGCTACACCAGCTCCGCGCGGACCCTCGGGCCGGCGACTTTGGCCTTCATCTCCAAGGAGAAGCTCTTGGGGTTCATCCGGGACCATCCGAGCGTGGCCTTCCGGCTGATCGAGAAGCTGGCCCAGGAGTTGTTGGCCTTCCAGACCAAGCTGGTCGAGGTGGCCTACGGGAGCAGCGAGGCGAGGCTGGCCCGGCTCCTCCTGGCCCTGGGGGAGCGGTTCGGCCGGGCCGAAGGGCCGCACCTCCTGATCGGGCTCGACCTCTCCCGGGCCGAGCTGGCGGAATTGGCGGGGATCGCCCCAGAGACGGCGATCCGGACCCTCTCTCGCCTCCGCGAGGAGAAGCTCATCGAGCTCGAGGGCCCGCGGATCATCCTCCGGAACCTCGACCGGCTCCAGGGCCTGGCCCGCCCGCTCCCGGTCGCGGTCCGCGAGAGCCTCCTCTAGTCTAGTCCGCCTTTCAACATCCCAGCATTCCCGCCCGGCGGTGAGAGGGGCATGGCATTCATTCCATTGACATTCGAGCCTGGGAGGGCTAATCTACCCTTGTGGAGCGGAGTCGGGACTGGCTCGATCAAGCTGAAGGGGACCTAGAGCACGCTAAGAGCGATCTTGAGGGCGGGTATTATGATTGGGCCTGCTTCTCGGCCCAGCAAGCCGCGGAAAAGGCAGTGAAGGCCGTCTTCCAGAGGATAGGCGCGGAGGCCTGGGGCCATTCCGTGGCCGACTTGCTCCAGGAGTTGGCTCATCGGGAGCCCGTTCGGGAGGAGCTGATAAAAGGCGGTTTGGAGCTGGATAAGGCCTATATCCCTGCGCGTTATCCCAACGCCCATCCCTCGGGCTCGCCCCGGAGGAGGTATACAAGGGAGGAGGCAGAGAGGCTGATCGCACATGCCGAGAGGATCATCGAGTTCTGTGCACATCTATTATCCCGAGCATAGCCGCGAGGAGCTCATCGCCCGCCTCCGGGAGCGCCTGCCCCGGCTGAATAAGCGCTTACCTCTGACGCTCGTCGTCCTCTTCGGCTCCTATGCCCGGGGGAATTATACTGTGGCGAGCGATGTGGACCTGCTCATCATCTACAAGGGCGAGCCCCGGGAGGAGGCCTATGCCCTCGTTAAGGAGGAGCTTGCGTTGCCCCGGCTCGAGCCCCATCTCTATACGGAAGCGGAGTATGAGCGGGCGAGAGCCACGGTCGCGAAGATGACCGAAGGCGGGATCATTCTATTCGGGGGAGGAAAGGAGGAACGGGATGGAAGAGTATGAGGTCGACCTGAGGGACTACCTCCGCATCCTCTGGAGGGGCAAATGGGTCGTCCTCGGGGTGGCAGTGGTCGCGATAGGTTTGGCCGCGACCTTTGCGGCTCGCTCCCCTGCTGTCTACCGCACTGAGGTCCTGTTGGCTATAGAGCGGCCGGCGGGCGCGCCTGCGACCTATACCCCGCCTACGGCGGACTGGCTGGTAGAGCGGGCGCGGGACCCGGGGCTCTTAGAGCGGGCCGGCCTCGAGCCAGGCCGGGCCACTAGCCTCGAGGCCAAGAACCAGGGCCAGTTCCTCCAGCTCTCCCTTCGGGGCCCTGTGCCTCCTCGAGAGCTCGAGGCGCGGCTGGAGCAGGTGGTGGCCGCACTGGAGGAAGAGAGCCAAGCGGGGGTGGGAGAGGCCATCGCTCGCCGCTTGAAGGAGCTGGAGTCCGAGCGGGAGGCCGATCTGATCCAGCTTAGGGAATGGGAGGCCGAGCTCGAGCGTTTAAGGGAGGCGGCCGAGGCCGGTCGGGACCGGCTCCGGGCCATGATCGCCGAAATAGAGGCTGATCCAAAGAGGCTCGAGCTGAGCACAGGGGCTACGTCCACCATTCGGGGGTATCTCGTGCAGAAGGAGCTGGACTTGCTCTATGCCCGGCTTCAGGCCGTGGAGCTGGCCTTGGATGCGATGGACCGGCTCGGGCCGGCCTACCTCCCGAATGTCGGACCGGAGCTGGTAAGACTTAGATCCGAATTGACATCATTGGAGGTGGAGGAAGCTTCATTGCAGGCAATGCTGCCAGCGCTTCCCGAGCTGCTGAGCCCGGTGCGCGGGCCCGTCTCCTCCGGGCCGCTTGGCCCCGGCCTGAAGATGAACCTGGCCGTGGCTGGGGTATTGGGGCTCTTCGTGGGGGTTCTGCTTGCCTTCTTTATCCACTGGCTCCAGGCCGGGCCGGAGGAGGGCAAGGAAGATGAGCGATCATAAGAGAAGCCTACTGCAGAGGATCCGGGACCACTCCGCGATAGTGGGCGTGGTCGGCCTGGGCTATGTCGGCCTACCCTTCGCTGTGGAGAAGGCCAAGGTCGGCTTCAAGGTGATCGGGATCGAGCAGAACCCCCTCCGGGCCGAGAAGGTCAACCGTGGAGAGAACTATATCGGCGATGTAAAGGATGAGGAACTCCGGGAGCTCGTAGCTAAAGGGCTCATCCATGCGGAGACCGACTTCCGCGCCGCGTCAGAGATGGATGTGCTCGTGATCTGTGTCCCTACTCCCCTCACTAAGAACCTCACCCCGGATCTTCAGTATGTCGAGCGGGTAACCCGGGAGATTGCGAGGCGCCTTAGGCCGGGCCAGCTCATAAGCCTGGAGTCCACCACTTACCCCGGGACGACTGAAGAGGTGATGCTCCCCATCCTCGAGGGCTCGGGCCTGAAGGCCGAACAAGACTTCTTCCTCGTTCATTCCCCCGAACGCGTCGATCCCGGAAACAAGCGCTATACCACCCGCAACACCTGCAAGGTGGTCGGCGGGGTCGGGCCAGACTCCTTGGAGGTCGGGGTGGCCTTCTACTCCCAGACCGTGGAGAAGGTGATCCCCGTCTCCAGCGCTAAGGTGGCGGAGCTGGTGAAAGTTTTTGAAAACACCTTCCGCGCGGTGAACATCGCCTTAGTGAACGAGCTCGCCCTCCTCTGCGATCGGATGGGCCTCAATGTTTGGGAAGTTTTGGAAGCCGCCTTCACCAAGCCCTTCGGGATCATGCCCTTCTGGCCCGGACCGGGCGTGGGCGGCCACTGCATCCCTGTGGACCCGCACTACCTCGAGTGGAAGGCCAAGGAGCTCAACTTCAACACCCACTTCATCGCCCTAGCTGGGGAGATCAACCGCCGGATGCCGGAGTTCGTAAAGGAAAAAGCTACCCGCGTTCTCAACCGCCTGGGCATCCCCCTCTCGAAAGCCAAGGTCCTCGTTCTAGGAGTGGCCTACAAGCGGGACCTCGACGACTACCGGGAGTCGCCGGCTATCGAGCTGATCCGACTCCTCTTGGCCGACGGAGCGGAGGTGCGCTACCATGACCCTTACATCCCGCGATTCCAGGCCGAGGGGCTAGCGATGGAGAGCATCGAGCTGACGCCGGAGGTGCTCGCGGCCCAAGACCTGGTGATCATCGCCACGGATCACAGCGGGATCGACTACGCTTGGGTGGTGGCCCACTCTCGCCATATCTTCGACACCCGGAACGCCACCAAGGATGTCCGAGACCATCGGGAGCGGATCACCCTACTATGACTACGAAGGTCGGGCTGATCGGCGCCGGCGGCTGGGGGAAGAACCTGGCTCGGACACTGTATGAGTTGGACGCCCTCGGGGGGATCGCCGAGCTCCGCTCGGAGATCCGGGCTGAGCTCGGGTCTCTCTACCCCGATGTAGCCCTGCATCCTGATTCCTCCGCCCTCCTCCAGACTGGCTTACCCGCGGTGGTGATCGCTACCCCAGCCGCCACCCACTTCGCCCAGGCCAAGGAGGCGCTTCTCGCGGGGAAACATGTATTCGTGGAGAAGCCCTTGGCTCTTCGGGCCGCCGAGGCCGAAGAGCTCGTGGCTCTGGCCCGTAAGGTCGGGAAGACCCTGATGGTCGGTCATCTCCTCCTCTATCAGCCGGCCATCCGCTGGATCAGGGATTTCTTGGATTCCGGGGGGATAGGGGCTCCCTGGAGCCTTCACCAGGAGCGGCTCAATCTCGGTAAAGTTCGGACCGTGGAGAACGCCCTCTTAAGCCTCGGGGTCCACGATGTGGCCGTCCTCCTCTACCTCATCGGCCAGGCCCCGGAGCGGGTCACGGCCCACGGCCAGGCCGTCCTCCAGCTTGGTGTGGAGGATGATGTTCATCTTCATCTACAGTTTCCCAAGGGAGTCCAGGCCCACATCCATTGCTCCTGGCTCTGGCCGGAGAAGCGCCGCCGGCTCACGATCATCGGCTCAAGAGGGATGTTGGTCTATGATGAGATCGACCAAACCGTGGTCCTTCACCGGAGAGGCATCAATGCTGACCTCTCGATCCATGACGAAGGGGCAGAGGTGGCCTTCCGCGGGCATGGCCAGCCCCTGAGGCTCGAGCTTGAACACTTCCTGGAATGCGTGAGGGAAGGGAGGCGACCCCTCTCCGATGGGGAGAGCGCGGTCCCGGTAGTGCAGGTTCTCGAGGAGGCGACACGGCAGCTCAGGGAGGCCCGATGAAGGAGAACGATTACTTCGTCCATGAGTCGGCCTATGTGGACCCTGGGGCCAAGATCGGGAAGGGGACCAAGATCTGGCACTTCTCTCATGTGATGGCCGGGGCGGAGATCGGGGAGGACTGCACTTTGGGCCAGAATGTCTTTGTAGCCAAGAACGCGAGGATCGGGAGCAATGTGAAGATCCAAAACAATGTCTCCGTCTACGAAGGTGTAATCCTTGAGGACGATGTCTTCTGCGGGCCGAGCTGTGTCTTTACTAATGTCAAGACCCCGCGCGCGGCCTTCCCCAGGAATCGGAGCGAGGACTACATCCCTACTCGGGTGAAGCGGGGGGCCAGTATCGGGGCGAATGCCACGATCGTCTGCGGGGTGACCATCGGGGAGTGGGCCTTCGTGGCCGCTGGGGCGGTGGTGACCAAAGATGTGCCTCCCTACGCATTGGTGGCTGGTATACCAGCACGCCAAATGGGCTGGGCTTGTCGCTGCGGTGTTCCCTTAAAGTTCGGAGGTGAGGAGACTAGCTGTAAAGCCTGCGGGCGCCGTTACCGGAAGGTGGGGGATAAGATCGAACATTTAGGGGAAGGGCCATGAAAATTCCCGTTTTAGACTTAACAAGGCAATATCGAGCGATCCAAGGGGAGATCGACTCGGCAATTCGGCGTGTTCTCGAATCTGGTCACTTTATTTTAGGGCCGGAAGTAGAGGCGTTCGAGCAAGAGGTCGCCCAATATCTTGGAGTCAAACATGCGATCGGGGTAGCGAGCGGGACGGATGCCCTCCTTTTGGCGCTCAAGGCTCTAGGGATCGGCCCCGGCGCTGGTGTCCTCGTCCCGAGCTTCACCTTCTTCGCCACTGCCGGTGTTGTGGTCAATGTAGGAGCCACCCCGGTCTTTGTGGATATCGATCCCAAGACCTACAATATCTCGCCGGAAAGTATGGCCGAGGTCCTCAAGCAGCACCCCTTACGCGAGAATCTCGGGGCTGTGATCCCGGTCCACCTCTATGGCCAGCCCGCGGATATGGACGAGATCATGAGCCTTGCCGATGAGCACGGCCTTTATGTTGTCGAGGACGCGGCTCAAGCTATCGGCGCGGAATATAAAGGCCAAAAGGTCGGAACGATCGGCCATCTCGGCTGCTTTAGCTTCTTCCCCACCAAGAACCTCGGGGCCTATGGGGATGGCGGGCTGGTGGTCACAAACGACGATGAACTGGCCGAGAAGGTGAGGCTGCTTCGGGTCCACGGCGCTCGGCCCAAGTATTACCATCGGCTGGTGGGGACGAACTCCCGGTTGGACGCCCTCCAGGCGGCCATCCTCCGGGTCAAACTCAAGCACCTGGATGAGTGGACCTCTGCCCGCCGGGCCATCGCCGGGCTGTATGATGAGCAGCTCCAAGGGCTGGAGGGGCTTGAGCCCCCTCATCGGGCCCCGGAGCGGACCCACATCTTCCACCAGTATACGATCCGACTAACCGGCGGTGGCCGCGATGCCCTGCAGAGGTATTTGGAAGAGCAGGGGATCGGCACCGCGGTGTATTACCCCCTGCCGCTCCACCTCCAGGAGTGCTTTCGACATCTGGGCTATGATGAGGGGGAGCTGCCGGAATCGGAGCGGGCCGGCCGAGAGGTCCTATCGCTCCCGATGTTCCCCGAGCTCACTGAGGCGGAAGTGAGCTATGTGGTCACCCGGATACGAGAGAGGCTGAGATCCCATTCCCATGGCCGGTGAGGACCTGCTCGTTCAGGTTAAGGAGATCAAGGGGCGATGTCCCGTCTACCGGGAGGGTGATTTCTTCCGCATTGCGGAGGGGTTCAAGCTCATAGCAGAACGGCCCTTGTGCATGCACGCCCTCGCCTCGCTGATGCCTTACTATGTGGCCTTAAGCCATGGGGTCTCGCTGGTAGAGCTGGGACTAGCCGGGGCTGAGGCTGAGGAAGGGGAAGGCCGGGGCCGAGTGGCTTACATCCAGTGCCTCGACCCTTGCGAGCGCACCGGCGGTGGAACGGTAGTTTTCGCCATCTCTAAATCCAAATCTAAAGATGGTTGCGGCGGGCCCAGGGGGATTTCAGTTATTAGATTATGGGGGTCACCTACATAATAGAAGGGGTCGTCACCGGCCCTACAGGCAAGCGGGCCTCGGTCCACCTCCTGGTAGATAGCGGGGCGACCTATACGCTTTTGCCTGAGAAGGTCTGGAAGGAGATCGAGCTGGTCCCGAAACGGTCCGTTACCTTCGTCTTGGCCGACGGCACGATGGTAGAGCGCAAGGTCTCCGAATGCCATATCTCCCTCCCCCAGGGAGAGGGCCATACCCCAGTGATCTTGGGGGAGCCTAAGGATAAGGCCTTGCTAGGCGTGGTAACCTTGGAGATCTTTGGATTGATCTTGAACCCTTTCACCAGGGAGCTGCAGCCGATACGGATGCTATTAATTTGATCGGTTTAGGAAGGCAAACTCGGCCATGAAGCTCATGAACATCGTCGGTGCCCGGCCGCAGTTCATTAAGGTCGCGCCCATCTTGAAGGCCATTGAAGAGCATAATCAAGCTCATGCCGAAGACCCGATTTGGGAGATCCTGGTCCATACCGGTCAGCATTACGACTACGAGCTCTCTCAAGTCTTCTTCGATGAACTAGGGCTCAAGGCCCCGGATTACCACCTGGGCGTGGGCTCTGGAACCCACGGATACCAGACCGGGGAGATGCTCAAGCGGATCGAAGAGGTGCTTCTCAAAGAGAAGCCCGACCTGGTGATGGTCTATGGCGATACCAATAGCACCCTGGCCGGAGCTCTTGCGGCGGCCAAGCTTTACATCCCCGTGGCTCATGTGGAAGCTGGGCTCAGAAGTTTTAACCGCCGGATGCCCGAGGAGATAAACCGTGTGCTCACAGACCATGTTTCTACCTTCCTTTTCTGCCCAACTCGCACCGCCGTGGAAAACCTCCGCCGCGAGGGCTTTACCAACATCCTCAACGATGGTCACCTCCTCCCCCTCGCCTCCGCCCCTCTGCCCCTTACCCCTTCTCCCTCTAAGCCCGTCGTAATCAACACCGGCGACGTCATGTATGATGCGGTCCTCCTTTACGGAGAAGTTGCCGAGAGACGTTCCAATATTCTCCAGAGGCTCGAATTAGAACCCAAAAACTATGCCCTGGCCACCGTCCACCGGGCGGAGAACACCGATGATCCCGAGCGGTTAAAAGGGATCTTCCAGGGCTTGGCTGCCCTTGCCCAGGAAGGCCTTCCCGTGGTCGTCCCGCTCCACCCCCGCACCCGCCATGCCCTCTCCAATCTATCCCCTACCCCTTATCCATCTAACCTAAGTCTCATCGAACCGGTTTCCTATCTGGACATGCTGGTATTGGAGAAGAACGCCAAGGTCATCCTCACCGACTCCGGCGGGGTCCAGAAGGAGGCCTTCTTCTTCGGGGTGCCCTGCGTGACCCTAAGGGAGGAGACGGAGTGGGTGGAAACAGTGGAAGCGGGGTGGAACGTGCTGGCGGGCTGTGATCCAAAGCGTATTGTGGAAGCAGCCAGAATGTTACGACCAGCAGTTGAGGGCGGAACTCCATATGGGGATGGCCACGCAGCGGAACGACTGGTAGAATGTGTGGTGAGTAAAGGCAACCAAATGAAGATCAGTAAGGGAAGGAGGTGAAGAGATGGCCAGTGTTAAGGACCTAAGCATCGATGATTTGGAACACTTGATCGAGCAGAAAGTCCTGGAAATGCTTGGGGACCCGGATTCGGGGCTGGAATTACGCGAGGAGTTCAAGAAGGAACTCGAGGAACGCTTAGCCAAGCCTTCCAAGAAGGTTCCTCAGCGAGAGGTGTTAAATAGATTTGGTCACGATTGAATGGACAGAAGCCGCGGTACGAGACATCGAAAAGCTCGATAAGAAGCTCGAATCGAATGGGTCTCCAAGAATTTTGCGAGGGTCATCCCGGAGCCGTTAAGCGGGGCATTGAAAGGGGTTTACAAGCTCCGTGTGGGCGATTGGCGCGTCATCTACTAACATAAATTGCCGGGGAGCTTTGGGAACTCGGCCGGCGGAGAGGGTGGAGGCCATACCTCAGCGGAGGATGTAAACGGTGAACCTTGGGGAGAGGCGAGCCGCCTATTTGCAAAAACTTGAGCAATCCCTTGAGCGGCTGGTTCAGGTTCTATCGACCAGGCCTGAAGTGGAGCGCATTATCCTTTTTGGCTCCTATGCCCATGGGCGGAGGGATCTCCTGACTGATCTGGATGTGCTGGTGATCATGCACACCGATCTCCCGCCCCTGGAGCGCTTGAGACTCCTCTACCAGAGCCTGGCCCTTCCGGTCGATTTAGATCTCTTGTGCTATACTCCCGAGGAATTGGAGGCGAGGAAGAGAAACCCTTTCTTGAAAGCGATCCTGGAGGAGGGGATTGTGCTCTATGAGAAGAAGCCCGTTTGAAGAGGGCAGAAGGTGGCTAGACCAAGCTAAAGAGGATCTGAAATGGGCCAAGGAGCTGGTCCGGCTCGGCGGGTACCACATCGCTTGTTTTCTGGCCCAACAGATCGCGGAAAAGGCCCTGAAGGGGTATCTCTATGCCCAGGGAGAAGAAGTGGTCTTGGGGCATTCCGTGGAGCGGCTGTGCGCCACTGCGGCCGCATATAATCAAAGCTTTTCGGAAAAGCAGCGGACCTGGGCGATCCTCGATGGCTATTATGTTCCCACTCGCTACCCCAACAGCCTTCCCGATAGCATCCCGGCATGGGTGTATACGGAGGGAGCCGCGCACGAGGCCCTCGCTCTTGCCGAAGAGGTGGTGGCGGTTGTGGAGGCGGAACTCGGCCCCAAAGAATCCGGGTGAGGGAGCCGGTATGCGCGGAGGGCGCGGAAAACGGGTTGGGGCTCCCCTGTAAGCGGGCGAGGGAGGCATGGCGCGGCCAAGCCAAAATCCAGTAAAGTCAGCGGTGGGAGGCGATGATGGCCAATCGCGTGCGCGACTGGTTTGCTCAAGCGGAGAGGGATCTTGAGCAAGCCCGAGATTCCCGAGCCCAAGGGCGCCACGAGTGGGCCTGCTTCGCGGCCCATCAGGCCGCGGCGAAGGCCGTCAAGGCCCTTCACTTGCGCCTCGGGCAAGAGGCCTGGGGCCATGTAGTAGCCAAGCTCCTCCGGGAGCTGCCCTCAGGCGTGGCCGTGCCGGAGAAGCTCGGAGCGCCGTTCGAGCACTATGGCCCGCTCCAGAGCGAGGAGGCGATCCAATATGCCGGTGAGATCCTTGGATTCGTCCGTGCTCAGATGGCCTGATGCCACTACCGTGCATCAAGCGGTTTGCCGCTGGGCCAGGGAGGCCGCCCGGACGAGGCCGGAGGTGCTCCGTGTCGGGTACT
>JBBIJD010000011.1:0-21387 GCA_037446135.1 Candidatus Fraserbacteria bacterium
CTTCGCCCGGACTACCTCACCGAAGAGCCGTTTGAATCCCAAGATGCGCTTGCAGCGCCCTCCGCCATCCATCGCTCCCCATAGCCTACCCGCTCCTTCCAGCCTGGTGGGTCCTTGAGGTAGGCCCGCACCACCTCCTCCCTGGCCCCACCGCAGTTGGGATTGGAATCCTCACGCACCTTGATCCCCGGCTCAATACCCTCACTGGCCAAGAACTTGAAGTTGTCATGGGAGTCGTAGCCCCCATCCCCAAGAACCTTGTTGACCCGCGCCTTCCTTCGGGCCTTCCTCACCAACGGCGCAAGCTTCTCTCCATCATCAGTCCGCTCATCAGTCACTTCCAGTGAGACCACCTGCTTGGTCTTGGTGTCGACCCCCACGAGGTGATATAATGCAAAAGGAAAGGTTAGCGATGGAGGAGTGGGAGATGGATCGGCGAACCCTCTTGCGCCTTGGGAAAGCGGGCTTAGTCGCTCTAGCGGTGGGAGCGTTGATAACTAAGGTCACTGTTCCCAATAATAACGACATCAAGGCCCAAGTCGGTATCGCTTGTGCTCCGGATGAAGACAAGTGCGGACCATGGCGTATTGGCATTACATAGTAACTTCTGGGGCCAAGGGTGTCGAGGGAGCAACTAATGACAAGTATAGAGGCATTGCTGCAACAATTTGTCGCAGGATTAGACTGTATCGTCTCTGAATCCGTTCGGAATGCCTTTCTGACCGTCGAACGCCATCGCTTTGTGGAAGGTTTCTATCTTCGACAGCAAGATGGAACGTTTGTTTGGCAGCCCTTCGATCCCTTGGCCCCCGATCCAGATCTGCTTTCATACATCTATTCCGACAACTCTCTCCTGATCAAGCTATCACCTCAACCGAGTTCCAGTTCGCAGCCCTGGTTGGTCGCCCGCATGCTCGAATTGCTCGAACTCGATGAAGGTATGCATGTTCTGGAGATTGGTGCAGGTACAGGCTACAACGCCGCACTCATGGCTGAAATCGTAGGCCACCACGGAAGAGTCACAACCGTTGAAGTACAGAAGGATGTTGCGGAACGGACACGCCGACTCTTGGAGGTCGCAGGCTATAGCCACATCCGTCTGAGAGTGGGGGATGGCTACTACGGTTGGACAGAGGACGCCCCTTATGACCGGATTGTTGCGACCACGGCCTGCGCCGATATCCCGCCCTCTTGGTGGGACCAGCTCCAGCCAAGTGGGTTGATGCTGATTCCTCTCCGCCATGGTGGCCGGCACACTGCCCCACTCGTATTGCTACATAAGGGCGGTGAAGCCAAAGTCATCGAATACTCCACCTTCGGACCGGCACAGGGCGGTTTGGACGCACCTGGCCTTTGGCCGGAGGTGAGCGAAGAGGATGTGGCCGCATTCCTGAACCAGCCACAAACGATCGAAAGAGGATATGTGGATGCCTCCGATCTACAGTGGAAGAGAGTTTGCGTTGACCTCCACTATTTCCTTGGATTAAATGACTTTCGGACTTTCGATGGCCCAAGCCGGGAGGCCGGCATCGGCCTTTGGGAAAGCCCCTTCAGTGTCGCATCTCTTTTCCCCTCAGGCGTGATAAAACTGGGAGGCAGGAGAGCCGAACCGCTGGCGGAACGGCTTACCCAGCTCTATGAGGAGTATTCTACCTTGGACCGCCCGCGGTCTTATTATCGGGATTATCAATCCTATTATCGGGATTATCAAATACAATTTACTCCGCGGAGGGAGTCGGCGGAGGGAACCGTCCGTATAGAACGCCTTGGGACGAGGGAGTGGGTCATTGAGAGGCCCTACACTCGACAGCAGGTGGCCTTAGCAGGAGACCTTCGATGAAACCCCTTCTAGCTAGACTGGTTGGGATCAGTATCGTGATAGGGGTCGGCTTCAGCGTGTTAATGGGGATCTCGACTGAAAACTCGATTACGCTAACCGTCTGCGCTAGTGGTTGTGACTTTACCACAATTCAAGCAGCGATCGATGCCGCACAGCCAGGAGGCATAGTTGAGATTCAAGAAGGGAGCTATCAGGATAACATAATTGTGAATAAAGCTGTAACGCTGAAGGGCAAAGGGATAAATGAAGTGAGGCTAATTGCAAAGGAGGAGGGCAAACCAGGGATCTTAATTGCCGGAGATTCGTTGATAAATGTTAATGTAATCGGATTTATGATCACAGGAGCTAAGGGCTCATGTGTGGAAGCGATTCGGGTCTGTCCTTTTGGTGTCAGCGTCTTCGGCGCATCGACCGTCACCATCCGTAAGACCCACTTCGTAGCGAATAAATACGGTGTTGTAGCAGGCGAAGAGAGTCAGATAATGATCCTTGAGAGTATTTTCACCGACAATGAGACTGCAATCATGCTTAGGGACCGGGTGCGTGCGACCATCGGGAACACCTATCTTGAGGGCAATCACTTCGGCATCCTGATGGGACATGATGTTCAGGCCATTTTGGAGGATAATACTATTTCCAAAAGTTATGCGCCCGTCCGTGTCTGGGATCAGAGCCGAGTAACTATCATTCGGAATATAGTTTCAGAGAATATGACCGGCATAATTGTGAAAGATCAGGCAGATGCCACAATTATGGCAAATTCTTTCGCTGATAATGATGAAGAAGCCCTTTGGCTTAGTGGACAGGCGGTGACTAGAGTTCAAGAGAACTCGATATCGGGGCATAAATGGGGAATAGGCCTTGCTCAACACGTCACAGCAAATATCGTTCAGAATGAGATCATAGAGAACGACTGGGGAGTTTTAATTTGGACAGATCTATGTACAGAGGAAGGGGAACCCTTCGCTGGGAGGATTATAGGAAGATCAAATGAAATTCCCGATCCCAATGAACCCCATGCTAACAAACAGGGTGATGTCTGCCCAACCGCTCTGCGATTTCTTAAAACTGAGCAGGGTGGGGAATATCCATAAATCAGCTCCACCTCAAGATACCTCGAGTGTCGAGGTCAGGTCTTGCATTGCAACATTTCAGGCGCTGGAGGGAGGGGGTAGACCCAGCACATTGGGATTGGGAGAATTCTTGACCCAGTTCTATTCAGCTTAGGCGAAGACCTCCCCAAGAGCGATGGCCAGGCCCGCGAGGAGCGGGGAGTGGAGGACCTCGCCCTTGCGGTAGGTAGCTACCCCTTGGAATCCTCGCTCCCCCAGGGTGAAGACCTCGATCGTCTCTTCCTGAGGATCGACGATCCAGTATTCTCTCACGCCATGGCGGGCATAGAGCGTCTTCTTATAGCCCCGATCGCGGTCCGCCGTGGCCGGAGAGGTGATCTCTACGACTAGGTCCGGAGCCCCGCGGATCTCCTCCTCAGCGATGATGTGCGAACGCTCCCTAGAGATGAAGAAGATATCCGGCTGGACAACCTCCCGCTCCTCGCCCTCCCCGAGGACGACATCTAGAGGGGCATCGTAGACCTGCCCTAAACGCCGCTCTCGGACAAACTGGCGCAGGACAAACTCCAGATTCCCCGAGATCCGTTGATGAGCCTCCGTCGGCGATGGGACCATCACCAGCTCCCCTCCTAAAAGCTCATACCGCTTGGTCTCCGATTCCGGCAGGGTCTTGTAATCCTCGTAGGTGAACCTAATCTTAGCCTTCGGCTCGCCCATCGGCTGCACCTCCCCACTCCAAGTTCGCCGCTCCAGCCTCACTCTAGCCGGCAGTCGGCGCTCTGTCAAGCTTGGTCTGATGTTTAGCGATGCCTGTCCAGGGGGCCCTTTCCCCCTCACCTCAATCCTCTCCCAACTAGGGGAGAGGAAGTTGGTCATCGAAACCACGGTTGACGAGGCGTTAAGTCCAGGCCCCCGAGGAGAGCTCATAATCGAGGAGCTCTTCTTCACGAAAGAATAGGGCGATCTCTCGGGCAGCCGTCTCCACTGAATCGGAGCCGTGGATCAGGTTCTTCGTCAGGTCGAGCCCGAAGTCCCCCCGGATCGTCCCCGGCTCGGCCTCGAAGGGGTTGGTCGCTCCCATCAGTCTCCTGATGACCTTGATCGCCTCCTCACCCTCGACGACCATCGCCACGACCGGGGAGGAGGTGACGAACTCGACTAACTCCTCAAAGAAGTGCTTCCCGCGATGGACCTCATACTGCCGTTCAGCCAGGGCCCGATCGAGTCGGAGGAGCTTCAGCGCCACGATTTTTAAGCCCTTCTTCTCGATCCGGGAGATGATCTCTCCCACCAGTCCGCGCTGGACCGCATCGGGCTTGAGCATCACGAAAGTCCGCTCGGTCATTTGCACCGCTACCTCCGCTATCAGTCAGGGTCAGAGATGACCCAATTATAGCTTAAGGGAGCTTGGCATACCGCTTCCCGGGGAATTCCTTGATCAGATCTTTGAGTTGGAGCTGGAGGAGGCCGTGCGCCAGCTCAGCGTGGGAGAGGCCGGTCGCCTCCAGGATCTCATCGAAGTGGAGCGGCTCCCAGTCCAAGGCCGCCAGGAGCTTCTCTTCAAGGGGAGTAAGCTCGGGCCGCGCCTTCGCCCTTGGGGCCGCCAGCACGGCTTGTAGGTCGGGGAACTCCTCGAGCACATCCTCGACGGTCTCGACCAGTTTAGCCCCCTCGCGTAGAAGGCGATGGGCGCCCCGGCTCGCCTCGTCGGTGATCCTCCCCGGGACGGCGAAGACCTCTCGCCCCTGGTCGAGCGCGAGCCGAGCGGTGATCAAAGCCCCGCTCTTCTCCGGGGCCTCGACGACCACCACCCCGCGGGAGAGGCCGGAGATGATCCGATTCCTCCGGGGGAAGTTCCAGCGGTCCGGCTCGGTCTGGAGGGGGAACTCACTGAAGACCGCGCCCGAGGCGGCGATCTCTCTCATCAGCCTCAGGTTCTGCTGGGGATAGGGCCTAGCGAAGCCCGAGCCGAGGACCGCGATCGTCCGCCCACCGGCGGAAAGGGCCCCCCGATGGGCGGCCGTATCGATCCCCAGTGCCAGCCCGCTCACGACCGTTAAGCCCCGCTCGGCCAAGCCCCTCGCCAACTGTTCGGCCACCATCCGCCCGTAGGGGGTCGAACGCCTGGTCCCGACTAGGGCGATCGCCAGCTCGTCCCGCTCCTGGTAATCACCGAGGAGGTAGAGGACCGGGGGCGGGACGGCCAGGCCCCGGAGCGGCCTGGGATAGTCAGGATCGGCCAAGGTAATGATCTTGAGGTCGAGCCGGGCGATTCCCTCGAGCTCGGCCTCGAGGTTCACTTTCGCCCGTTGGGCCACGAACTCCTCAGCCAGATGCTCCAGGCCGGGGATGGCCTGGAGCTGCGCGAGCGGGGCCTCCCAGATCTCCCTGGCGGAGGGGAAGTGCTCGAGGAGGAGCCGGAACCGGCGAGGGGTGAGGACCATATTCAGGGCGATCCAATAATGCCGCTCCTCGAGCTCCACCAGCGTCACCCTTTCTATTCTAGCTAGAGCCCCTCTTGGATGTAGCTGATCGTCCGGGGATCGCTAGGCCGGCTGAAGAACCGCTCCGCGGGGCCATGCTCGACCAGCTCGCCCAAGTAGAGGAAGAGCACATAATCGGCCAAGCTCCGCGCCTGGCGCAAATTGTGGGTCACCCAGATGATTGTATAGCTCTTCTTGAGCTCCCGGAAGATCTCGATGATCTTCTTCGCCGAGAGGGGGTCGAGGGCGCTCGTCGGCTCATCGGCTAAGATGATCTCCGGCTCGACGGCTAGGCCTCTTGCCAGGCAGAGCCGCTGTTGTTGCCCGAGCGAGAGGCTCGAGGCCGGGCTCTTCAACCGGTCCTTCACCTCATCCCAAAGGCCAGCGGCTCGGAGGTTCCGCTCGACGAGCTCATCGAGGAGCCGCCGGCTCCGCAGCCCGTGGATCCGCAGCCCATAGGCCACATTGTCGTAGATCGACATCGGGAGCGGGGCCGGGCGCTGGGAGAGGAGCCCCATCTTCTTCCGGATATGGGTCAGATCGACCCCCTCAGAATAGATGTCCACCCCGTCGAGGAGGACCCTTCCGGAGACGCGGGCCCCGTCGACGAGGTCGATCAGCCGGTTCAGGCACTTCAAGAGGCTGGTCTTCCCGCAGCCGGAGGGGCCGATGACACAGGTGATCTGCCGGTCGGGGATGGCGGCCGTGATCCCCTTCAGGGCCTGACGGTCCTTATAGAAAAGGTTGAGGCCCTCGACGCGGATGTGGGGCTCGCTCACCCTCACTTCTAGCGCCCTCTCCCCTGCCTCCCCGAGGCGTGCCTCCATCTCACCTCATTATATGCCGGGTCAAGCGCTTGGTGAGGAGCCTGGAGAGGAGGCTGATCACCAGGACGATGATCGTCAGGATCACCGCCGCGGCGTAGGCCCGCTGCTGGACCTTTGGGAAGGGGGTCCCGAGCTGGAAGAAGACGGCCAATGGGAGGGAAGCGACGGGCCGGAAGAGGGAGGTGGGCAAGGAGTCAGTGTAGCCGGCGGTGAAGAGGACAGAGGCGGCATCACCAATGGCCCGGCCAAAGGCTAAAAGGACGGCAGTCGAGATCCCCGGGAGGGCCTGACGGAGGACCACCCTGAGCGCGGTCTCGAGCCGCGTGGCCCCCAGGGCGTAGGAGCTCTCCTTTAATTCCGCCGGGACCGCCCGGACCACCTCGTCCATCGCCCGGGCCATCACCGGGAGGATCAGGAGTGCGAGGGCGATGATCCCGCCGAGGAGTGAGGCTCGTAGGCCCAAAAGGACCATCACCGTAAAGCCGAAGGCCCCATAGACGATCGAGGGGACCCCCCAGAGGACATCGAGCGCGAACCTGATGAACTGGGCGAGTCGCGACCTCCTGAGATACTCCGGCTGGAGGGAGAGGGCGATGGCCAGGCTCAACCCGAAAGCCAGGATGGTCGCGCCCCCGGCGAGACAGAGCGAGCCGAGGATCGCGTTGAGGATGCCCCCCTCCCCGCCGAGGTAGTAGCCCCCTTTGGGGGCTTGGCTGAAGATCGCCCAGCTCAGGGCCGGGAGCCCCTTGACCAGGATTGTGGCCAGGATGAGCATGAGGCTCCCCCCGACGACGATCAGCGCGAGGAGCATCAACCCCAAGAAGAGCCGCTCCTCACAGCGCATCAGGAGCCGCCTGAGTTTAGCCCGACCCATCTCTACATCGCCCTCCTCACCGCCCGGAGGAGGACGATCCGGGCGAGGATGGTGAAGAGCAGGACGATGAGCAAGAGGACGAGGGCCGCGAGGAGGAGCGCGGAGTCATAGAGGGGGATCGACATCATCTCCCCGTAGCTATTGGCGATCAGGGCCGGGAGAGGATAGGCGGGATCGAAGATCGAGGCGGGGCCTTCAGCTACATTCCCCACGACCATCAGGACGGCCATCGTCTCCCCGAAGGCCCGCGAGAAGCCTAAGATGATCGCGGCCCCCACGCCTGGGAGGGCCTTCCGGAGGACCACATGCTTGATCGTCTGCCACCGGGTGGCCCCTACGGCGAGGGAGGCCTCGCGGAGTTCCTGGGGGACAGCGCGGAGGACCTCCTCGGAGACGGAGATGATGATCGGGAAGACCATCACCGCCAGGACGATCCCCCCGGCCAGGACGCTGTAGCCGCTGGAGTTGGCCGTAGAGAATAGGGTGAGCGAGCCGAGGTGAGCCCTCGCGAACGGCACGAGATGATCCTTGATCAGAGGGATCACAACGAGGACACCCCACATCCCATAGACCACGGAGGGTATCCCGGCCAAAAGGTCGATGAGCGGCTTAACGGCCGCACGGAGCCGCTCATGGGCATATTCCGCGAGATAGATCGCGACGAGGAGGCAGGGCGGGACGGCAAGGATCATCGCCAAGGCCGTCACCCAGAGGGTCCCCAAGATGAACGGGCGGAGGCCGAACTCCCCGCGCAAAGGGTGCCAGGCGGAGGAGAAGAGCAGATGCAGTGGGTAGATCCCCAGGATCGGCCTGGCTCGGAGATAAAGGGCGAAGATGATGATGAAGACGAGCAGCCCGACAAAGATCGTGACGGTAAGCATCAGTCGGCTGGCGACCATCTCCTGGAGCCTCCGGAGCTGGAGCCCGGGCCTGGACAGGATCATTTGATCCTCCGGACTTGCTCCGCGAGCTGTTCCGGGCTCAACTGGATGTAGCCTGCCTCCGGGACGAACTGCTGACCCTCGCTCAGGGCCCAGAGGAGGAACTCCCGGACTAGCCCGCTTGGCTTCCCCAGGGTCACAAGATAAAGCTCCCGTGCCGGTGGGGAGGGGACCCAGCCCTGGGCCACCGCGCGGATGGCTTGGGCCTTCTCCGTGTAAGGCCCTTCTGTGGGCTCGAGCCGCTCGTCCCCATCGAAGTCGATGGGGAGGACCACCAGCCCGGGGACCGGCTTCCCGGTCGTGGTATCATAGGCATAGTTGAGGTTGTTGTAGCCGAGGCCTAAAGGGTCCGTGGCCACGGCTTGAGCCAGCCCGGGGTCGCCGTAGACCCCGATCCCAGTCAGGTCCTCTTGGGAGGAGCCGAGATATTCCGCCCAGGTCTGGGCCGCGCCACAAGCATCCGATCGGGTGTAAAGGTTGATCGGCGCGGCCACCTCCGGCCTGCCCACCAACTCTCCCCAGGTCAGGGCCCGCTTGCGGACCCAGAGGTCGATGAGCGCTTCGCGCTTCACGCCTTTAGCGAGGAGGTCCGGGAGGACCGGATTCCTCTCATTCACGGTGGGGAAGACCGCATCCTTGGCGACGGCGATCCCAAAGGCCCCTCTCGCGGCCTCTTCGGGATAGATCTTACGGGAGACCATCCCCAGATCGGCGAGCCTCCCCAGGACATCAACCATCCCTTTCCCTGCACCTCCGGCGGAGATATCGAACTCCACCTTCGGATGGAGCCGCTGGAACTCCTCGCCCCAGCGGACGATCAGCGGGTAGAGGGCCCAGGCCCCGGAGATGGTGAGCCTCCCCGCCAAGCCCTCGTCGTGGCTGGCCTCTCGCCCGCTGCAGCCACTCAAGCTGAGCAGGAGGAGGCCCAACACCAAGCTGACCACTACTCGGTGCACCCCTCTATATTCCAGTAGACCGATCAAATTAGTCAAGTTTGAGGGATATTACCCGAGCCCCTTGCTCTTCCGGCAGAGGTCAGCGAGAGTGGTAGTATCGAGGATCTCCGCCACGGCGTCCCGAACATTGAGCAGGACCAAATACAGGCCGCGGTAGCGCTCCTCCTGCTTGATCATCTCCCGCGGGCCTTGAGCGTCCTGGAAGGGGGCTAAGGGGCCGTCGATGAGCCGGATCACCTCCCCGAGGGTGATCTCCTCCGGGGGGCGCTTCAGTTGATAGCCCCCCTCGATCCCCCTTCGGCTCTCCAAGATCCCAGCGTTCTTGAGGGTGATCAGGATCTGCTCGAGGAAGCTCTTGGGAATCTGGCCATTCTCGGCGATCTCCTGTGAGGGCTCGACGCCATTCCCGTAATGGAAGGCCAGGTCCATCAAGGCCCGCAGTGCATACTCGCCCTTCTTCGAGAGCTTCATCGTCTCAATCTATAGCCGGGGGCGGGGGGCAGGTCAACCCCGGAGGTTGAATGGCCGCGGCTGATCCGCTATAATCCCCCTTGCAAGCCGGTGTAGCTCAGCAGGTAGAGCGGCGGTTTCGTAAACCGTAGGTCGGAGGTTCGAATCCTCTCGCCGGCTCCAGCCCGCTGATCCTCATCACCACTCCATCTGATCGGAGTCATGGAACTCCCCAATCAGCGGGCCTATCATAAAACCAGAAGCGATCTGATCGAGGAGGGATGATGCTGGAGATCAGGTGGCATGCCCGGGGTGGCCAGGGGGCCAAGACGGCCTCTCAGATCCTGGCCCTAGCGGCCCTCGCGCAAGGGAACTATGTCCAGGCCTTCCCGGAGTATGGGCCCGAACGGAGCGGCGCACCGATGAAGGCCTTCAATCGGATCGATGAGAGGAAGATCCGGATCCACTACAACATCTACGAGCCGGATGTGGTCGTGGTGGTCGATGACTCGCTCCTCAGCTCCGCGAGCGCCAATGTGATCGACGGGCTCAAGCCGGAGGGGACCTTGCTCGTGAATACCAAGGCCTCTCCGGAGGAGGTCCGCCGCCGGACCGGCTTCCCGGGGAAGATCATGACGATCGACGCTGACGAGATCGCTGCACGGACCGGTGTAGGCTATGCCAATATCCCGACGCTGGGGGCCCTCGCCCGGGCGATCGACTTCCCCCTCGAGCTGATCGGTGAGGAGCTGAAGAAGACCCTGGGGAAGAAGACTCCTGAGAAGACTGTCCAGGCCAACCTCAAGGCTCTCCAGGAGGGCTATGAGCGGCTGAGCGTGAACGGAGGAGGCCAGATTGTTCAAGAGCTATAGGGCCCTCCCGCTCGGGGGTGTGATTCAGGCCACTCCCGACCGGGCGAAGAAGAAGACCGGAGACTGGCGGGAGGAGAAGCCGGTCTGGGATGAAGGGAAGTGCGTCAACTGCCTCCTCTGCTGGGTCCGCTGCCCCGAGGCAGCAATCCTGACGGAGGAAGAGGAGATGGCCGGGTTCGACTACGACTACTGCAAGGGGTGCGGGATCTGCGCTCATACCTGCCCGACGGAGGCGATCGAGATGGTCCCCGAAGAGGAGGAGGTCCCCAAGCCCGAGCCTGAGCGCGAGCGAGCGGGTGCGGCTCAAGGCCGAGGGGCGGGGCGAGGGAGGCGAGATGGCAGCAAGAGTGAGTGAGCGGCTCCAGGTCCTCACCGGCCACCAGGCGGTAGCCGAGGCGATGCGCCAGATCGAGCCGGATGTCGTGGCCGCATACCCGATCACTCCCCAGTCGGAGATCATGCACTACTTCGCGGAGTTCGTGGCCAATGGGAAGGTCCGGACCGAGCTGATCACGGTGGAGTCGGAGCATTCGGCGATGTCGGCCTGCATTGGGGCTGCGGTCGCCGGGGCTAGGACGATGACCGCCACCGCCAGCCAGGGGCTGGCCCTGATGATCGAGATGGTCTACATCGCCTCCGCGATGCGCTGTCCGATCGTCATGGCCATTGCCAACCGGGCCCTCTCCGGGCCGATCAACATTCACTGCGACCACTCCGATGCCATGCTCGGGCGGGATGCGGGCGTGGCTCAGCTCTTCGCCGAGGATGCCCAGGAGGCCTACGACTTCATGGTCATGGCCCCGAGGATCGCCGAGCATGAAGATGTTTTATTACCGGTCTGGGTCAACCTCGACGGGTTCACCCTGACCCATACGGCCGATGTGGTCGAGCTCCTCGAGGACGAGCTGGTGAGAGAGTTCGTTGGGGAATACCGGCCGAAGTATCCTTTGCTCGATGTGGATCATCCCACGACCCAGGGGCCGTTCGCTCTCCCAGAGTATTATTTCGAGCTGAAGCGCCAGCAGGTCGACGCCATCAACAGTGTCCCGCGGGTCCTCCAGGAGGTCCAGGCCGAATTCGCCAGGCTCTCGGGCCGAGAATATCAGGGCTTCTTCGAGCCATATTATCTGGATGATGCCGAATACGCCATGGTAGTGATGGGCTCGACGGCCGGGACGGCCAAGGAGGCCGTCGACCGCCTGAGGGAGCGAGGAGAGAGGGTCGGGCTGCTCAAGCTCTGGCTCTTCCGCCCCTTCCCCCGAGAAGAGGTGGCCACGGCCCTGGAGGGTAAGGAGGCAGTGGCGGTCCTAGATCGGGCCTTCTCTTTAGGGAGCTATGGACCGCTCTTCCTCGAGGTCAGCTCGGCCCTCTACGAGTCAGAAAGGAGGCCACGGCTCTACAACTACACCTACGGCCTCGGCGGGCGGGACACCACTGCCTCCCAGCTCGAGGCGGTCTTCCGCCAGATCCGGGACGAGCACCTGAGCAAGGAGATGCATTACATCAACCTGAGGGAGTGAGAATTGGCTAATATCAAGACCTTAGCGAGGCGTGAGGAGAAGCAGCTCCGGTTCGGCTGGGGCCATGCCCTCTGCGCCGGCTGCGGGATCCCCATCGTCGTCCGGACGGTCCTCAATTCGATCGAGGGGCCGGTCGTGGTGGCCAATGCCACCGGCTGCCTCGAGGTGGCCACGACCCTCTTCCCCTATACCGCTTGGAATGTCCCCTGGGTCCACACCGCCTTCGAGAACGCCGCGGCCACGATCTCCGGGGTCGAGACGGCCTACCGGGTCCTGAAGAAGAGGGGGAAGATCGCCAAGGAGATCAGGTTCGTCGCCTTCGGCGGTGACGGCGGGACCTACGACATCGGCTTGCAGGCCCTCTCGGGAGCCTTAGAGCGGGGCCATCGCTTCCTCTATGTCTGCTACGACAATGAGGCCTACATGAACACCGGGATCCAGCGGTCGAGCGCTACGCCTTTAGGGGCCTTCGCCACCACCGAGCCCCCGGGGAAGACGAGCTTCGGGAAGCACCGTCACCGGAAGGACCTCACCCAGATCGTCATCGGCCATCATATCCCCTATGTGGCTCAAGCTTCGATCTCTCACTGGCAAGACCTCTCGCGGAAGGTCGAGCGGGCGATCGCGAAAGACGGGCCGAGCTTCATCAATGTGATGTCTACCTGCTTCCGCGGCTGGAGATTTGAGGCGAAGCTGACCACCGAGATCGCCCGCCTCGCGGTCGAATCCCGCTTCTGGCCCCTCTACGAGGTCGATGAGGGGGAGTGGCGGCTCAACTATCTCCCGGAGGAGCCGCTCGATGTGCGGGACTGGCTCAAGCTCCAGGGGCGATTCGCTCACCTCTTCCGCCCAGAGGAGAAGAAGGAAGTGATCGCACAGATCCAGGCGGAGGTCGATCGCCAGTGGGAGGAGCTCCTCGCGCGCTGCAAGGTCGTCCCAACTGTCTGACCTGAGTTGACCGAGCTGATCCCCGGCCTGTGGCTTGCCCAGAGCCGGCTCTATGCTATGAATAGCGGGCTCTTCCTCAGTGAGGGGAGGGCCTGCCTCATCGATCCGGGGATCTTCCCCGAGGAGATCGAAGAGATTAAGCGATTCCTCCTCGATCGGCAAGCCGAACCCCAGGCAATCGTCCTTACTCATAGCCACTGGGATCACCTCCTCGGGCCGGAGCGGTTCCCCGGGGTTCAGGTGATCGCCCAGGCCAATTATCTGAAGGAGACGAGCGGCGGGCGGGCCGAGGACCTCCTCTGGCAGATCGAAGAATGGGAGGAGGAATACGGCCTCGAGCGGGAGAAGCCCTTCGTCATCCCCCAACCTGATAAGACCTTTAAAAGGAGGCTGACCTTGAAGCTCGGCGGGCTTGAGCTCCGGCTGGTCCATGCCCCGGGCCATGCCGCGGACCATCTGGTGGTCTATGAGCCCGGGAGCAAGGCCCTCTGGGCCGGGGACATGCTGAGCGACTTGGAGATCCCGTTCGTCAGCCAGAGCCTGGCGGCCTACCAGGGAACGCTGGAAATGATCTCCAGATTAGAGGTCCGGGCCTTGGTCCCCGGCCATGGCCATCCCACCACCTCCGCGGAGGAGATCCAAAGGCGGATCGCCGAGGACCTTGCCTACTTGAGGGAGTTGAGAGAGAGGGTCTCCCGAGCGGTCGCTCAGGGACTGAATGTGGGTGAGGCGGTCAGATCCTGCCTGGACATGGACTATCGCCATCCTGAGGAGAACCTCGGACCGCACCGGCTCAATGTCGAGTCCGTCTACCTCGAGCTCGGCGGAGTGGCCGACCGGACGAAGGTGGGCTGGAACCGACTCTGACCTGACTCAAAGCCAGCTTGCGCAAGTCCCGGGGGCCGCGCCCGGCTCTCGAGTGGTGATGAGTGAGACGAGTGGACTGGCACCCCGCCCGGGCTCCACTCTCACCCTCTCGGTGGCCACCAGCTCGCCCTCGACTAGGACCTCGATTCGATAATATTCCTCCTCCCTAGTGGTCGGCTGGAGCCGGAACGGCGGGGTCAGGCCGAGCGCGTCGGTGCAGGCACTCGCCCAGGGGAGTCCGGTATGAGTATAGACGATCACGAGCGCATTGGGGAGCGGGGTCGTCCCCCCGGAGAAGAAGACCCTCACCTGTTGCTCTCTTGCGGGGATGAGCGTGAGCTTGAGCTCATATTGGCCGGCTGTCGCGAGGGTCGTCTCCTCGCTCTTCCCGGAGTAGATCCCCCCAAGATAGGCCTCGGCGAAGTAGCGATGGCCGAGCTCGATCGGCCAACTCCCGCAGCCATCCTGGAGCTGGCTCGGGGAAAGCTGCCCGAATGGCCGCCCGTCCTGATAGAGGTGAATCTCCGGAAGCTCCGCTCCGGACGAGAGCTTGGCCCCGGAGTCCTGGTAGAGGCAGACCCTCAGGAGCGTCGGTGCAGGAGAGGGCTCAGATGAGAGCCCGCCCAGCGGCCGCTTGTGCCAGGGGATGAACCCGAGGAAGGCGTCAGCGATCAGGACGATCGCCACAACAGCGGCTAGGCCGATCAGCCAGCTAAACTTCTTCCAGACTATCGCCACAGCCATATTCTGCCGTAGTTCTCCTGAGGTGGGCAAGTCTTGTCTCGCTCGAGGCCTGACCATTAGCCTGATCCCATCGGTCGCACGGACCTCGACCTCCGTTCCGACGGGGATCGGGAGGCCCTCACCCCTTGCCCGCCAGAGCTCGCCCCGGACCTTCACATAGCCCTCGGGATTGAGAGGGTCTACGACAAAGCCTTGCTCCCCGATCAGGCTCTCCAGCCCGGTGTAGATCGGCTGCTTGGCCGAGCGGCGGACCGAGGGATAAACCAAGATGAATTTGAGGAGCTTCCCCGCGGGGATGGCCACGGCGAGCCAGAGCGGGATCCGGATAAATTGGGCGAGCACCACGATGAAGGTGATGAGCCCCGCAAGCTCGCCTAGCTCGAGGAGGACATAGGCCCGGATGCTGCGCATCTCCTTCCTTTCCGCCCCAAGCTTGCGGGAAAAGCGGGCAGGGGTGCAACTCCCCCCGGCCGGGGTTGCCGCTCTGGGGCTTTTATGCTATAATGCGCCATGACGCATTGATGCAGGAGGTGGAGATGGACGGACGCTACGAGCGAGAGGCGGAGTTCTTCCTGGCCTTAGGCCATCCGGTCCGTCTGCGGCTCCTGGAGCTCCTGGCGGGCGGGGGCCGCTGTGCCTGCGAGCTCGAGTCGGAGCTGAGCCTCGATCAGTCCACGATCTCGCGGCACCTTCTGACCTTGAAGCGGGCCGGGATGTTGAAGGCCACAAAGGACGGGGTCCGGGTGATCTACGAGTTGGCCGATGAGCGGGTGCTTCAGATCCTGAGTCTGGTCTCGGAGGTGATCATCGCCTCGATGAGCGAGCAGCTCGCGGTCCTGAAGGCCCGGGGGAGGCTCCAGCCTGGGCCTAGCCGGGACCATCATGGGTTGAGTTTAAAGGAGCGCGAACGATGACCTGGTGGGAAGTGATCCTAGCCGGCTTCCTGGCCTTGAAGGAGTATATCGCTCTGCATGTGGTCACCTGCCTGATCCCGGCCTTCTTGCTCGCCGGGGCGATGGTGACCTTCATCTCGAGGGAGGCGATCGTCCGCTACATGGGCGCGGCGGCGAGCAAGCTCCGCTCATTCGCCCTCTCCGCCGGGGGGAGCTTCTTCGTCGCCGCCTGCTCTTGCACAGTGATCCCGGTCGCAAGCGGGCTATACTACGGGGGCGCGGGGGTCGGCCCGGCCTTCATCCTCCTCTGGGTGGCCCCGGCGGCCAACATCCTGGCCCTGGTTTACACCGGGGCTATCCTCGGCTCGGAGATCGTGGCAGTGAGGATCGTGGCTGCGCTGCTCATGGCCTTCATCGTCGGCTGGGCCATGAGCCTGGCCTTCCGCCGGGAAGAGCGGAGCCGGGCTCAGGCCTCGAGCCCGGGCAACCCTGGGGCCGAGGTGGGGACGGCGGCCGCGGTCAAGGCCAAGCCCAAGATCATGAAGCGGAGCGATATCGTCCTGCTCCTTTTGCTTGTTCTCGCCCTGCTTGCCCCGAACTACATCGTCCAGCACGGACCTTATTCCTACAAGGTGCTCGTCTGGGCCATTGGGATGGCCATTGTGTTCGGCTACGCTTTCCTGGCCAAGGAGCGAGAGGAGATCGTCCGTTGGATGAAAGAGACCTGGTGGTTCGTCCGGCTGATCTTCCCGCTCCTTTTGGGCGGGGTCTTCGTGGTGGGGATCATCGGCGCGCTCCTCCCCGAGGCCTGGGTGAGCGAGTGGCTCGGCGGGGCGAGCCTCCGCTCATCGTTCCTCGCCACCCTCATCGGGGCGGTGAGCTACTTCGCCACGATGACCGAGGCCCCGTTCGTGCACAAGCTGATGGAGCTGGGGATGGGGGCTGGGCCGGCACTGGCTCTGCTTCTGACCGGCCCGGGGCTCAGCCTCCCCAACTGGCTGGCGATCGCGAGGGTCTTCGGGGTGAAGAAGGCCCTCGTGTATGTCCCGACGATCATCATTCTCGGGACACTTGTCGGCTGGCTTGCGGGGAATACGATCCTGAAATGAGAAGGAGGTGCATGAGCGATGAAGATCGAGATCCTAGGGACTGGCTGCCCCAAGTGCAAGGCCACTGAGGAGAATGTTCGAAAAGCTTTGGTGGAGCTCGGCCTCGAAGCTGAGGTGGAGCACATCTATGATGCCAAGGAATACAGCAAGCGGGGGGTGATGTTCACCCCGGCTTTAGCGATCGACGGCGAGGTCAAAGTGAGCGGCCACATCCCCTCGGTCGAGGAGATCAAGAGGATGTTGCAGGGATAGGGGCAGAGTGGGGGAGCCGGACAGGTATTATCCCACCCCCTCTCATCCCCCTGCCGGGGCCTCCCGATGGCTTCGCTCCCGAGGCCGCCGGGAGGCCTCCAAAGGAAAGGAGAAGAGATGCCTTGGTTGGTCGGTTATCCGCGGGAGAAGGTAAATTGGCACCCGATCATCGACTACGGTAAGTGCACCGCCTGCGGGGTCTGCTTGAGCTGCGGGAATAGGGTCTTCCGCTGGAGGGATGGCCGGCCGGAGGTGGCCGAGCCCCTCCGCTGCGTCATCGGCTGCACCACCTGTGCCAACTTGTGCCCTGAGTGGGCCATCTCCTTCCCTGACATCGCAGAGGTCCGGAGGATCTACAAGGAGAACGACATCTGGGGGAAGATCGGGAGGGTATTGGAGGAGAGGGGGATAGTAACTAGCTTCCGCAGAATGTAAATGAGGGCCCTTTAAATGTTGTTATGCTAAGGGTAGAATGGACAAGGGCGTTGTTCACAACCTAAATGAAGACGACCCGTTACTTCGAGGAGCAGGTCTTGCGCAAGCGGCCGTATATCAAGCGCGAGTGGTGTGAGCAAGCCCTGAGCCGGCCGGTCCGCCGTGAGGTCCAGCCCGATGGACGGGTCCGTCATTGGATCTTTATCCCAGAACTGGGGAAGTATCTGCGCGTGGTGACTTTGGAGGACGGTGAGACGGTGCACAATGCCTTTCCCGATAGGGAATTCAAGGAGGTGGAACCGTGAAACTCCATTATTATCCTGAGACCGATTCGCTCTATATCGAGCTCTCGGAAAAGGCCGGCAGCGACTCGCGGGAGGTCGCCCCTGGGGTGGTGCTCGACTTCGATTCTGAAGGCCACTTAGTCGGTATCGATATCGACCATGCCAGCCAGATCATCGACCTATCGCGCCTGGAGGCCGAGGCATTACCGGTTGCCAGCCTCTCATTAACGAGGTCGTAGAGGAGCTATTCTCAGCCACCGGTGGAGGGGAGATAGATGCTACTCAAGGGCTTTCAGCGGATCGAGACCTTCTTCCCCCCATGCCATCCCGGGGAGATCGAGACCGTCACCGCCATGGCCGAGCTATCTGACGACATCAGCCCGGCCTTCCCTTATCTCAATGCCGTCCTCAAAGGGACGATCTACGACCAGGCCCACCAGACCCTCAACTTCAAGATGGGCGGCCGGGGGGTCACCTTGCACCCGAAGAAGATCATCGTCACCCGTTTGGAGAGCAAGGAGGAGGCCGAGAGGGTCCTCGAGCGGTTGAAGGATCTGATCAACAGGACCTACGAGCGGCGGGGGGAGATCGAGCCGAGCTATAAGAGCCGGGCCAAGCTCACGGTCATCGAGATCTACAAGCTCCTGCCGAAGACGAACTGCAAGGAGTGCGGCGAGCCGACCTGTATGGCCTTCGCCACCAAGCTGGTCAATGAGCAGACCGCGATCGGGCGCTGCCGGCCGCTCTTCTCCCCAGAGCGGCGGGAGATGAGGGAGCGGCTCCTCGGCCTCCTCGAGGAGGCCGGCTATGCCGTCCCTCAAGACTAAGGAGGTGTTCAAGTGAGATGGAATCGCTGATCTCTCAGCAGAAGCCGGAGTTGTGGCGGGCCTATAGTGGGTTTGCCGCCGAGGCAATGCGAGACGGGGCGCTCCCAGCTAAGTTCAAGGAGTTGGTCGCCATCGCCCTCTCCATCGCCGGCCACTGCGAGCCCTGCATCCGGGTCCACCTCCAGCGGGCGCTCAAGCTGGGCGCGACGGCGGAGGAGCTCGCCGAGCTCTTGGGCGTGACGGTCCTCCTCGTCGGCGGGCCGGCGGATGTCTGGCCGAGAGAGGCAATCTGGGAAGAGTTGAAGAAAGTCAAGGAGGCGTAAGATGGCCGATAAGCAGGGGTGCTCCTGCGGCGATCCCTGGAGGGACCTCCCCCCGGAGCTCCGGCCCAAGCAGAAGAAGGAGGGCCTACTCCGCAGGGTGAGCTGTCGCGGCTGTGGGAGGCTCTTCTGGACGAACCGGGAGACGGACTACTGCTTCGATTGTGAGAAGCAACGGAGCGGGTAAGGCGCTCATGCGATCACTCAATGAGTTCATCCGCAGGCACTACTCTTACCTGATCCTCGCTACCGTGGGCCTGAGCATCGTTGTCGGCTGGCTCGCCCCCGCCGCGGCGCGGGCCTTCAAGCCTTACATGGTCTATCTCATCGGGCTGATGATCTGGGCGATGAGCGTGACGATCCGGTTCCCCGAATTGCGCTTCGCCTTCAGGAAGGGGAAGCTCATCGGCTGCGGTCTCTTGGCCAACTTCGTCTTCCTCCCCCTCTTGTGCTATCTCTTGGCCATGGCCCTGATGCGCAACCAGCCGCTCTACGCCACGGGGTTCATCCTGATGGGGACTGTCCCCTGCGCGGGGATGAATGTGGTCTGGACCGGCCTCCTCGGCGGGGATGTGGCCCTCGCCCTGGTCCTCGGGGCCCTGACAATGCTCCTGGGGATCATCACCATCCCCGGTCTCACCTACATCCTCGCCGGCGCTTATGTCTCGGTAGATGTGCTCGAGATGCTCTATACCCTGGTCAAGGTCCTGATCATCCCCATCTTTCTCGGAGTCATCACCCGCTCCCTCTTGGAGAGGAGGAGGAAAGAGGGGACGGCGTTGTTGCCGATCTTCCCGCCGATCGCGGCCATCTCGGCCATGCTACTGATGTTCATCATGATCGCGCTCAACATCCCGATGATCCCTGCCGCGGGGGGCCTCCTCATCTCGCTGATCATCCCCCCGCTGTTGCTCTTCCCTATCGCCTTCGGCGGGGTCTACCTCTGGTGCGATCGGCTCCTCCACTGCCACCGGCGGGAGACCGATGCGCTCGTCTACTCCTCGGGGATGAAGCACCTCCCACTGGCGATGGGGATCTCCTTCGTTTCCTTCGGACAGGAGGCAGCCCTCCCGATCGCCGTGGCTGCGGTCTTCCAGACCTTCAATGCCAGCCTGTTCTACCGGCTCTTCCAGCGGCTCGGCCGGCTGGCGGAGGCTGTAGGGAGAGGGGATAATGAAGAGGAGAAAGGATGAAGATGAAGAAGGCGGGGAGGAGAGGGAAGAGAGAGGCCCTGAGCGCCCGGCTCTTCCGGCTGAGGGCCTCAGTGGTGACGGCCCTAGCCTTAGTGCTCGGGGGAGCCCTGATCGGGGTGAGTTACTGGCATTCCAGTTCCCGGATCGCCTCTCTCGGCTCACTCCATTCGGATGAGCTCTCCTCGACCGGGACGGTGGCCACAGCGGAGCCGACCAAGGGCTCACTCGAGGCCCCGGTGACGATCGAAGAGTTCTCCGAGTTCTACTGCCCCTATTGCGCCAGATTTACCTTTAATACACTGCCACAGCTCGTGGAGGAGTATGTGAAGAAGGGCTTGGTGAAGGTCGTCTTCCGGAACTTCCCCGTCCACGGCGAGCCCGCTATTCTAGCGGCCTTAGCGGGGGAGTGCGCCCACGAGCAGGGGCGGTTCTGGGAGTATCATGACCGGCTCTTCGCCGCCGTCTTTAAGGAAAACAGGCAGCTCGATGCCGCAGCGCTCATCGAGTTAGCGGCGAGCTTGGGGCTGGACGGCCCGGCCTTCCAGGAGTGCCTGACCAGCGAGCGCTACCGCGAGAACCTCGAGGAGGACATCGCCGAGGGGAGGCAGCTCGGTGTGCGGGGGACCCCGACCTTCTCCATCAACGGGCGGCTGGTGGTCGGGGCCCAGCCTTATGAGAAGTTCAAGCAGATCATCGAGGAGGAGTTGGAAAGGAGCAGGAGATGAGGGGAACCGCCTCCATGCAAGTAGCGATCATCGTGCTGGCAATCTTCGGGCTCGCCGACTCGGCTTATCTGCTCTATGAGCACCTCGGCCACGAGATCGTCTGCATCGGTAGAGGCTGCAGCATCGTCGATCAATCGGTCTACTCCGAGGTCTTCGGGGTCCCGATGTCCGTGATGGGCCTGGTGGGCTATGCCTTTATCCTCGGCTCGGCGCTCGCTGCCCTCCGTTTGAGAGGGCGAGCGCGGGAGTGGGCCAAAACAACCGTCTACGGCTTCGCCCTCATCGGGCTCCTCTACTCCGGCTACCTGACTTATCTCGAGCTTTTCGTGATCCGAGCCATCTGCACCTGGTGCGTCGTCTCGGCGGTGATCGTGGCCGCAATCTTCGCCCTGGCCGCGGTCGAGCTTTGGGGCAGGACTTATCTCCCGTCTACCTCGAGGGCTAGGGCTTCCCGGCCCGCAGAGGCCGGAAAGTGAACGACGATGCTCAAGACTGAGGGCCTCGAACTGGCGCTGGAGGGGCGGCCAATCCTCCAGGGGCTCGACCTGGAGGTCGCTCAGGGCGAGATCCATGCACTCCTCGGAGCCAACGGGACAGGAAAATCAACGCTGGCCTACACGATCATGGGCCTCGCGGGCTACCGGCCAAACCGCGGCCGGATCTACTTCGCTGGCCAGGACATCACCGATAGATCGGTCACCGAGCGGGCCAGGCTCGGGATCACCCTTGCTTGGCAACAGCCGGCGAGCTTCGAGGGGCTGACGATCAGAGAATACCTCGAGATCGCCCACAGGAATGCGAGCGCCAGCCCCGCGATCGAGGAATGCCTGGAGTTGGTCGGCCTCCCGCCTGCAAATTACCTCCACCGCACCTTGAACGAGAACCTCTCCGGCGGGGAACGGAAGAGGGTCGAGCTGGCCGCCGTCCTGGCGATGAACCCCAAGCTAGCCATTC
>JBBIJD010000011.1:21487-30534 GCA_037446135.1 Candidatus Fraserbacteria bacterium
CGGAAGAGGGTCGAGCTGGCCGCCGTCCTGGCGATGAACCCCAAGCTAGCCATTCTGGATGAGCCCGATTCGGGAATCGATGTCCTATCGCTAGAGGATATCATGGAGGTCATCCGTCGGATGAACCGCACTGGGACGACCGTTCTGTTGATTACACACCGCGAGGAGTTCGCCCGCGCCGCTCACCGCGCCTCGCACCTCTGCGCCGGTTCCATCTTGAAGACGGGCGGGCCCGCTGAAGTCGTGCGGTTTTACAAAGAGAATTGTAAGCGCTGCGACCATGTGAACGAGCCGGAGCTGGAACGGTTGGGGAAGGGACAGCGATGAAGAAGGCCGTAGAGATCGATTACCCCGAGGAGTTCGCGGCTCTCGCCAAAGCCTTTGAGCGATCGGGCGGAGATTCAGCAGCGCTGCTCGACCGGAGGGTCGCGAGTCTGGTGGTGAGCGGCAACCGGGTCCTGGGGTTAAACAAGCTCCCGGGCCTGGAGATGGAAGCAGAGGAGTTGCCTGATGGGATCGAAGTTTCCGTGGAGGTCGCGTCGGGGACGGTCGTCGATCAACCGGTTCACCTCTGCTTCGGGCTGTTGCCGGAGGAGGGCGTCCAGCGGATCATCTCCCATTTCAAGATCGGCTCTCGGGCCAGGGTGAAGTTCCTAGCTCACTGCTCCTTCCCCAATGCGATCAAGGTCCGGCACATCATGGAATCGAGAGTCCATGTTGACGAAGGGGCGGCAATGGAATATAACGAAACCCATTTCCATGGTCTAGAGGGAGGGACAGAGGTCTATCCTCATGCTCGGATCGAGCTGGCTGAGAGTGGGACATATCGCAATGAGTTCAAATTGATCCAGGGCGCGGTCGGAAAGCTCGAGATCGATTATCATGTCCTTCTCGAGGCTCGAGCGACCGCTGAGCTGGTGGCCAAGGTCTATGGCAAAAGGGATGATCGGATTAGGATTAATGAGTCGCTTTATCTCGACGGCGAATATGCCCGGGGGCTGGTCAAGAGCCGAATCGTTCTGCAAGACCGAGCGCGGGCCGAATTCACCGGCGAGGCCGTCGGGGCAGCCCCGTTCGCCCGGGGGCATATCGACTGCACTGAGATCCTCCGCGGGACCGCGGCCGAGGCGATCGCCGTCCCCAAGCTGACTGTAGTGGACGAGCGGGCCAAGCTGACCCACGAGGCGGCGATCGGGAGCATCGATAGGAAGGGATTGGAGACCTTGATGGCCCGCGGGCTCTCTGAGGAAGAGGCAGTCGAGACGGTCGTTCGCGGCCTCTTGCGCTAGAATAGGGAAGAGGATGACAATCCGGCTGACTTGGGCCTTCGGGATCGCTTCAGCTATCTTCGTCTTGGAGCTCGTCGGCGGCTTCCTCTCGGGGAGCCTGGCCCTCCTCTCCGACGCGGGACATCTCTTCGCCGATGTGCTGGCCCTCGGGCTCAGCCTCTTCGCCCTAAGGCTCGCCGCCCGGCCGGCGAATGCTAAGGCCACCTTCGGCTACCACCGTGTGGGGATCATGGTCGCGTTGATCAACGGGACGACGCTCATCGTCCTGGCCGCCCTGATCTTCCGCGAGGCCTATCAGCGGTTCTTTGCCCCGCCTGAGATCCAAACCACGGAGCTACTAGCGATTGCCTCGGTCGGGCTGGCGGCGAACCTGGGGATGGCCTTCCTCCTCCGCCGCGGCCGGCGGACGAGCCTGAACATCGAGAGCGCCTGGCTCCATGTGCTGGGGGATAGCCTCAGCTCGGTCGGGGTGATCGCCTCCGGGGTGATCATCAAGTTCACCGGCTGGAATTATGCTGACCCGCTCGTGAGCAGCCTGATCGGCCTGATGATCTTGCTCAGCGGCCTGAGGGTCCTCCGCGAGGCCGGCTCAGTCCTGCTGGAGTTTCCCCCGCGGGGGCTCGACCCGGAGGAGGTGATCCGGGAGATGGAGTCCGTCCCCGGGGTCCTCGATGTCCATGACCTCCATCTCTGGGCGATCACCCCCCAGCTCGTGGCCCTGGCGGCCCATGTCCGGGTCGAGGACCAGCCGCTCGCGGCGAGCGGGGAGATCTGCGCGGCCCTCCAAGCGAGGCTCCGTGGGCTGGGGATCGGCCATACGACCCTCCAGTTGGAATGCCACGGCTGCGCTGAAGGGCGGACCTTCTGCCACCGACTCGAGCCGCCGGGAGGGAAAGACCCTGAACCCTAGACCTTGGGAGGGGAGAGTCATGCACACCCTTTGGGAAGAGCGGTATGCCCTGCGGATGGGAAGGATGCGGAGCTCGATCATCCGGGAGCTCCTGAAGCTGACGGAGCGGCCGGAGGTGATCTCCTTCGCCGGTGGGCTCCCGGCCCCGGAGGTCTTCCCCATCGAGGAGTTCCGGGCCGCGAGCGAGCGGGTCCTGAGAGAGCATGGCCCTGAGGCCCTCCAGTATAGCACGACCGAGGGTTATCGCCCCTTGAGGGAGATGATCGCCCGGCACACTGCCCGCTACGGGATCGTAGTGAAGCCGGAGAATGTCCTGATCACCAGCGGCTCGCAGCAGGCGCTCGACCTCCTCGGGCGGGTCTTCCTCAATCCCGGAGATCGCATCTTAGTCGAACGGCCGACCTACCTGGGGGCGCTCCAGGCCTGGAACGCCTATCAAGCGGAATACATCGGCGTCCCCATCGACGATGAGGGCCTGCGGACCGACTATCTAGAAGAGGCCCTCCGGGCCGGGCCCAAATTCATCTACGCCCTCCCGAACTTCCAGAACCCTACGGGGGTGACCCTCTCGCTCGCGCGGCGGCGCCGGCTGGTCGAACTGGCCGCCGAAGCGGGTGTCCCGCTCATCGAGGACGATCCCTACGGCCAATTGCGCTACGAGGGTGAGCACCTCCCCCCGCTGGTGGTCCTCGAGGGCGAGCTGCACTCAGCGGCCGGCGAATGCTGCTACAGTGGGAATGTGATCTACCTGAGCACCTTCTCCAAGACCCTCGCCCCGGGGTTGCGCCTCGGCTGGGTGATCGCCCCGACAGAGGTGATCAACAGGCTCGTCCAGGCCAAGCAGGGGGCGGACCTCCATACCAGCACCTTCGTCCAGATGGTGGCCTATGAGGTGGCGAGAGGGGGCTTCCTCGACCGCCATGTCCGTAAGATCCGGGCGGTCTATCGCGAGCGGCGGGACGCGATGCTCGCGGCCATGGAGCAGCACCTCCCCGAAGGGGTCCGCTGGACCCATCCCCAGGGCGGGCTCTTCCTCTGGGCCACCCTCCCCGAGGGGCTGAATGCCCAAGAGCTCCTGAAGGAAGCGCTGGAGAAGGAGAAGGTCGCCTTCATCCCCGGCGGGCCGTTCTTCCCCGACAGGCCCGAGGAGAACACGATGCGCCTAAACTTTTCGAATGCCTCCCCGGAGCGGATCGCCGAGGGGATACGCCGCTTGGGAAGGGCCCTGGAGGGGGCGCTGGTGCGGAGGTGAGCCACCCTGAGATGATGCCAGCCATCGAGGTCCAAGGCCTCACCAAGCGTTACGGCGAGGTAGTGGCGGTCGACCGGATCAGCTTCTCAGTCCACGAGGGCGAGCTCTTCGGGTTCCTCGGGCCGAACGGGGCGGGGAAGACGACCACCGTCCGGATCTTGACCGGGATCATCCAATCCGATAGCGGGACCGCACGGATTAAGGGCTTCCCCGCCGGGAGCCTGAAAGCTAAGCAGCTCGCCGGGGTCGTCCCGGAGATGGCCAATCCCTACAGCGACCTCTCAGGCTGGGAGAACTTGATGCTCATGGCCGCGCTCTACGGCATCCCAGGCCGCGAGGCGCAGGCGAGGGGGGAGCGGCTCCTCGAGGCGTTGGGGCTCCTCGAGCGGGAGGCCAGCCTGGTCAGAACATACTCCAAGGGGATGAAACAACGGCTGATCCTGGCCATGGCCCTGGTGAGCGACCCAGAGGTGCTCTTTCTGGACGAGCCGACCTCCGGGCTCGATGTCCAGTCCGCCCGGCTGATCCGGGAGATGCTCCGGAGCCTCAAGGTCGAGGGGAAGACCATCTTCCTCACCACCCATGACATGGATGAGGCCAATCGGCTCTGCGACCGGGTGGCGATCATCAACAAGGGGAGACTAGTCGCCATAGACACGCCTGAGAGGCTCAAGCTAGTCGCGAGCGGAAGGCAAGCGGTCGAGGTGAGCTTCACCCACGCCGATGGCGTGAATCCGGAGGAGCTGGCCCGCCTCCCCGGGGTGAGCGAGGTCCAGCAGGTTGGGGATAAGTTCCGCCTCTATACTGCTGACTTGAGCGGGCTCGTGGTAGCCCTAGCTAACTACGCCTGCTCCGCTGGGCTGAAGATCGTCTCGCTCAATACCCTCGCACCATCGCTCGAGGAGGCCTTCCTAGCGCTGACAGATGAGGAGGCCGGGGATGGCTAAGCTTGAGCCGGACCTGATCTGGGAGCAGTTCCGCCGGGCCCTGGCGATCGCGAAAAAGGACATCCGGATCTATTACTCCAAGGGGCCGGTGGTCGTCTTCGGGGTCCTCTTCCCCATCTTCCTATTCCTCGCCTTCAGCATCGGGCGGCATCTGTCAATTGACTTCATGATCCCCGGCCTTCTGGGAATGATCCTCTTCTTCACCGCCACGGCGGTCTCGCCGATCGTGGTCCCCTGGGAGACCCAGGCCAGAACGCTCGAGCGGCTGATGGCCTGCCCGGTGAGGCTCGAGGCGATCATCTTCGGGGATGTCCTCGCCTCGTTCGCCTTCGGGCTGGCCATCGCGCTCGTCCCGATTATCATTGGGCTGGCCCTGGGGGTGACCGTCTCCGGCGGGGCCAGCTTCGCCCTCGCCGTGGTCCTGGCCGGCCTCTGCTTCGCCTCGTTAGGAAATGTGTTCTCCATCCCCCCGACCAACCTCCCGGCCACGGTCAACATGATCGCCGCGGCGGTCCGATTCCCCGTGGTCTTCATCAGCGGGATCTTCGTCCCACTCGATGAGCTCCCCGCCTGGGGAAGGGCGCTCGCTTATATCTCTCCCTTAACCTACTTCACCGACCTCGCCCGGAGGGCCATTCAGGGCCGGGGCCACCTCCCGCTCGCCTTGGACTTCGCCGCGCTGATCGCCTTCACCTTCCTGTTCCTTCTGGTGGCCATGAGGCTCCACAAGAGGACGATGCCCAGGAGGATATGACGTGGAGACAATGCGCGTTAAGAAGCTTATCTTCGTCTGCGTGGAGAATGCCTGCCGGTCGCAGATGGCCGCGGGCTTCGCCCGGCATTACGCGCGGGAGCTGGGCCTGGAACTGGAGATCGCGAGCGGCGGGACGAGACCCGCTGAAAGGGTCGATGAGCGGGCGATCCAAGTGATGAAGGAGAAGGGGATCGACATCTCCGGGGAGCGGCCCAGGGCGATCAACCCCCAGGAGCTAAGAAACTTTGATTACATCATCACCATGGGCTGCTCAGCCGAGGGGGTCTGCCCCGCCGACTTCTCCGGCCGGGCCCGCGATTGGGGGATTCCAGATCCTAAGGGGAAGCCGCTGGAGTTCTACCGAAAAATCCGCGACGAGCTCGAGCGAAAGGTAAGAGAGCTGATCGAGGAGGTAATGGTAAGTGGCTGATATAGAGAAGAGAAGGCTCTCATTTCTGGACAGGTTCTTGACCCTGTGGATCTTCATTGCCATGGGCGCGGGGATCGGACTCGGCTACCTCCTGCCGGGGGTGACCAAGCTCATCACCAGCCTTCAGGTCGGCGCGACTTCCATTCCCATCGCCATCGGCCTGATCCTAATGATGTATCCGCCGCTGGCGAAGGTGCGCTACGAGGAGATGGGCCGCGTCTTTCGCAGCCCCAAGCTGCTGGCCTTCTCCTTGATCCAGAACTGGATCGTGGGGCCGCTGGTGATGTTCGGGCTGGCCGTCCTCTTCCTACGGAACTACCCCGAGTATATGGTGGGGGTCGTCCTCGTCGGGCTGGCCCGGTGCATCGCCATGGTCATTGTCTGGAACGAATTGGCCGGCGGTGACCGGGAGCTGGCCGTCGGTCTGGTGGCCTTCAACGCGGTCTTCCAGGTCCTCTTGTATGCCGTTTACATCTGGATCTTCGTCTCCTTCTTGTTGACCCGCCTGGGGCTTGTGGAAGGCCTCCAAGTCAATGTCTCCATCGGCGAGGCAGCTAAAAGCGTCTTCATCTACCTGGGCATCCCCTTCCTGGCAGGTGTGATCACCCGCTTCAGCATGATCCGCTGGCGAGGACGAGAGTGGTATGAGACCCAATTCATCCCCCGGATCAGCCCGATCACCCTGGTGGCCTTACTTTTCACGATCGTGGTGATGTTCTCCCTTAAGGGAGAGTATATCGTTCAATTGCCTTTAGATGTCGTGCGGGTGGCGATCCCCCTGATTTGCTATTTCCTGCTGATGTGGCTAGCGACCTTCTTCGTCGCACGCCGGATCGGAGCCTCCTACCCCGAGACGGCGGCCGTGTCCTTCACCGCTGCCAGCAACGACTTTGAGCTGGCCATCGCCGTAGCAGTGGCGGTCTTCGGGATCGAGTCGGACCAGGCCTTCGCCACGGTCATCGGGCCGCTCATCGAGGTGCCGGTCCTCATCAGCCTGGTGAATGTGGCATTAAGGTTCAGAAGGAGATACTTCGTCCGCCGGCTGGTCCCAGTGCCTGGCTCCTCGGAGGCCGACCCCGAAAAGAGGGGGATTGACTGACATTGGCCGCGGGCTCTCACCTGAAGATGTGCCGCCGCTCGGGGAAGCCGCGGTGGAGCCCGAGGCTCCGGGCCAGTTCGACGACCTCTTCATACTCTTCGGGGGTGATCCGTCTTGCCAGCTCGGGGTAGTCGAAGGCCTTATAGCAAGGATGATACTGGTCCATGATGTTGACATAGCTCTCCTTGGAGAGGGAGGCGATGAACTCCAAGACCTCCTTCGAGCCCGCAAGGCCGTTGGGCAGGACGAGGTGGCGGATCAACAGCCCGCGGACGGCCAGCCCGCCCTCGACCTGGAGGTCCCCCACCTGGCGGTGCATCTCCCGGACCGCGGCCTTGGCGACCTCGAAGTAATCCGGGGCTGCGGAATACTTCCTCGCCGGGGGCTCAGTGCCATACTTGATGTCCGGCATGTAGATGTCCACGATCCCCTCCAAGAGCTTTAGGGCCTCGACTGACTCATACCCTCCGCAGTTCCAGACGATCGGTATTTCCAGACCCTGCTGAGCGGCCAGCCTCACGGCCTCGATCAACTGCGGGGCGAAGTGCGTGGGCGTGACGAAGTTGATGTTGTGGCACCCCAGCCGCTGGAGATGGAGCATCACCCGGGCCAGCTCCTCGGCGGTCAGCGGCTCCCCCTGGCCGAGGTGGCTCAGCTCCCAATTCTGGCAGTAGATGCACCTTAAGTTGCACTGGGCGAGGAAGATGGTCCCCGAGCCGTGGCTCCCCCGCAGCGGGTCCTCCTCCCCGAAGTGGGGGAAGAAGCTCGAGACCAGGGGCTCCATCCCCGACCGGCAGAAGCCCTTCTCCCCCTTAGTCCGATCGACTCGGCAGCGGCGGGCGCAGAGGGTGCAGCTCTCCAGGAGCTTATAGAGCGCAGCCACCCTGGCCTCGAACTCCGCCGGGCTCAACTCAAGATAACTCGGTCGGAAGGCCATGGCAAAGCCATTCTACCAGCCCTGCCCGCTGGGATCACAAGCTACGAGGGTCGGCGATCTCGCCCTTGAGGGCCGAGGCGGCCACGACCGCCGGGGAGGCCAAGTAGACCTCGGCCTCGGGCGAGCCCATCCTCCCCTGGAAGTTCCGATTGGTCGAGGAGATGCACCGCTCGCCCGGGGCAAGGAGACCCTGATGGGCCCCCAGACAGGGCCCGCAGCCGGGGTTTACCACCACCGCTCCGGCGGAGATGAGGGCCTCCAAGATCCCCTTCCTCAGGGCCTCAAGATAGACCTCCCAAGAGGCCGGGATCACCAGGAGCCGGACCTCCGGGTGGACCCGCTTCCCTTTTAAGAGCCGGGCCGCGACCTCTAAATCCTCGAGCCGCCCGTTGGTGCATGAGCCGAGGAGCGCCTGATCGACCTTGAGCCCGGCGACCTGGGAGATGGGGGCGACATTATCCACCTGATGGGGCTTAGCCACCTGGGGCTCTAGCTCGGAGACATCGAACTCGAACTCCTTTTCATACTCGGCGTCGGGGTCGGCATAGACCGGGGTGAAGGGCTTATCCGTCCGAGCACGGACATACTCGAGCGTCTTCTCATCCGGCGGGACGATCGCCGCTTTCGCGCCCATCTCCATTGCCAGGTTTGTCAGGACCATCCTCGAGGCGAGCGTCATCTCCTGGATCGTCTTGCCATAGAACTCGACCGATTTGTAGTCCGCCCCGTCGGCCCCGAGCTGGCCGATGATATGAAGGATCAAATCCTTGGCCCCGACCCACTCTGGAAACCGGCCGGTGACCGTGATCTTGAATGTCTCGGGGACCCGGAGCCAGAGCTCACCGGTGGCCCAGACCGCGGCCATCTCCGTCGCCCCAATCCCGGTGGCCAAGGCCCCGAAGGCCCCGGCTGTGGTGGTATGCGAATCGGTCCCGACGATCAGTTCCCCGGGCCGGACATGGCCCTTCTCCGGGAGGACCTGGTGGCAGATCCCCGCATTCAGGTCGTAGAAGTTCTTGATCCCCTGGGCCTTGATGAACTGGCGGACCTCACGCTGGCCCTGGGCGGTCTTGACCGACTCCGCCGGGACGCGATGGTCGAAGAGCAGGACGATCCTTTCGGGGTTCCAGACCCGCTCGAGGCCGAGTTCCTCGAAGTGCTTCTTCACCAAGGCCGCATTCTCGTGGGACATGGCCAGATCGACCTTAGCGTTCACGATCTGGCCCGGCTGGACCTCGTGCTCGCCCGATCTATTCGCTAGAATCTTCTCCGCGATCGTCTGGCCCATCTCTGCTATATGATTGCCGAGCAAGCCTGGGGGAGTCAAGCCCTGACTGACCTTGGGACCCAAGCTCGGATAGGAGCCAAATAATCCTTTTTGCAGGAGGGGCTAGGGGAGGGGGACAGCTGTAAAGGTGGAGTGGAGTGA
>JBBIJD010000012.1:0-29681 GCA_037446135.1 Candidatus Fraserbacteria bacterium
CTTTCATGGAGGTGCCCTGAATTTTGGGGACACCCTTCTCATCGAGGATAATATGCTTATATCCTGTTTCAACAGACATAGGAATCACCCCAGCTTGATGCTTTAGTATACCCCCCTGGGTGCCGTCTCTGCAATTCCAAGAATGGCAAAATTAGAAGGCCCCATCGCCGCGGCTGGTGCCTTCCCCGTTATTGCCCTCGCCGGCCAGCTTAGGAGCCCTTCAGCAGCAGCTTGGTGAGGTCGAGGTGGATCTGGTAGAGCTGGCTCCTCAGCCCCTCGAGCGCATAGTTATAGTCGCTGGAGGCCCTTTGCCCCTCCCGAGCCCGGGCTAGCAGCGCATCGCAGTGCATGATGAGCTCACTCAGCTCATCGAGAAGCGACGCGGCTCGCTCGAGCGCTTCGCTATTGGGGCTTGGCCTCGCGGCTTCGGCTTCAAAGCCATAGGACGGCCCCTGACTGAGAGGTGAACGCTTGAGAGAGGAGCCCTCCCAAGTAGATCGAGCTGAAGCCGACGAGGAAGCCTAAGGCCAGAATGGCACCCACAAGGGCGATCCCCCTCGCCAACCTCCTTCTGTTGACCTTCATCCCTGCCTCCCTTGCAAGATCGCTAGAACTCCCTTACCCCTGAACCACCTCCGCTTCCGCCCCCAAACTCTACCAGACCAGAGGAGAGCCCGAGGAGGCCCCACCTCCCACCGCTGGGGCCTCCCCTTCTCTTATCCTTCACAGCCGCTTGCCGCTCTCTGCTCTCGCTCCCTTCATATTCTATGGCAATAGTCCTTTCGAGCTTGCCGGTAATCGGATTTACCTTGAATCCCAGAATCTCGAGAGTAGTATAGCCGATGAGCGGCTCCTCCCTCTCCCCTCCGATGGCGATAAGGACCGGCCTCTTCACCTCTTCGATCTCTACTTCGGCTAAAGCGAGCCCGCGCTTAACGCGCCTCCCGTCTGCCAGCGCGACGTCCGTTTCATATTTAGCTTCCAGTTCGAGCTCCCTGGCCGCGGTCGCGGGGATCTTGGTGAAGGTCGCGCCGATATCCACCAAGGCTTCTAACTCAGCAGCCTTGCCGTTCATCCCATAGATCCTAAGAAGTGCCCGTGTCTCGCCCATCCTCTTTCTCCTTGGCCTTGGCATACATCCCCATCGATTCAACCCCCGTGCAAAGTCATTGTAAACGATCTTCCACTCTTCGTCAAGCTCTTTCCTTCGATTAGTCCAGTCGAATAGCCGGTTCAAGTTCAGCGTTATCTTATCCGGAGACCAAAAGGCCCCACCGCCGCCGATGGGGCCTCCCCCTCTCTTATCCTTCACAGCCGCTTACCGCTCTGGCTCTGTGACCGCCCTCCTCCTAGGGGTTCATGATCAGCCAGAGGTTCGAGTCCGTCCAGTTTGTCCCGTCGCTGTTCCGCAGTGAGCTGTGGAAGAGGTAAAGATTGCTGTTGCTGACGAAAGGTTCAGACCAGTAGTCCCACCACTTGATCGAGCAGTCGGCGTTACAGCCCGTGGTGACCTGCACTGGCGTGGACCAAGCGGTCAGGTTCGTAGAAGTCGTCTTCTCGATCCACTGGTGCCAATTGACAGGGGTGGCTATGCTAACAGCCGGAGCCCAGAACAGATGATATGTTCCGGCAAGCTTGACCAGTGCCGGGTCGAAGTCCACAGCGCCGCTGGCAACGACGAAAGTGTTGGACCAAGTCGTGCCGTCAGTAGAGCTTGCTATGAACACTCCTGTGGGGCCGAAGTAGGCCACTCGGATTGTGCTCCCGTCCAGCATGATCCGCGGCGTGGCCACCCAGCTCAGACCATCCTGGCTGACCTGGAACGGCCCGGCCCAGTTAGTGCCATCAGCTGAGCTAAAGGCATAGACTTTATCCAAGGCCAGAACGACCCAGATCTTCCCATTCCACCAGGTGGCGTCCATGTGATGGTTAGTCACAGACTTTAGGTTCTTAATCCCCGTGGCGGTCGGCCCTGTCCAAGTGGCCCCGCCGGTCGTTGAGGTGAAGTAATAGACATCTGCAGTGGAGCCAAGGATCGTGTAGAGGACCCAGATCTTGCCGGTGTTATCCTGGGAGGCCGCTGGCCAGATCGCTCCGTGGGCGGTCCCCAAGTCTGTTAACGCCGGAAGCGTCCCCTCCGTCCAGGAAGCCCCGCCATCGGTGGACTTGAGGTAGGCGATATCGTAGCCGCCTCCGGCGGAGACTCTGTCATCATCCGGGTCAGGCGGAGCCGGTGAAAGCCTCCCGCGGGCAAAGAAGGCCCACAATGTGCCGTCGCTGGCCTTGAAGACACTGGAGTTCCGGTCGTGATGCGGATCGGCCGTGAGCTGCCTCGCCTTGTAAGTGCAGTCGAGGACGGTGACATCCGTGCCAGCCGTTGTCACCCCGACATAGCCAGTGATGTCGAAGTTCCTGATCGTCACATCGGGAGCGCTGACCAGGACATTCCCGACGATCTTCGGCCGGGAGCCGTATTCCCCGATGAGCGTCAGGCCGGGCTTATCGATAACGAGGTTTCCGGGATATGTCCCGAGCAGGACATAAATGGTCTGCCCGGGGCTGGCCCCATTAATCACATTCTGGATGCTCTCGCCGGGGCGGACGAGCCAGTTGGCCCCGAACGGCAGCCCAGCGATACAACCGCTCAGGGTGAAGCCCAACCAAGCCAAGACCGCTAAGGTCCCGATAACCTTGAGAACCCTCTTAGACTCCATCCTTCAACCTCCCTCTATTTCGCTTTACTTTTCGGCGCAGAAAAGGGCACCCTCGGTCGGTGCCTGTTCGCCTGGCTCAGATTCCCTCATCTATCACCCCCTCGATTCGATTCCCCGATCTCCCTTGGCGGGCTCGGACGGCAGGCCGCTGATAGAAGCGCTTGACAGACCGAAAGACCGAAGGTATGATCGTCCAGTTCCCCCAGGTGAGGAGAGAAAAGGGAGGGGTGCCTGGAGGAAAGAGCTCCATGGTTCTCCGCGCCAACGGGTCCAATGGTGCTCACCTAGCCTAGCACCCCTCCTCTGCTCCCTCTAGCTAGCGGCTTACCTCCTCAATCCCCAAGCCAAGGGAAAAGAAATGGCCCCTCGAGCTAGCTTGCTCGATGGGCCTACTACTAATCTAATGCCGATCTTCGCCCTTTTAGCGGCTCTGCCGGGTCGCCATCCGATCCCAATCGCGCGCCCTTCCATCCAGCCTCCACAGAACCCGTCGGCGCGATCTTTCTTCGCTTTGGTTTGGACCCCTGGCAACCCAGCCAGCAGCTTCGCTGCCCGTATGGTGCAGGCAGAGCCTGCTCTGTGGCTTTGCGCCCCTACCTTACGGTAGGTTTGCCTTTTTCAGGGGCCTGGAGCTCCAACCTCCTAGCCAAGTCAAGTATAATCCAGATGAGCCAGTCTGTCAAGTCCCGCTGTAGTGGGAGAGAAGAGAATCCGCTGAGGAGCTCATCGTTTGCTATCCCTGGGCTTGCTAAGCAACGGTCTGGAACAGTAGAGCTCGCGCTCGGGCCTCGGTCAGCTTGGCTTCGGCTCGGCTTGCAAGGCAAGGGCTGCTCCCCTAGACTGGGGCTGGAATGCCAGCGAGAGTGGCGAACGAGCGGACCTTGAGGGACCTAGAGTATGCGAAGATCAAGGAGATCATCAAGGGCTTTGCCAGCTCGTCTTTAGGGCGGGAGTGGGTCGAGGAGCTTGCCCCTTCGGCCAATCCGGCGGTCATCCGGGTCCGGCTCGAACGGGTGGAAGAGCTCCGCCGCCTCTTAGAGGAGCGGAGCTTCTCCCTCGGGGCGATCCACGACCTCCGGCCGATCTTGCGCGAGGCCCGCCAGTCCACCTCTCTCCCCCCGGAGGATTTCCTCCCGATCCTCGAGACGATCCGGGCCGCTCGGACCTTAAGGGAGCGGCTCCAAGGGTTGAAGGGCTTCCCCAGGCTCCGGGAGATCGCCCGTGGGCTGGGGGTCTTTCGCGAACTGGAGGAGAACATCGCCCGGACGATCGATGAGCAGGGGCAGCTCCGGGAGGGGGCCTCCCCCCGCTTGCGGGAGCTCACCTCGAGGCGGCGGCTCATCGAGGAGCGGGTCAAACGCGAGCTAGAGGGGATCCTCCAGTCCCCCGCCTATGCGGGCGCGATCCAGGACGCGGTGATCGCCCGCCGGGGCGGGCGGCTCGTCGTCCCGATCAAGGCCGGGGCGAGGCACCTCCTCGACTGGGTAGTTCAAGATAGCTCCGATAGCGGCCAGACCCTCTATGTCGAGCCACCGGCGGTCGTGGAAGGGAACAATGAGCTCCGCGAGCTGGAGGGCCAGATCCGAGAGGAGCGCTTAAGGATCCTGAAGGAGCTGACCGCCCGGCTCAAGCTCGAGGAACGGAAGCTCCTCAAGACCCTGCGGGCGCTGGGCGTGCTCGACGGGCTCTATGCCGCGGCCAGATTTGCCCAAGAGTGGGGCTGCGCCTCGCCGAAGCTCAACCTCCAGGGCCATATCCACTTGATCGGGGCCCGCCACCCCCTCCTCCCGAAGGCAACTGTCGTCCCGATCGAGATCAACTTCGGGGCAGGGAATCAAGGGGTCTTGATCACCGGCCCGAACACCGGCGGGAAGACCGTGACTTTAAAGACGATCGGGCTCCTCCAGCTCTTGGCCCAGTCCGGCTTACAAGTCCCGGCCTCGCCCGACAGTGAGCTGGCCATCTTCAAGCGGGTGAGGAGCGACATCGGGAGCGAGGAGTCGATCGAGCAGAGTTTATCAACCTTCTCTTCTCACATGCGGAATATCATCGAGATCTTGAGGGAGGTCGATGGCGAGACCCTCGTCCTCTTGGACGAGCTCGGGGCGGGGACCGACCCCCAGGAGGGGGCGGCCCTGGGGATCGCGATCTTGAGGTTCCTCCTGCTCAAAGGGGCCAAGCTGGCCGTTACCACCCACTTCTCGGCCTTGAAGCGGTTCGCCTACCTCAATCCTCGGTTGAAGACCTGCTCGGTCGAGTTCGATGTCGAGACCCTCTCCCCGACCTATCGCCTCCTCGAGGGTGTGGGCGCGAGCAACGCCCTGATCGTGGCCGAGCGACTCGGCCTCTCCCGGGAGATCATCGAAGAGGCCGAAAGGACGATCCCCGAGGGGGAGGTCCGAGTCGAGGAGATCATCCGCGACCTCCAGCGCGAGCGGAGCCTCATCCTCAAGGAGAGGCAAGAGCTGGAGGAGCGGCTCCGCGAGGCCGACCGACTCCGGCGGGAATATGAGGCCCGGCTCCGCCGGCTGGAGGAGGAGAAGGAACGGGCCCTCTCCGTCGAGCTCCGGGAGCTCGAGGAGTTATTGCGCCAGACCAGGCGGGAGCTCGAGGAAGTGCTCCACCAGGCCCGGGAGGAGGCCGAGGCCCGAACGGCCCTCCAGGAGCTGAAGCGGCTCGAGGCCGAGCTGAAGGCCGCGGGACAGAAGCTAGTCCCGGTCGAGCAGGAGCGGAGCCCTATCAGCCTCGCTGAGCTTAGAGTGGGGCAGCAGGTCTATCTTCTGGGGGCCGAGCGGATCGGGCTCGTCCGCGAGGTGATCGATGAGGGCCGGATCGCGGTCGAGCTCGATGGCCGGCGGGTCTGGACGAGGCTGGCTGACCTCCGCCGGCCCGAGCCTGGGGAGGAATTGCGCGGCTTGAGCGAGGCCTCCCATCCCAGGCCGAGGCCGACTTCTTACCAGCTCTCACTCAAGCCCGAGGTGAAGCTCGAGCTCTCCGTCCACGGCCTCAAGCCCGTCGAGGCCCTGAGCAAGGTCGACCGCTACTTGGACCGACTCCTCCTCGCTGAGGTCGGGAAGGGCTACATCATCCACGGGAAGGGGACCGGGGCCTTAAAGCGGGCGATCCGCGAGCATTTAAGAGAATTGCCGTTCGTCAAGGCCTTCTATCCCGCACCGCCTCATGAGGGCGGGGAGGGCGTGACCGTGGTCGAGCTGGACCTAGGCTAGACAGGCGGATCCTTTAATAAAGATGAGGAGGGGCTCCTCAGGAGCCCCTCCTTGCTTTACTTTCACAGTTCCGACCGATTAATGCTGGGTCCAGTCCCACTCTTCCAGGAATGCGGCCCCACCCCCGCGGAGCTGGAAGAGCCAGAGGGCCTCGATCCCGCAGTGGTCCTCCGGGGAGAAGGTGATCGGCGGGGTCAGGCCATGCTCCCAGTCCTTAAAGCTCTCCAGTGCCTGGATGAACTTCTCTCGCGTGAGGTCCGGCCCGGCCTGGACTAAGGCGTCAGTGACCATCTGGGCCCCGATGTAGGCGATCTCGGAGTAGCCGCTGGGGACCTCCCCGGGGAAGTAGCGGTTGAGGAGCATCGTGAAGAGGTAGGCCTCCGGATGATAGGGCGTGTTCGGGTCGGTGGCGAACCCCTCAGCGATCAGCCCCTCCGCGGCCGCACCAGCGAGCTGGTAGAGCACGGGCGTGATGGTATTCGTCCCGAGCCACTTCGGCTTATACCCCAATGTATCGGCCTCGCGGAGGATCGCTGCCGCATCGGCCAGATAGCCCAGGAGGATCACGGCCTCAGCACCGGCCTGCTGGAGCTGGAGGACATATGAGCTGAAGCTCGTCTCCGTCCCGGGGTAGGAGACCGTGGCCACCGGGGTGATCCCGCGCTTCTGGAGCTCGTCAGAGACATATTGATAAAGCTCCGTCCCGAAGGCGTCCTGGACATAGGCGACCCCGATCTTCTTCGCCCCGAGCCGGATGGTCGCATACTGGGCTAAGGTCCGCCCGAAGGCGATGTTGTTCGGCTGGATCGAGAAGGCGGTCTTGACCGTAGGCTGGCACATGAAGACCGCATTCCCGTGGGGCGAGACGACCGGGACGCCCTGCTCCTTCAGGTAGTCGAAGACCGCTTGATAGGTGATCGTCCCTAGGGGGTTGACGATCGCGAAGACCTTCTCCTCCTCGACCAGCTTCTTCACCGCCGCGACAGTGTTCGCCGGGTTGAAGCCGTCATCGAGGGCGATGAACTCGATCTTCCGACCATAGATCCCGCCCCACTGGTCATTGATGAAGTTATACCAGGTCTGAGCCCCGTGGACTACGGGGATCCCGATTGGAGCTACCGGCCCGGACTGGGCGATGAAGCTCCCTAACTTGATCGTATCGGCCGTGACCCCGGGGGTCTCCTCCTCGGCGATGGAGAGCCCTGCCAAAGCCAGGACAAAGAGCCCGAGAAGCACAAAACGGAAGGAACGCATCCTCATCTCAACCTCCTTCTTGAGTTTCTCGCTCTGCTCTAAAGAGTTGGCTGCTTCATATCTCACCTCCTTCCCCCTGTTAAGCTAGGGCTTGGGCGAGGCCGCCCGGACCCCGAGATATAGCTGGCGGACCCGCTCGTTCGCTCGCAGCTCGTCCGCAGGGCCTGAGAGGGCGAGCCGCCCCGTCTCGAGGATATAGCCCCGCACGGCGGTCGCCAGGGCCATATGGGCATTCTGCTCCGCGAGGAGGATGGTCGTCCCCTCGCGGTTCAACTCCCGGATGATCCGGAAGAGCTCCCTTACCAGGACCGGAGAGAGGCCGAGTGAGGGCTCATCTAAGAGGAGGAGCCGCGGCCGGGCCATCAGTCCCCTTGCGATCGCCAGCATCTGCTGCTCCCCTCCGGAGAGGGTCCCCGCGAGCTGGCCCCGCCGCTCCTTCAGGACGGGGAAGTGGGCGAAGACCTGCTCCAGGCTCTGCTTGATCCCCTGATGGTCCCGCTGGATGAAGGCCCCCATCCTCAAATTCTCCCAGACCGTGAGATCAGGGAAGAGCTGCCGCCCCTCGGGGACTTGGCTGATCCCTAAACGGACGATCCGCTCTGCCGGGAGGCGGTCGAGCCGCCGCCCCTGGAAGGTGATCTGCCCTGAGCGGGGATGGATCAGCCCGGAGATGGTGTTCATCAGGGTCGTCTTCCCTGCCCCGTTGGCCCCGAGGACGGCCACGATCGCCCCCGCTTCGACCTCGAGTGTGACCTCCTTTAGGGCCTGGATCGGGCCATAATAGGTGCTCACACCCTCGAGCTTAAGCAACTTGGACCTCCTCCCCCAGATAAGCCTCGATGACCGCCGGGTGGTGCTGGACCTCCGCGGGGGTCCCCTCGGCGATCTTCCTCCCGAAGTCCAGCACGATCACTCTCCCGCAGATCCCCATCACTAGAGACATATCGTGCTCGACCAGCAGGATCGTCAGGCCATATTCGTCCCGGACCCGCTTGATGAACTCGCCCATCATCTGGGTCTCCGTAGCGTTCATCCCCGCCACGGGCTCATCGAGCAAGAGCAGCTTCGGCCGGGTCATCAGTGCCCGTGCCAGCTCGATGAACTTCCTCGTCCCGTAGGGGAGGAAGTGGACGATCGCCCCTTTGAGTGGGCCCAGCCCGAGCCGCTCCAGGAGCCCCTCGGCCTCGGCACGGAAGGCCCGCTCCTCTCGTCGGCCCAGTCCCAAAGCCAGGGCCCATGAATGGGTCTTATAGTGGATATGCCTTCCTACCAGAAGATTATCGAGCACGGTCATATACGGGAAGAGGCCGAGGTTCTGGAAGGTCCGGGCGATCCCCCGCTCCAGGACCTGATGGGGCTTGAGGCGGAGGAGGTCCTCCCCCTGGAAGCGGATCTGCCCGGCCACGGGATCATAGAACCGGCTGATGAGGTTAAAGACGGTCGTCTTCCCCGCCCCATTTGGGCCGATCAGCCCGACGATCTCCCCTTCCGCGACGGCGAAGCTCAGTCCATCGAGGGCCTTTAGGCCGCCGAACCTCATCGTCAGTCCCTCAACCTCCAAGAGAGCCATGCTTCCTCCTCATTCTCATTCCCGGACAAAGAGGCGCGCCTCCTCTACCACTTCCCTCAATGGGCGGGGGAGCCGCTGGAGCTTATCGGGCATCGTCCAGCGGCGGATGAAGCCCCAGAAACCATAGGGCATGAAGATCACCACCAAGACCAGGGCCGCGCCGTAGATGAACTGCTGGAGCCCACGGAAGCCGCTCAGCCAGTGGGGGAGGAAGGTCAGGAAGAGGGCCCCTAAGACCGAGCCGGGGAGGGAGGCCATCCCCCCTAAGGCCATCATCATGAAGATGAAGAGCGATTTGGCGAGATCGAACTCCCCCGGGCTGATGTAGCCTACCACAAAGCTATACAGCCCTCCAGCGATCCCGGTATAGAAGGCGCTGAGGAAGAAGGCATAGGCCTTATACCGTGTCAGGCTGATCCCGCAGGCCTGGGCCGCTCGCTCCTGGTCCCTCAAGGCGATGAAGGCCCGTCCCATCTTGGAGTGCACGATATTCCTGGCCAGGAGGAGCATGACGATCACGATGAGCAGGGTCAGGTAATAGAGCTCGACATCGGAGTCGAGTGGCAGGCCGAAGAGGACGGCCTTGGGGACCTTCATCCCCTGGTAGCCCCCGGTCAGGGCGGTCCAGCGGGGGAGGATCTCGGCCACGGCGGCCCCAAAGCCGAGGGTGGCGATCGCAAGATATATCGCAGTGAGCCTAAGTGCCGGGACCAGGAGGATGAACCCCGTCAGGCCGGTGAGGCCCCCCGCCAGGGGGATGGCGAGCCAGAAGGGGAGCCCGAGCTTGGCCACTAGTAAGGCCGCGGCGTAAGCCCCGATCGCCAGGAAACCGGCATGGCCGATCGAGAGCTGCCCGGCATAGCCGGTGAGGAGGTTCAGCCCGAGGGTCGCGACCACATAGACCCCGGCCAAGTTCAGGATGTAGAGCGTATAGCTCCTCAGGAAGAGCGGGGCCAGCCCGAGCAAAGAGAGGACCACACCCCAGAGGATCAACCGTCTCATCTCATCTCCTCTTCCCTTTCTAGTCTAGACCCTCCTCCCGACCGGCTCCCCCAGGAGCCCCTGGGGCCGGATGGCCAAGACGATGATGATCAGCAGGAAGACGAAGGTGGTCTTCAAGGGCGCTAAGGCCGCGGGCATGTAGATCGTGAGGAGGTTCTCCAGCACCCCGAGCAGGAGCCCACCGACGACCGCCCCGGGGAGGCTCGTAAAGCCTCCCAAGACCGCCGCGGCCACGGCCTTGATCATCACCAGGATCATCCTCGTTAAGTCTAAGAAGACGATCGGGGCGATCAGGACACCCGCGAGGGCCCCGAGCCCCACCCCCAGGGCCCAGCTCAAGGTGGCGATCTGCCCGACATTGATCCCCATCAGTCTCGCGGCCTGGCGGTTCTGGGCTGTAGCCCGCATGGCGATCCCGATATCGGTGAACTTGAAGATCGCAAAGAGGAGGAGCGCGATCGCGGCCGCGATCCCGAAGACCAATAGGTCATGGCGCCGGATCACTACATTCCCGAGGAAGAGTGGCGGGCCCTTGATGACATAGGGGAAGGGCTTGGTATCGTAGCCCCAGATCCAGCCAGCTACGGCCTCGAGGATCATCCCGATCCCCAAAGTGGCGATGAAGAGGCTCGTCACTGGTGCCTCCTTCGCCAGCTTCAGGAAGCCTCGGTCGACGATCACCCCCAAGAGGAGGCCACAGGCGATCGCCCCGAAGAAGGCCACAACAAAGGGGAGCTTATACCAGGTGAGGAGCATATAGGCGATGAAGGTGCTGAACATCGTCATATCGCCGTAGCCGAAGTTGAGGATATGAGTGGTCTTATAGACGAGGATCAGGCCGAGAGCCATCATCGCATAGAGGCTCCCCGAGGCTAGCCCGCTGAGGATCAGTTGGGGTAACATCTCAAGTCAAGTGGGCCTCCATTCATCCCGATGACCGCTGCAAACTGCCTCGATCATAGCGATGGGCCTGAGGCCCGTCAAGTCTGGTCCATTAAGCTCTCATGGCTGAAAAGGCCAGGTAAGTCCGGCGGGCCTCGCCCTCGCCCCGCTCGAGGAAGACGGCCCTTAAGGGCATCCCGGGCTTGATCCCTTCCGGCCTTTTAGGGTCGAACCCCAGGATCTGAGCGCTGATCCTCGGCCCCTCCTCGAGCCGGACCAGCCCCACGCAGTAGGGCTTCTCCCGGCTATAACCGGCGGCGAGCATCGCCGTCGGGGCGACATGGACCGCCGTGAAGGCCACAAGCCTCCCCCGGCCGGAGAGTTCGACCCACTCCATCTCCTCGCCGAAGCACTCGGGGCAGAGGGGCCTCGGGGGGAGATAGAGCCGGCCGCAGGCCCGGCAGCGTGAGCCCATGAGCTTTTTCTCCTCCAGGAACTTGGAGAACGAGGCGGTCGTGATCGTGATCCTCCGCTCATCGGGCTCCATCGGCTACCTCCTCTCGAAGATGTGGACCACGCAGGTCTGGCCGGTCCCGCCGACATTGTGGGTCAACGCTATGTCCGGTTCGCCCGGGACTTGGCGTGGTCCGGCCTGGCCGCGCAACTGCTTCCAGATCTCGACCGCCTGGGCCGCCCCGGAGGCCCCGACGGGATGGCCCTTGGCCTTGAGCCCACCGGAGGTGTTGATTGGTCTCGGCCCGCGAAGGGAGGTCAGGCCCTCGAGGGCGGCCTTCCAGCCCTCCCCGGGAGGGAAGAAGCCCAAGTCCTCGGTGGCGATGATCTCGGCGATCGTGAAGCAGTCGTGGACCTCGGCCAGCTTGATCTCCTCGGGCCCGACCCCGGCCATCTCATAGGCCTCTTGGGCCGCGAGCTTCGCGGCCCGGATCGAGGTGAGCTCGGCCCGGCTGTGGAGGGCCCCATCGCTCGCCTGCCCTAAGCCGATGAGGTAGACCGGCTCATCAGTGAACTCCTTCGCCCGCTCTTCGCTCACCAGGAGCAGGGCCGCGGCCCCGTCGGAGATCGGTGAGCAGTCGAAGAGCCGGAGCGGCCAGGCGATCACCGGGTTTACGGAGTCATCCTGGAGGAAGGCCAGCTCATCGGCCCAAGAGGGGAGGGGCTTCCCTTGGGCCTTGGCTTTGGCGATTTTCCCCTCCATCACCTGGCGGATCGTCAGGTTGAATTGGGCCTTCTCGTTGAGCGCGCCATTCTCATGGTTCTTTATGCCCACCCGCAGCAGCGCCTCCAGCGGCGCGCCGTAGCGGTCGATGTAGGCCGTGGCCATGGCCGCGTAGAATCCGGGGAAGGTGAACCCCGCGGGGATCTCGAAGAGCGCATCTCCGCCGGTCGCTAAGACATCAGTGACCCTCTCGGTCGGGAGGGAGGTCATCTTCTCGACCCCGCCGACCAGGACCACATCGTATAGCCCGGAGGCGATCGCGATCGCCCCCTGGCGGAGGGCCACCCCGCTGCTGGCGCAGGCGTCCTCGATCCTCGTGGCCGGGCGGGGAGTGAGCCCGAGCCAGTCGGCAATGATCGGGGCGATATGCCCCTGGCCTTCAAAAAGATCGCTCGAGTAGTTCCCGAGGTAGATCGCCTCGATCTCCTTGGGATCGAAGCCCTTGTCCACCGAGGCCCGGAGCTCGCGGAAGGCCTCGAGGAAGAGGTCTCTCCCCGTCTTCTCCGGGAAGGAGCCGAACTTGCTCATCCCCGCCCCGACGAGGGCCACCCCGCGGCCGAGCCGCTTGGGCTTGGGCCTAGCCTTCACCTCCACCTCCTTCTTGTCCTTCTTCTCGGACGAACTTCGCCCGCAGCTCACGCTTGAGGACCTTCCCCATCCCTGAGAGGGGGAGCTCCTTCAAGAAGACCACGCTCTTGGGGACCTTGTAGCGGGCCAGGTGCTCTCGCATGAAGGCGATCAACTCCTCCTCTGTCACTTTCGCACCCGGCTTGAGGACCACGCAGGCCTTCCCCACCTCTCCCCACTTCGGGTCGTGGACACCGATGACCGCGCACATCTGGACCGCGGGGTGCTTGTAGAGGACATTCTCGATCTCCGCGGGGTAGATGTTCTCCCCCCCGGAGATGAACATGTCCTTCTTCCGGTCGAGGACATAGAAATACCATTCCTCATCGTAACGGACGATATCCCCGGTGCGGAACCAGCCCTCCTCATCGATGGCCGCGGCGCTCGCCTCGGGATCGTTCCAGTAGCCGGAGGAGCGCGAGGGCCCCTTGAGGACCAGCTCACCCGGCTGATTCGGCCCGACCGGCTTGTTCTCCTCGTCCACGACCCGGACATCGACGAAGAAGTTCGGCCGGCCGATGCTCCCGGCCTTCCGCTCGGCATCCTCCGGTGCGAGGGCGAACAGCCCCGGCCCGAATTCGGTCATCCCGAACCCCTGCTTGAAGAGGACACCCTTCTCCCGCATGTATTTCTGGATCAGCGGGACCGGGAGGGGTGCCCCCCCGGAGGTGCAGAACCGGAGTGAGCTTAAGTCCGCGGTCGGCCAGTTCGGGGCCTCGGTGAGCATCTGATACATCGTCGGGACACCGGCGAAGACGGTCACCCGCTCGCGCTCGATCAGTTCCAACACTTGCGCGGGCTCGAACTCCCGGACGAGGATGCTCGTGTTCCCCAGGATCACCTGGGAGGAGAGGTAGGTGAAGAGCCCGCCAGTATGGAAGAGCGGGAAGACATTCAGATAGATATCGCCATGCCTGAGGTCATGGATGATCGTGTTCAAGACATTCCAGCAGATCATCCGATGGCTGATCATCGCCCCCTTGGGTAGCCCGGTCGTCCCCCCGGTGAAAAGGAGGCAGGCGATCTCCTCGGCCTCGAGGGTTTCACAGGTGACCGGTGTCTCAGGGGATCTCCTCAGGATGGCCTCATAATGGAGGCTATCGGGGAGGCCGTCCGCCTCGAGGTGGATGTAGTGTCTGATGGCGTAGGGCTTATCGCTTATCGCGGATCTGATCTCCTCGACCTCGGCCTTGAATTCGTCGGAGAAGAATAGGACCTTCGGGGCGGTATTCGCGATCAGGGCCAGGAGCTCCCGCCAGTGGAGCCGCCAGTTGAAGGGGGTATGGATCGCTCCGAGCTTCCCGCAGGCGAAGAAGGAGTCGAGGTGCTCGATCCCATCCCGGGCGAGGATCGCCACCCGGTCGCCCTTCTCGATCCCCGCCTCCCGCTTGAGCCAGTTGGCCAGCCGGTTGACCCGGCGGTTCCACTGGCGATAGGTGAGCCGGAGCTCCGGGCTCTTCCCGGCATCGATGATCGCCAGCCTCTCCGGGGTATAGATCTCCCTTCGCCCCAGATAATCGCCGATATACATCAGATCATCCACCTCCTTGGCCTTGCCGGTCGGAGGTCGCCCTCCCGGTCCATCTCCAGACCGAGGCGGCCATGGTGATCCCCCCGCCGCTGGTGCAGAAGACGATGATCTGGCCTGGCTTGGGGCCCCTCCCCTGAGCGATGGCATCGTCCAGCGCCATCGCCACGCACGGCGAGCCGGTATAGCCCCACTTATCCATCACCCAGTGGGTCTTCTCCAGCGGCTGGCCCAGAAGGTCCATCATGTGCTCGATCGTCCTCAGGTTGAGCTGGGTGAAGAGGAAGAGGTCCACATCTTCCACGGTCAGGCCGGCCTTTTGCAGCGCCTCCTGGACCAACCTGGGCCAATACTCGGTGTTGAAGGTCCGGGGGAACTTCTTGACGAACTGGACCCGCGGCGGGCCGTATCTCTCCAGGTTCTCCGGGGTGCAGGGGCGGAAGGCCCCGCCGGTGTAGATCCCCAAAGCGTCATGGAACTCCCCGCGGGCGAGGAAGCGACTGGCCAGGAAGCCCGGTTCGTCCCCGGGCCCTAGAATGACTGCTCCAGCCCCATCGGCGAAGAGGTTGGCGGTCTTCTTGTCCTTGAGGTCGAGGAATCGGCTCATCCCATACCCCCCGGCCACGAGGATATAGCGGATCGAGGGGTCGGTGGCGATGTAGCGTGCTCCTTGGTCCAGGGCCGTGACCCAGCCGGCACAGGCGCTGTTGACATCCCAGCAGCCGGCATTGACCGCCCCGAGCTTGTGCTGGACCACCACGGAGGTCGAGGGGGAGAGGTAGTCCGGGGTGTCAGTCGAGAGGATGATCAGGTCCAGTTCTTCTGGCTTGACACCGGCCCGCTCCAGAGCCCGCCGCGAGGCCTCCACTACCAGGTCGGAGGTGGTCTGGTCGGGAGTCATCCACCGCCGCTCGCGGATCCCGACATTCTCGATCAGCCACTGATCGGTCGGCTCGCCCAGGATCTGGTCGATCTCAGCGTTGGTCACCACCCGCTCGGGGACATAGCTCCCCGTGGAGAGGATCTGGGCATGGCGTGGCTTTGCCTTCATCTTCGCACTCACTCCATCTATGCCTATGCCCTGGCCTCCAGGAATTCTAGGATCGCCTCGACCGCCGCTTCGGGGGCCTCGAGTGGGAAGAAGTGGCCCGCACCCGGCAGTATCCGGACGGTGCTGTTCGGGATCGCCCTCGCCAGGAGCTCGGCGTTCCCCGGCGGGACGACCCTGTCGTGCTCGCCGAAGAGGATGAGGGTCGGGGCCCGGACGGCCTTGAGCTTCTTCTCGAAGGAGGCCTCTTCGGAGAGGAGGGCCAGTCCGATCGCCAGCTGGGCCTGGTAGGCCGCGGGGTCGAGCGGGTTCTTCACGCGGTAGTCGAGCCACTCTCGGACCAGCTCGGGGTGCCTTTCGGCGAACCCCGGAGCGGTGCTGATCACGATCCCCCGCCTCAGGCGCTCGATGGGGTCGCCGCTCATGTCGGTGAGCACGGCCAATGCCTCCTGAGTGATGGGGATATGGCGCGGCCCGCCGAAATTGGTGGAGGCTAAGATCAATTTGCTCACCAGCTCCGGGCGGGTCAAGACCAGCGCTTGGGCCACGAACCCGCCCATCGAGTGGCCCAGGATCGCCGCGTGGGCGAGCCCCAGGGCCCTAAGGAGTCCGGCGGTGTCCTCAGCCAAGAGTTGGGCGGTGTAGGGCCCTTTGGGCTTATCCGTCCTTCCTACTCCTCGATTGTCGAAGACGATCACCCGGAGGTGCTCGGCCAGGCCGGGGACCATCCTGTGCCACATCCAGTGGTCGTAGCCCAGCCCGGCGATTAGGACCAGCGGCTCACCTGCTCCGTGGACCTCGTAGTAGATCTCGATCCCATTCGCATGGACCTTAGGCATGGTAGCCTCCTATCCCACGAACTTCTTCCGCAGCTCGGATTTGATCACCTTCCCATAGGGCGAGTAGGGGAGGGCATCGGTGAAGACGACCCTCTTGGGGATCTTGTAGCGGGCCAGCTTCCCCTCGCAGAAGGAAAGGAGCTCCGCCTCTGTAGCCTTCATCCCCGGGTTGAGGACCACGACCATCAGCCCGACCTCGCCCCACTTCTCATCCGGGATCCCGATGAGGGCCGCCTCGGCCACCGCGGGATGCTCGCGGAAGACGGCCTCGACCTCGGCGGCGTAGATGTTCTCCCCGCCGCTCTTGATCATATCTTTATACCGCCCGATGATGTAATAGAACCCCTCCTCATCCCGGCGGGCGATGTCCCCGGTCCGGAACCACGGCCCTCCGGGCCCATCGGAGAAGGCCTCGGCGGTCGCCTGGGGGTTCCGCCAGTAGCCACTGAAGACATGTGGCCCGGCGAGCCAGAGCTCTCCCTCTCGGCCGCTGGGGAGATCCCGGCCGGTCTCGGGCTCGACCACCCTCACCCGGCTGTGGAAGATCGGCTTCCCGACCGAGCCGGCCTTCCGGACCGACTCCTCATCGGTCATGGTGAAGCAATTGACCCCGGCCTCGGTGAGGCCATAGCCCTGGCGGAAGACCACTCTCTTGGCCTCACGCCACCGCTCCATCAGCGGGACAGGGCAGGGGGCTCCGCCGCTGATGAAGAATCGGACATGACTGAAGTCGGCCTGGGCGAAGTAGGGCTCCTCGAGCCAGATTTTAAAGAGCGTGGGGACCCCCAGGATCACGGTGCACTTCTCCTCGACGATCGCCCGGAGGGAGGCCTCTGGATCGAAGGTCCTTGCCAAGACGATCCTCCCGCCGAGGTAGAAGAGCGGGGTGAGGAAGGCGAAGAGCCCGCCGGCATGGAAGAGCGGAGTGAAGACCGGGGAAATATCTTCTTCATTCAAGCCCCAACTGACGGCGGTATTGATGCAATTCCACAGGACCTGGCGGTGGGGGATCATCGCTCCCTTCGGCCGGCCGGTGGTCCCCGAGGTGTAGAGGATGCAGAGGGTATCCTCACCGGTTAGCGGCGGCCGGACCGGCTCCTCCGCAGCAGCCCGGGCCGTCTCCCGTTCGTAGTCGTAGGAGAGCGAACCGGAGCCGGGGAGCTTGGCCCCCTCGAGGCCCACATAATGGGGGACTCGGACCTGAGGCCGGAGCTCTTCGACTAGGCTCGCAAACTCTGGGCCGAAGAGGAGGACCTTCGGCTCGCAGTCTTTGACGATATAGCTTAGTTCACGGGCCGTGAGCCGCCAATTCAAGGGGGCGAAGATCGCCCCGAGCTTGGCCAGGCCATAAAGGAGGTCGAGGTAGACGACGCTATTGTGGGCTAAGATCGAGACTCGGTCCCCCTTCTCGACTCCGAGGCGACGGAGCCAGTTGGCCAGCCGATTGGCCCGCTCGTTCAGCTCCGCATAGGTGAACCTCCGACCAGTGGCGAGCTCCACCAGGGCCACCCGCTTGGGGGTCAGCTCCGCCCGCCTGGTCAAGAGATCCGCGTGCACTCCGTGCATTTTGCTAGGTCCCGACCACGATCCCCCCGTCGACGCGCAGGACCGCCCCGGTGATGAAGCTGGCCTCTTCCGAGGCGAGGAAGAGATAGACATTCGCGACCTCTTGTGGCTGGCCGAGCCTTCCCAAGGGGGTGCGGGCCTTCATGTTCTCGAGGATCTTCTCCGGCATGGACTTGAGGATCTCCGTAGCGATGAATCCCGGGGCGACGGCATTGACCCGGATGTTGTAGCGCCCGAGCTCTCTTGCCCAGACCTTGGTCATCCCGATGATCCCGGCCTTGCTCGCCACATAATTTGTCTGGCCGAAATTCCCGTCCAGCCCCACGACCGAGGCGGCGTTGAGGATCACTCCCCCGCCCTGCTTGATCATGTAGGGGACGACGGCCTGGGTGCAGTTGAAGGTCCCCTTGAGGTTGACCGCGATCACCAGGTCAAAGTCGGCCTCCGGCATCTGGCCGACCACCGCCCCGTCCTTCCACTTCACCAGTTGGCTATCTCTCAAGATCCCGGCATTGTTCACTAGGATGTCGATCCGGCCGAACTTCGCGGCCACAGCGTCCACCCAGGCCTGGACCGCCTCCCGGTCGGAGACATCGACTTTATAGAAGCTGGCTTGGGGGCCGAGTGCCCGGGCCGTCTCCTTTCCGGCCTGCTCGGCCACATCGCAGATCGCGACCTTGGCCCCCTCTTCGATGAACCTCTCGGCCGTGGCCTTCCCGATCCCCGCCGCTCCTCCTGTGATCAACGCGACCTTGCCCTGCAAGCGCATCTCTTCTCTCCCTCCTCCCTTCACTTCCAATCCGAATTTATATGGCCGCTCTCGCAGGCCGGTCAAGTCGCAAGAGTGCCCCCTGGGGATGCTCAGGGCTTGGTTTAAGCTTACTTACTTAGAGCTCGCTCCGCCCGCGGAGGGCTTGGGAGAGGGTCAGCTCATCGGCCAGCTCGAGGTCCCGCCCCAGTGGGACCCCATGGGCGATCCTGGTGACCTTCACCCCTAGTGGCCTGATCCGCCTCGCGAGGAACATCGCCGTCGCCTCGCCCTCGACCTTCGGGTCTAAGGCCAGGATCACTTCCCGGACCTCGCCGGACTTGAGCCGCTCCTCCAATGCGGCGATGTGGAGGTCCTCGGGTGCCACCCCCTCGACCGGGGAGATCAGCCCGCCGAGGACATGATAGAGGCCGCGATACTCATTGGTCTTCTCGAGCTTCCAGAGCTCCCGCGGCTGGGAGACGACGCAGATTGTCGACCGGTCACGGGAGGGGTCGGCGCAGATCGGGCAGAGCTCCTCCTCGCTATAGTTATAGCAGACCTTGCACTCCCTGATCCGCTGCTTCGCCGAGGTCAATGCTTGGGCGAGCTTTGCGACTGCCGCTTCATCCTGGGCCAGGAGGAAGAAGGCCAGCCGCTCGGCGGTCTTCCGCCCGATCCCGGGGAGCCGACCGAGCTCGCGGATCAGGCCCTCGAGAGATTCTGGGTAGCCCATCAATCAAATCATCAAAGGCCGAGGAGGTTCGGGAGCCCCAGCCCGCCTAGGAGGCCGCCCATCTCCTTTTGGGCCACCTCCTTCGCTTTAGCCTGGGCCTCCCGCACCGCTGCCAGGATCAAGTCCTCGAGCATCCCCACATCCTGGGGATCGACGACCTCCGGATCAATTTTGATATCGAGGATCTCCTCTCGACCGTTGGCCACGACCTTGACCATCCCCCCGCCGCTCGCGGCCTCGAGCCTCATCTCTGCCAGCTCGGCCTGCTTCTTCTCCAGCAACTCCTGCGCCCGCTTCACCTGGCGCATCAGCTCTTGGATCCCCGGCAGTCCCTTCACTTTATCTCTCCTCCTCGGGCCAATCATAGCGGCCCCGAAGGGCCCGCTTCAACCCGCTACACTAGCTTAGCTAGCCTAGCTGAGCAGCTCCCCATGGAAGGAGCGCTTGATCAGCTCCACCTTCTGGCGGAGCTGAGCCCTCTTAGTGGCTGGCTGGGAACTCGAGGCAGGAGCGGAGGCGAAGCCGAGCTCGACCACCAGATCGCCGTAGAACCTCCGGACCATCTCTTGGAGGAAGGAGCGGTTCTCCGGCTTCTCCAGGCTCTCCTTATGGAACCTATAGTCCGGGGAATACTCGATCCGGAGACGGCCCTCTTGAAGGAGCGGCCGCCCCTCGGCGAGGAAGGCATAGACTGCCACCCGCTCCTTCTTGATCTCCTCGAGCATCGCCTGCCACTTCTCCTCCGGCGGGCGCGGCACGGGTGCTGCTTGAGCTCGAGGCTGATGGCCCGGCTGGGGATCGGATTCTGGTCGGGAAGCGGCCAGTGCCCCACCTTGCCCTGGCATCCTCTTCAGCTCTTCGATGAGCCGGAGCGTCCCCACCTCCAGCATGATCCGCTTATCGAGCAGGAAGCGGAGCTCCCGCTTCAGCTCGAGGAGCCGATCGGAGAGGAAGATCAGCGCCTCGCTAGAGAAGTCCAATTCCGTCCCCGACCGCTGCTCCTGTTCGCCCCCGAGTCGGGCGATCAGCAGGTCGCGACAGAGCTCGATGGCCCCCTCGAGGAAGAGGTCGGGGTCTTTCCCCCGCTCGCTCAGGCGGGCGATGACCTCTAAGGCCCCTGAGGGATCTCGAGCTAGGATGGCCCTCAGGTAGTTTGCGAGGGCCTCCTCCCCCGGGAGGCCCATCACCTCCAAGAGATCCTCTTCCTCGATCTTCCCCTCGCCCTTGTAGGAGGCGAGCTGCTCCAAAAGGACCTCGGCGTCCCGGAAGGAGCCCTTTGCCCTCCGGGCGATCGCTCTGATCGCCTGCGGGCTGGCCGCGATCCCCTCAGCCTGGGCGATCTCGCGGAGCTTCCGGTCGATCAGCTCCGGTGGGATCGGCTTGAACTCGAAGGCCTGGCAACGCGAGGCGACCGTCGGAGGGAGCTTGTGCGGCTCTGTAGTGGCGAAGATGAAGATCACCCTTCGCGGCGGCTCCTCCAAGGTCTTCAACAGGGCGTTGAAGGCCTCGTTCGTCAGCATGTGGACCTCATCGATGATGTAGACCTTGTATTTCGTCTCGGCGGGGACGAAGTTGACCTCCTCGCGGAGTTGTCGGATCTGGTCGATCCCGCGGTTGCTCGCACCGTCGATCTCCAGGACATCGAGGGAGATCCCCCGCCCGATCCGTTGGCAAGCGGGGCACTCATTGCACGGCTCGCCTTCATGCGGGCTCTCGCAATTGACGGCCTTGGCGAAGATCCGGGCCACGGAGGTCTTCCCTGTTCCGCGGGGCCCGGCGAAGAGGTAGGCATGGTGGAGCCGGCCGGAGGCCGCAGCGCTCTGGAGGGTCTTGACGGTGTAGTCCTGGCCGAGGACCTCGCGGAACCGCTGGGGCCGCCAGCGCCGGTAGAGAGATTGATGGTTTCCCATTCGGATTCTCCTCGGAATCTCTAAATCCCTCGAGCTCCAGAGCCCCTACCGGCTCTGGACCATCTCAGATCAGGCAAGATAAAGGAGCTGGGCCCCGTCCTCCCTTTTATCCTCCACCGGGGCGGGGGAAGTCAAGTCCCGGTGTCCCCCCGCTGGGGGGCACGAGCCCCCTTTACAAGAGGGAGAGAGGGGACCTCCTGGCCGAGGTTCTAGGCCTTCTGGACCTTCCCGGCCTTGATGCACCGGGTGCAGACCCGCATCCTCCTCCGCCCGCCGCGGTGGATGGCCCAGATCCGCTGGAGGTTGGGGAGGCGCTTCCTCGGATTGTGCTTCCCGGAGTAGCTCACCTGGCGGCCGATCTCCGGCCCCTTCCCGCAGATTTCACAGACCTTGGACATCTTTCTCCTCCTAGCCTTTGCCTTTCAGCCGCTTGAGCTCTTCGATCAAGGTCGGGACGACCTCATGGAGGTCCCCCACAATCCCGTAGTCGGCCCGGGCGAAGATCGGGGCCTGCGGGTCCTTGTTGATGGCCACGATGATCTTGGCGTCCTTGCACCCGACCATGTGCTGGACCGCCCCGGAGATCCCGCAGGCGAAGTATAACTTCGGAGCGACCCTCGCGCCAGTCTGGCCGATCTGCTCCTCCGGCGGGCGCCAGCCATTGTTCACCGCGATGCGGGTGGCCCCGACCGCCCCGCCGAAGAGTGTGGCCAGCTCTTCAAGCTTCTTGAAGCCTTCTGCGCTCCCGACGCCCCGCCCGCCGGCGACCACGACCTCGGCCTCGGTGAGGCTCACGCCCTTCCGGACCGTCTCGATCAGCTCGCGGACGACTAGCTTGAGGTCAGCCTCTTCCAGTGGGACAGACAATCTCTCGACCTCGAGGTCGAGGCGGTCATTCGGCTCGGGCTCGGCCGGGAAGGCATGAGGTGCGAGGGTCAAAAGCCGCGGCTCGCTCACGAGCTCGGCCTCGGCGAAGAGGATCCCGCCCCAGACGGCCCGAGTGATCTTCAATCGCCCGTCTTGGAAGCCCAGCTCGGTACAGCCACTGGCCAGGCCCAGATCGAGCCGGGCCGCGGCCCGCCCGAAGAGGTCCTTCCCCAGGGCCGTCCCCCCAGCGAGGACGACCTTCGGCCTGCGATCTTTGATGAGCTGAACGAGGGCCTTGGCATAGGCTGTCGGAGAGTAGGCCCTGAGCCCCTCGGACTCGACGAGGATCGCCCGCTCGGCCCCGAACTCCTTCAGCTTGGGGATGTGACGCTCGAGGTCCGCGCCGATGAGGAGGGCCACGAGCGGGAGCCCCGCAGCTTTCGCCAGCCGCCGCCCGGCAGTGAGCGCCTCGAGAGAAGCATCGACGATCGTGCCCTTCTGCTGCTCAACGAATGCTAGAATCATCGCCATGTCATCACCTCAGGAGACGAGCCCTGCCTCGCGGAGCTTCTCCAGGAGCTTCGGGACTGCGGCCTTACCCTCACCGAGGACCTCCCCTCCGGCCCGCTCCGGGGGCTTCCTCAGCTGGAGGAGCCGGAGCGGCTCCTCCCTCGGCGTGGCCTTCACTGTCTTGATCTCCTTCCGCTTGGCGAGCATGATCCCCCTCAAGCTGGGATGGCGGGGACGGTTCATCCCATCGACGAGGGTGAGAACGGCCGGTGGCGCAAGCTCATAGACCTCCTCGCCTAGCTCGACCCCGCGGTGGACCACGATCTTTCCGTCCTGGAAGTCGATCTTCTTGACCCCATCGACCGCGGGCAGGCCGAGGGCCTCGGCCACCGCCAGCCCGACCTGGTGGTGCGAGCCGTCACCGGATTCGAGCCCGAAGAAGAGAAGGTCAAATTCTAGTCCCTTGAGGGCCTGAGCCAAGGCCGAAGCGGTGCTCTTCGGGCCCCAGGCCTCCTCATCGCCCTCGATCTCCAGGAGGACCCCCTCGTCCGCGCCCATGGCGATCGCCTCGCGGATCGTCTCCGTCGCACCTGAAGGGCCGAGCGAGAGGATCGTCACCTGGCCCCCTTTCGCCTCCTTGATCCGGATCGCCTCCTCGACCGCGCATTCATCGTGGGTGTTCATCACATAGTCCAGGCCGGTGGAGACGAGCCGCTTCCCATCCGGGGCGATCTCCACCCTCTCTTGGGTGTCCAAGACCCGCTTCAAGCAGACGACGATCTTCACTGAGCGATCACCCCTTTCAATTTGAGCTCGGCCAATGGCCGCTGGAGGTAGTGCGGCTCGAGGGAGAAGAGCTCGTCCTCTCGAGCTATCGCGAATTTAGCCGCACCGAGCAGGGCCACCTCCAGGCCCGAGGGGAGGTTCAATCCCCGTGGGGCGACCATTCCGCCCCGAGCAATGAGCTCCTCCCGATAGCGCTCGGCCCCACCTCCCAGGAGGAGCCGGCCAGTCAGATCCTCGACCAAGACCGTCTCGATCTCTTCGACTCGCTCCAAGTCCAAGCGCATCTCCACTCCCACAAAATCTGTCCGGTAGACCAAGTTCCGCCGATCATGGATCAGGACAGAGACCCTTCCAGGCCAGAACTCGACCCGCCGGGCATAGCTTTCGGCCGTCGGGACCCCGACCAGTGGGATTCTCAAGGCTTGAGCCAAGCCCTTGGCTGTGGCCAGCCCGATCCTCAAGCCGGTGAACGAGCCCGGCCCGGCGGAGACGGCAATCAACTCCAAAGCCTCGACTCGGAGGCGGACTAGCTCCAGGAGCCGGTCGATCGCCTGGATCAGCCGCTCCGCCTGGCCCATCCTCGCGGAGAAGGTCAGCTCGCCGATAGCTGAGGGGCCATCAGTGAGCCCGACCGAGCCGATCTCCGTGGCCGTATCGATCCCCAGGGTCAGCATAGCATCCTCGGCGATTTTAGCTGAATTGGGCCGGGGATCGCAACTCCGCTCCGCGGTTGCGCTAACCCTCTGTTGAGCAGGCGAGGAAGAACCTCTGGGCCTCTCGCAAATCCCGCTCGATCTGCCGCTGGAGGGCCTCTTGATCGGGGAATGCCATCTCCCCGCGGAGCCGCTCGAGGAGATGGACCTCTAGCTCCTTGCCATAGAGCTCCCCGGCGAACTCGAGGAGGTAGACCTCGTAAGACCTCTCTTTCCCGTCGAAGGTCGGCCTCCGGCCGATGTAGAGCAAGCCGAGGAGGCGCGCCTCCTTGAGCCCTGGAGGCGAGCCTCCCGCGAGCTTGACCTCGACGGCATAGACCCCGTCCGGTGGGGTGACCAGCTCCTCCGAGATCTTGAGATTGGCCGTGGGGAAGCCGAGCTTCTGGCCCCGCCCCTCCCCGCGGACCACCGGGCCGAAGAGCAGCGGAGGGTAGCCGAGGAGCTGCCTCGCCCCTGAGATGTCCCCGGCCTGGATCGCCTCCCGGACGGCGGTCGAGCTAACCACTCGGCCCGAGATCGCCAGCCGGGCTAGGGCCTCGACTTGAAAGCCATGGGCTTTCCCCAGCTCCCGCAAGAGGGCCACATCCCCTTCCCGTCCCCGCCCGAAACGGTAGTCCTCCCCCACGACGACATAGGCCGGGTTCAAGCGGGCCTTCAGGAGGCGGACGAACTCCTCCGGCCCGAGCCACCGGAGCTTGGGGAAATCGGCGACCACTACAAGGTCGACTTCTTCTTCCAGGAGCCTCAGCTTCAGCTCCGGTGGGAGGAGGAGCCGCTTCTCCCCTCCGAGGTAGCTCCGCGGCGGCTTGGGGAAGGTGAGGGCCGCGCTTGTGAGGCCCTCCTCTTTCGCCAGGGCCCGGGCCCGCCCCAAGAGGAGGCGATGGCCCAGATGGAGCCCATCGAAGGTCCCGAGGGCCACGACGGTCACCTGTCCGGGAGTGGCCTCATCTAGAGCGATGCGCATCGAGCCTCCGCCTTAACTCCTCCAAGATCAGCCGCTCGACCGCGGCAAGCTCGCCGTTAACGAGGCAGCCTGCGGCCTGCTCATGACCCCCGCCGCCGAAGCTCTGGGCTAGCTCATTAACTTTTAGCCCGTCCTTGGCCCGGAAGGAGACCTTCACTCGCCCACCCTCGAGCTCCTTGAAGAGGACGGCCACGGCTACCCCCTCGACCGTCCGGAGTTCATCGACCAGGTGCTCCGTCTCCTGGGGGAGGGCCCTGAGCCGAGCGAAGGTCTCCAAGGGGAGCTCGGCCCAGATGATCTTCCCCTCGAGGTGGGCGTGGAGGAGGGTATGCCCGAGGAGGCGGATCTCCCCCTCCGTCCGCCGCTCATAGAGGTTGACGATCACCTCATGGGCCCGAGCCCCCTGCTCGAGGAGGGCCGCCCCGTCTCGGAGCGCCTGGGCGTCGGTGTTGGCATTCCTGAAGGCATCGGTATCGGCGACGAGCCCGGCATAAAGGGCGGTGGCGACCTCGGGATCGTTGAGCTTGAGGGCCGAAGCCAGCCGGAGGATGAGCTGGGCCGTGGCCGCGGCCTGCCGGAGATAATTGATCTGCCCGAAGCCCGGATTGCTGACATGGTGATCGATGTTGACGATGGGCTTCCCAGTCCGCTCGATCAGCCGCTTGACCTGCTCTCCGACCCGCTCGAAGCTGGCGCAGTCGAGGACGAACCAAACTTGCGGGTCGAACCCCTCGGGGAGGTCCCGCGGCCCCTTGATCCCCTCCGTGCCCTTGAGGAACCTCAGGCTATGCGGGACTGGATCCTGCATGATGATGGGGGCCTCTTTCCCCAGCCGGCGGAGGATCAGCCTCAGCGCCAGTGTGCTCCCGATGGCATCCCCCTCAGGGCTGAGGTGGGTGGTGAGCGCGAACCGCTCATGCTCCTTAATCAGGTCGAGGATCGTCTCCAGGGCGGGATCGCGCTTGCTACCGGGCTGGACCGGGATCGAAGCTCTCTTTCCGCTCATAAGCTTTCCATCTTAACATCGCGGTATGGCCGATTGCAACCCCTCTCCGCTAGTGCTAGAATCGCCTGGAGATGGGGCGGGAGAAGCTCTTGCGAGCTGAGGAGCATGAGGAAGACCTCCTCCTCCGGACCCTCCGGCCGCGGAGGCTGGAGGAGTTCATTGGCCAAGAGAAGATCAAGGAGCGGCTCCGGCTCTATCTTAAGGCCGCGACGGAGAGAGGAGATGTCCTCGATCACATCCTCCTCCACGGCCCGCCCGGCTTGGGGAAGACTACCCTAGCGATGGTCACCGCCGCGGAGCTGGGGGTCAAGATCAAGATCACTTCCGGGCCGGTGATCGAGCGGCCCGGCGAACTAGCGGCGATCCTCACCGGCCTCTCCGATGGGGATGTCCTCTTCATCGACGAGATCCATCGCCTCCGGAGGAATGTCGAAGAGCTCCTCTACCCGGCGATGGAGGAGTTCAGGCTCGATATCCTGATCGGTGAGGGGCCGAACGCCCGCTCGCTCCGGATCGATCTTCCAAGGTTTACCTTGATCGGGGCCACGACCCGGACCGGGCTATTGACCTCGCCACTGCGGGACCGGTTCGAGGTCGTCTTCCACCTCGACTTCTACTCTCCAGAGGAGCTGAAGGAGATCGTCCTCCGCGGGGCAAGGCTCTTGGGGGTGAGCCTTACGGAAGAGGGGGCGGAGGAGCTCGCTCGGCGGGCCCGGGGAGCGCCTAGGGTGGCCAACCGGCTTTTAAAGCGGGTCCGGGACTTCGCCCAGGTCCGCGGCGCGGCGGTGATCGATCGTGAGGTCGCCCGCGCGGCCCTGGAGATGCTGGAGATCGATCAAGAGGGGCTCGATGAGCTGGATCGGCTGATCCTCAGGACGATCATCGAGAAGTTCGGGGGCGGGCCGGTCGGCCTGGAGACTTTAGCCGCGGCCTTGAGCGAGGAGAAAGACACCCTCGCCGAGGTCTACGAGCCCTACCTCCTCAAGGAAGGGTTCCTCCAGCGGACCCCGCAGGGACGAGTAGCGACCCCGCGGGCCTACCAACACCTCGGCTATGATTACCGCGCTGAGGGGGCGGGAGAGAGGCTCCTCTAGTCTCCTTCCTGGGCTTGGGAGAGAAACTCCTCGATCTTGCGGGGGGCAACCCCCTTGAGCCGCCTTGCCAGCTTAGCGAGCTCCTCCTTCGAGACCTCCTCGTCGAGCCAGCGCTCCAAAGCGCTGATCCTGATCCGCCAGCGGCCCCCCAGCTGGACACCCGGCAGCTCGCCCGCAGCGAGCATCTCATAGATCTCGTCGAGCGGGATCCCCAGATACCTCGAGGCATCGTGGGGGGTGATGAAGCCGTCCCTGATCATCGATCGCCACCTCCTTGCTCGGACTCACTCCCCGAAGGCCAGCTCCTGGTCGGTCGGGGAATACCTGATCGCGGCGGTGGGGAAGGCGCTGATCTTTGCCTGGAGCCAGATCCCCTCCCCATCACCGTAGAGGCCGATCTCCCAGCAATCGTGACAGAAGCCGCGCATTATGCCATACTGGAGTGCCGTGAACCGTCGCGTTTCGAAGTCATACTCTCCAGCGAACGAGAGCCTCCAGTCCTCCCCGAGCTGGAGCGAGGCCTCAGCGTTGAGCCGCTCGAGAAAGAGCCGGTTTGGGTCGTAGCGGAGGCCGAGCTTGAACCGCTCCAGCGCCAACTTAGCGATCAAGTCTGAGAACCTCCCGTTGCTGAAATCATAGCCGCTCGCGAGGGAGAAGGACCAACCTTCGCCCGTCAGCACCTCTTGGAAGGCCACCTCCTGGAGCTGGCCCTCATTCAGATCATAGTCGAGGTTCAGCGTGCTTCTGCTTGGGCCGAGGCGATAGCTCAGGCTCAACCTGAGCGGATCGAACTCCGCTTCCTCCAGGTCATAGCCGGTGGTAAGGCTCCCTTGGAGGCCCTCGGAGGTCCAACTTCCGCCCAGATCGAGGCGGTTCAGCCGCGTTTCGGTGTCGAAGGCGAAGGGGCTCCACCCCCGCACGAGGCGATAGCTATGGGTTAAAGAGAGGCCCAGTCCTCGCAGCGGCGACAGGTTCAAGCTCGATGAGGCCGAGAGGATCTCCATCCGCGTCGCGCCGTAAAGCGAGATCTGGTAGCTCCCGCCGGAGCGGAGCCTGAGCCTGCCTTCATGGAAAGTTATCTCTGCCAGGCCGAGGTTGAGCAGCCCGGCGAAGCGTGTCCCCTCATAAAGCGCAGCTTCATCGAGCTTCCGCTCGCGATATCGCCCGAAGCTCAGGCCGAGAGAGTAGTTGAGCGGCCCGACCTTTTGAGCGCTGTGGCTGAGGGTTAGCTCCGGCAGCCAGGCGAGGGCGCGATACTTGAGCTCCTCGCCTTCTTCGGGTATGCCCACATATTGGTCGTGGCCGAAGGCAAGGTTCCAATTCCAGCCGGAGCGCGAGCCCGAGAGATGGGCCTGATAGCCCATATGCTGGCCTTCGGCCTCCTCTTCGATCTGGCTGCGATAGTTGGCCGCGAGGTTGAGCATCACTCCTTGAGGGAGCCTCGCGCGATCGCTGAGGGCGAGCTCAAAGAGCCCCATCTCCCCGAAGATCCTGTAGAGGTGGAGCGAGCCGCTATTACCGAGCAGGTCATAGTTCAGGTCCACCCCGCCCCCGAGCTGGTGGTAGCGGTTGAAGTAGTCGAGCAAGGCAAAGCCATAATTCCGCTCATCCAGGGCGAAGGGAAGGCGCCACTTGGCGAACCAGCCCCGGGTGGCACTCCGCCCGAGCTCGGGGAGGAAGGGACCCTTCTGCTCCTCCTTCAGCGGGGCAAGGTAGAGTGGGGCCCAGAAGACCGGGAGACCGAAGGCCCAGAGGGTGATGTTCATCCCGACCAAGAGGTCATCGTCGAAGATGAGCACCCTCTGGGCGGTGATGCAGTAGGCCTCCTTCTTGATCTCCTCGCTACAGGAGCAGGTGGTGAATGCGCCGCGGGCGATCTCTAAGCGCTCCATTTCCGCCTCTTCGGTGAAGGCGAGCTTTGCCCGCTCGCCCTCGTAGCGGAGGAGGTGCTTCTCCCCTCGAGCGTTGATGAAGCTCCCCCTCCCGCGGAAGGCCCCTAGCTCCGCAAGCCAGCGCCCCTGGCCCTCGGTCGGGAGGACGGTGATCTCCTCAGCCGTGACCCGCCCGTCGCGGTAGTCGACCTCCGCTCCCGCAGAGAGCTCGATCCGCTCCAGCTCCTGGTTTTGGCCGAAGCGGAGATGAGCCCGCCCGCCACGATATCTGAGCAGGGAGCGTGCCTCCTGATTGTCCGCTGGAACGCGCTCCTCGCCGGAGAAGTTGAGGAGCTCCGCCTCTTTCAGGGAGAGCCGGCCTGTGTCGTCCTCCTCCTCCAGCTCAGCCCGGAGCTCTTCGCCTCGGGCCGAGATCTCCTCAGTCAGGAGCTCGATCCCCTCCTTAGCCTGGAGGACCCATCTCCGCCCCTTTTCAGAGCTGGAGCGGCTCATCTCCAGCCGCCCGGCTGAAAGCGAGCTATCGCCGTATCTTACCGTCACATGGCCCTCCGCGCTGAAGGTGGCCCAGTCCTCACTCAAGGTAAGGGAATCGGCCCTGAGCTCGAGCCTCGGCCTCGTCAGCTCTAGCGGCTCTTTGGGCTGGCCGCTCGCCGGGACAGAAGAGATGAAGAGGAGTCCGAAGCAGGCGAGGACCAGGAGGCGCCAGCGGAGCCCGAGCCCGCGCCTGCGGCGGAGCCGTTCCTGGAGGTCGAGCTGGCTGACGCGGTCCATGACAGCAAAGAGGAGGAGCCCGAAGCCCCCGAAGAGGATGTTCGGTATCCAGGCCGAGAGCCCGGGGGGGATCAGCCCCCGCCGCCCGAGGGTCGAGGTCCAGACGAGCCCACCCTGGAAGAGGCCGACGAGGAAGACCCCGAGCACGATCCCCGCGGCCCGGCTCCTGGTGGAGAAGATCAGGCTCAAC
>JBBIJD010000013.1:0-24765 GCA_037446135.1 Candidatus Fraserbacteria bacterium
ATCCAGACCTCCCGGCTCCGCGGGCCGTCGAACTCGCAGAAGATGATCCCTTGCCAGGTCCCGAGCTGGAGCCTCCCCCCGGAGATGGGGACCTGGACCGAACTGCCCACCAAACTAGCCTTGATGTGGGCCGGGGAGTTCCCTTCAGCATGGCGATAATGTAGCCCTGGTGGGACGAGCCGCTCGAGTAGTGTTGCAATGTCCTCTCTTACAGAGGGGTCAGCGTTCTCATTGATCGTGATCCCCGCGGTAGTGTGGGGGACAAAGACGGAGCAGAGCCCCTCTTGGATCCCCGCCTCGCGGACGGCCCGCTCCACTTGAGGAGTGATGTCGATCAACTCCTGCTTGGCTTGGGTCCTGATCGTCGCTCTCCTCAAATCAACCCTCGCCCCTCTTCTCCCGCTTGAGGAGCTCCTCAGCTAGCTTCGGGGAGGTCACCGGCTGGTAGCCTTGGAACTCCATCTGGAAGGTCGCCCGCCCCTGAGTGAGGGATTTCAGCTCCAGGGCGTAGCTCTGGACCTCGGCGAGGGGGGCCTCGGCCTCGATCCGGTCGAGCCCGCCCTCCGGGGCCATCCCTTGGATCCGGGCCCGCTTCCCGTTGAGGCTGCTCATGATATCCCCGGTGAACTCCGAGGGGGTCCAGACAGTGAGCCGCACCACCGGCTCGAGGAGGACGGGCGAGGCATTCTGGGCCGCGATCTCGAAGGCCTTGGCTGCGGCGAGCTTGAAGGCCAATTCCGAGGAGTCGACCGGATGGGAGGAGCCGAAGTAGACCGCCACCCGCACATCCGTCACGGGGTAGCCAGCGAGGACCCCCTTCTCCAGGGCCTCAAGGACCCCCTTCTCCACCGCGGGGATGAATTGGCCGGGAATGACTCCTCCCTTGACCTCATCGACGAATTCGAACCCCTTCCCCCGCGGGAGCGGCTCGACCCGGAGATAGACCTCCCCATACTGGCCGCGCCCGCCGGTCTGCTTCTTATGCTTGTAATTCCCCTCAGCGACCTTCTGGACCGTCTCCTTGTAGGGGATCAATGGCCGCTCCATCTTCACTGAGACACCATACCGGTTCTTCAGGCGCTCAGCGAATACAGCCAGATGCGTCTCCCCCATCCCCCAGAGGATCGTCTCCTTAGTGACCTCATCACGCTGGACAGCCAGGGTCGCCTTCGTCTCGACCAGCTCTCTCAGCGCGACGCTCATCCTCTCCTCATCGGCCTGGGAGACAGGGAAGAGGGCCCGGGCGAAGACCGGCTTGGGGAAGTCCGCCAACTTCAGCTTAGGGGCCTGATCGTCGACGGCCAGGGTATCCCCGAGCGCAGGGGAATCGAGCTTGGTGAGCGCCACCAGCTCGCCCGGCTCGGCCTGGCTGACCTTCTCCGTCGAGCCGCCGCGGATGCGGAGGATGTCCTTGACCTTCTCCCGCTTCCCTTGGGAGAGGTTGGTCAGGCCCACTCCCTCGCTCAAGGTGGAGCCGAGGATCTTAGCGAAGGCGAGCCGGCCGAGATAAGGGTCGGTCGCGAGATTGAAGACGAGGGCCGCGCCCTTCGCCTCCCCTGGGGTGTAAGGCGGGGTGAGCTTGAGGAGGAAGTCGGCCAAAAGGTCGATCCCCAAGCCCAGCGCGGCTGAGCCGCAGAGGACGGGGAAGAGGAGCCGCCGGCTCACCGCCTCTTTCAAGGCCGCCTGGAGCCGCTCCGGCGCGAGTTCCTCCCCCTCAAGGAACTGCATCATCAGCTCGTCATCGGCCTCGGTGATATGCTCGAGGAGCCTCTCTCGCTCCGTCTCGACTTGGGAAGCGAGGCCGGGGGGGATCTCCCCCTTCCTCTTGTCGAAGTAGATAGCTCTCTTCTCCAGGAGGTCCACGACCCCGACGGGCTTATTCCCCTCGAGGATCGGGAGTTGAAGCGGGGCAAATCGTTTGCTCAGCTTGGCTCGGAGCTCTTCGAGGACCTTGTCGAAGTTCGCGTTCTCGAGATCTAGCTTGTTGACGAAGCAAAGAGCCGGCCGGTTGAACTCCTCGATCAGCTCCCAGGCCTTCTCGGTCTGGACCTCGATCCCCTTCTCGGCATTGACCACCAGCAGGGCCGTCTCCGCTACCCCCAAGCCCTTATAGACCTCCTCGATGAACTCTAGGAAGCCCGGGGTATCGAGGAGGTTGAGGGCCTTCCCATTAAGGCTGAGGTAGGCCAGGTTCAAGTCGACGGAGTAGCCGCGAGCCTTGGCCTCAGGGGAGGAATCGAGCCGAACCTCAACCCCACCCAGCTTGAGGAGGCTCTCGGCCAGCAGGGTCTTCCCGGCACCAGAGTGCCCGACGAGACAGATATTCCTTACTTCCCCCATTAACTGATCACCTCTATTTAGCCTTTCAGTATATCATGGCCTGGAGGATCGGCGCAAACGGCCTCCCTTGAGGCTAATGCCCGTCAAATTCGAAGGAGTAGGCCGAGAGCTAGGGCTGGAGCAGTTCCCCGCCGAGCTTGACCCTCCCTTCGAGCTTCTGGAGGAGCTTCGGCCCGATCCCTCGGACATGGAGTAGTTCCTCCAGTGAGCGGAATGGCCCATTTCGCTCGCGATAGGTGATGATCCGCTCCGCCAGGGTCGGCCCGATCCCCGGCAGGCGGAGCAATTCCGCAAATGAGGCGGTGTTCAGGTTGAGCGGCTCCGCGCTCTCGCCCACCGCCACCTTGGGGCCTTGGCTCGGAGCAATAAGCTGGTTGACCGCGGCGGCGAGGAGGGCCAGGCCGAGCAAGATCCCGAGGATAAGCCGATCAGTGCGGGATAAGATCATGAAAGAGCTCCCTGATCCGCTGGACACCGAAGCTCTCCAGGGCCCATCGCATTCCCTCGGGGACATGGGCATACTTCTCCCGGGTGAACTTGTCTTGATAGCCGAAGATGAGGATATCCCGCAAACGCTTGGCCAGCTCAGGGCGGGCGGCCAGGCCCATGCAGTCCCGGCAGAGCTCTTCCACTTCTTCAAGGTAGACCTCGATCTCAGCCGCGCGTTGGAAGACTGACAAGGCCACCTCAGGCGAGGAGCGGAGGAGCTCCTTCCCTTGACGGAAGAGGGCGCGCCTCTCCAATTCCTGTTTGGCCCTCTGGCGCATCCGCTCGGCCTTCTCGCGGTAGTAGCCCTGCTCCTCCGGGGGGAATTCGAGATAAGAGCAGCGGCAGCCCTCATGGAGCGGAGGTGCGAGGGCGAGATTGGTGAAGATCTCGCCGTGGCGGGCGAGGCAGCGCTCGCAAGTCCGGAAATGGACCAATGCGTAATATTGGTAGAAAGCATCTACTCGGCTCACGGTCCCATTATAGCATAGCCCGAGGAGCGGTGGATGCAAGGAGCCGTTTGCCTCCCCAGATTTTGCACTTCTCTTGACTTTGCCGCCCTTTTATCCTATAATATGGCGACAAGCGCCGGTCTTAAAGGAGAGCGGTTCAGCCTGCCTGAATTAAGCGGGCATATTCATTATGCAATCATCTCAGTGATCTCCGTATGAGGTGATCATGAAGGTCTACGAAGTAGAGGAACTGGAAGGACTGGAGCTGAAAGAGATCGAGGACCTAGAGGTCGAGGGCGAAGAGGAGCCGCGGGCCGCGGCCGAGGACTTAGTAAAGACCTACCTCCAGGAGATCGGGAAGGTCCCGCTCCTCACCCGGGAGGAGGAGGTCGAGCTGGCCCAGCGGATCCAAAAGGGCGATGAGAAGGCCAAGGAGAAGATGGCCTTAGCTAACCTCCGCTTGGTCGTCTCGATCGCCAAGCGGTATAAGGGCCTCGGGCTCCCGCTGCTCGACCTGATCCAAGAGGGGAATATCGGGCTGATGCGGGCGGTCGAGAAGTTCGACTGGACCAAGGGCTACAAGTTCTCCACCTATGCCACCTGGTGGATCCGGCAGGCGATCTCACGGGCCCTGGCCGATAAGTCCCGGACGATCCGGATCCCGGCCCACATCATCGAGGCGATCCGCAAGCTCTACAAGATCGAAGAGGAGTATGTCCAGGAGCATGGTGTCCCGCCGAGCCTCGAGGAGCTAGCGGAGAAGCTCGAGCTCCCCAAGGAGGAGGTCGAGCGGGTGAAGAAAGCGGCGCAATATACTAGCTCGCTCGAGCGGCCGGTCGGGGAGGACGGCGATGCCCTGGAGGACTTCATTGGGAATGAGGAGGCCCCCTCCCCGGTGAAGGAGGCCCTCACCGCCCTCCAGAAGGAGGAGCTCCGCCAAGCCCTGGAGCAGTTGGACTACCGCGAGCGGCGGATTTTAGAGCTCCGCTATGGCCTCCACGATAATCGGACCCGGACCTTGGAAGATGTGGGGAAGGAGTTCAACATCTCTCGAGAGAGGGTCCGGCAGATCGAGAAGGAGGCCTTAGAGAAGCTCCGGGCGATGCAGCTCCGGGAGAAGCTGAAGAAGCTGGAGTGCCTCATCCAGCAGGACGAGTTCCTCCCCTCACGTTGATCATCATTGGATGAGCCCCTCCTCCCGGAGGAAGTCAAGGTCGTTGAACTCCTCCTCGTGGTCGGCAAAGACCTGGGTCCGCTCGTGCCCCTTCCCTGCGATTAGGATGACATCGCCCCGCCGGGCCATCGAGTTGGCCCGGCGGATCGCTTCCCGCCGGTCGACGATCGCTTCGTAGGGGGCAGCGGTCTCTTTGAGACCGGCCTCGATCTCGACGATGATCGCCCCTGGATCTTCGGACTTAGGGTTATCACTGGTGAGGATCGTGTAGTCGCTCAAGCTCCCGCTAATCCGGCCCATGACTGGCCGCTTCGCCCGGTCCGATTCGCCCCCGCAGCCGAAGACGGCGATGATCCGCCGATAGTATGGCCGAAGCGCTGAGAGCACCTGATAGAGGGCATCTGGTGAGTGGGCGAAGTCGATCACCACATCGAACCCCGCCCTTGTGCTAAAGCGCTCGAATCGCCCGGCGATGGCCCTCACGGCCTCGATCCCCTCCTTGATCCTCCGGAGGTCTCGGCCCCGGGCGAGGCCGACCCCGACGGCTGCGAGGATGTTGTAGACATTGAATCTCCCCGGGAGGGCCGTCTCGAGCTCGAGCCGCCCCGAGGGTGTCCGGATGAGGAGCCGCGAGCCTTCGAGCCCGAGCCGGACCTCCTCTGCGCGGATCTCCCCGCCGGAGAGGCCATAAGTGAGGAGCTGGGCCTTGGTCGAATGAGCGATCCTCTGGCTGTAGGGATCGTCGCTATTAATGATCGCCGTCGCTGTAGGCTTCAGCATCGTGAAGAGCCGCCGCTTGGCCTCGAAGTAGTCGCCCATCGTCCGGTAGTAATCGAGGTGGTCATGGGAGAGATTGGTGAAGACCGCAGCGGCGAACTCGACCCCCAGGACCCGCTCTTGGGAGAGGGCATGGGCCGAGACCTCGAGGACGAGCCCCTTCTTCCCTGACTTGAGGGCCTCCGAGGCGAGCCGTTGGATGGTGAGCGGATCAGGGGTGGTATTCACTAGCCCGCGCTGGAGGTTATTGCTAACGGTGCTCAAGGCCTCGGTCTCCTCCAGGCCGAGGACGCTCTGGGCGAGATGGGCTACGGTCGTCTTCCCCTTGGTCCCGGTGATCCCGACGGTGTAAATCTTCCTTGTCGGGTGGCCATAGAAGGCCGCGGCGAGCTCAGCCAGCGCCCGACGGCTGTTGGGGACACGGATGTAAGCCACGCCCTCCGGGGCGAGCTCCCTCTCCCCGACGATCGCGATGGCCCCGCGCGCGATCGCTTGAGGGATATAGTCGTGGCCATCGTGCTTGCTCCCGGGAATGGCCACGAAGAGGCTCCCCGGCCTGACGGAACGGGAGTCGCAGACGATCTCGCGGATCTCACTCTCAGGCCCGGGTTCGCCCGAGATCGCCGAATGTTCAACCGCGCGGAGCAAGGCTTCTAGCCTCATGGATTCCCACTCCTGGCCACCAGTTTAAATATCGAGGTTCGTGATCTTGTCCGCGTTCTCTTTTATGAAGTCCCGCCGCGGCGCGACCTCGCTCCCCATGAGGAGGGAGAAGAGCTCGTCGGCCTCCAAGGCATCGTTGATCGTGACCCGCTTCAAGACCCGCTTCTCGGGGTTCATCGTGGTCTCCCAGAGCTCCTCGGGGTTCATCTCCCCGAGCCCCTTGAACCGCTTGACCTCGAACTTCCCGTCCTGCTCTTCCCGGAAGCGGCGGAGCTCCTCATCGTCGTAGAAGTAGAGCTTCTCCCCACCATGCTTCACCTGGTAGAGAGGGGGCTTGGCGATATAGACATAGCCCTGTTCGATCAGTGGGCGGAGGTTCCGGAAGAAGAAGGTCAACAGGAGCGTCCGGATGTGGGCCCCGTCAATATCGGCATCGCACATCAGGATGATCTTATGGTAGCGGAGCTTCGCGAGGTCGAACTCCTCCCGGATTCCTGCCCCGAGGGCCGTGATCACGGAGTTCAGCTCCTTATTCTCCAGGAGCTTGGAGAGGTGGGCCTTCTCGACATTGAGGACCTTCCCCCGTAGTGGGAGGATCGCTTGGAACTCCCGATCTCGGCCTTGCTTAGCGCTCCCGCCGGCGGAGTCGCCCTCGACGATGTAGAGCTCGGACTTGGCCGGGTCGTGGCTGGCGCAGTCGGCGAGCTTCCCCGGCAGAGAAGTCGAAGTCAGCAAGCCCTTCCTTCGGGTCAGCTCCCTGGCCCGCTTGGCCGCCTGGCTGGCCTGCATGGCCGCGACGGCCTTCTCCAAGATCTTCCTGGCGATCCCGGGATTCTTGTTTAAGAATCGGGCGAGGTTCTCCCGGACGAAGTTGTAGACCAACTCCTGGACCTCGGGGTTCCCGAGCTTGGTCTTCGTCTGGCCCTCGAACTGCGGCTCGCGCAGTTTGACGGAGATAATGGCGCAGAGCCCCTCCCGGACATCGTCCCCCTCGAGGTTCGGGTCATCCTTCCCCAAGATCCGCTTCTCCCGGGCATATTCGTTCAAGACCCGCGTGAGGGCCGACTTGAACCCGATCAGATGGGTCCCGCCCTCCCTGGTGTTGATGTTATTGGCGAAGGAGTAGATCGCCTCATCGTAGCTGGAGGTGAAGAGGACGGCCGCCTCGAGCTGATACTCCTCCCCGATCTGGGCGAGGAAGTAGATCGGCTCGTCGTGGAGGGCTTCTTTCCCCTCGCTGAGAGCCTTGACATAAGCGGCGATCCCACCGTCGAACTTGAAGGTCCGCTCGACCTCAGCGAGTCGGTTATCCAGCTTGATGGTGAGCCCCGGATTGAGGTAGGCCAGCTCCCGCAGGCGGTGGGAGAGCTTAGCGAAGTCATACTTGAACTCCCCGAAGATCTCCCGATCGGGGAGGAAAGTGACGGTCGTCCCGGTCCCTTCGGCCTCGCCCACGACCTCCAGTTCGCTCGTCTTCTTCCCTCGGGAGAAGGTCTGCCGGTGAAGCTTCCCGTCCCGCTTGACCTTGACCTCCAGGTATTCCGAGAGGGCGTTGACCACTGAGACCCCGACGCCGTGGAGCCCGCCGCTCACCTTATAGGTCTGGCCGTCGAACTTGCCCCCCGCATGGAGCGTGGTCAGGACCAGTTCGACGGTGTTCTTCCCCTCGGGGTGCATCTCGGTGGGGATTCCCCGGCCATTGTCGCTTACCGTCACCCGCTTGTCCGGGTGGATGATGACCTCGATCTCGGTGCAGAAGCCGGCCATGGCCTCATCGATGCTATTATCGACGACCTCCTCGATGAGGTGCATCAGCCCCTCAGGGCCGGTCCCGCCGATATACATCCCCGGCCGGCGCCGGACTGCTTCCAGGTCCTCTAGGACCTTAATCTGCTCCGCTGTATATTCGACTGCTCTCTCCATCATCCATCCTCTCCCTGGAAGATTCTAGCACATGTAGACCCGTTTAGCAAAAGCTCTACCACCGATCTCCAGTCCAGTGTAGTGAGGCGACCCGCGGCTTGGCAAGGCCGAAAGGGCAGATAAGGTCAGGAAAGGGATCACCTCACTCGACTCGGCTGGCCGAAGAGCCGGTTAATCATCCATCTCCAGCTCCGGCTCTCGACGGCTCTGCTTCCGCATGCTCCGGGCTCGCTTAGCCCGGAGGCGTCTCTCTTGTGCAGTCCGGCTGGGGCGTGTCGGCCTGCGGGCCTTGCGAGGGCGGAGGGCCCACACGAGCAGCTCCTGAAAGCGGGTGATCGCCTCCTGGCGGTTCTGCCACTGGCTCCGGGAGGAGCTGGCGATAAGATGCAAGACCCCATCCTTATCGATATAGCCCTTGAGTCGCTCCAGGAGTTGAGCCTTCTCCAGCGGGCTCAGGCTCGGGGAGCGGAGCACATCAAAGAGCAGTTCAACCCGCGTCTCCACGCGGTTGACATGCTGGCCTCCCGGGCCGCCGCTCCGGCTGAAGCGGAACCGCAACTCCTCTGGGGGGATCATCACCCGATCCGTAATCCTTAGGGCCTTCGCCTCACTCGAGCTTCTCGATGGAGATAGCATCTTCCAGATGATAGAATATGGTCAGCAACTATGGAAGTCTATGTGGTCCACTACGGTGAGCTGGCCCTCAAGGGGAAGAACCGCGGTTTCTTTGAGGAGGCGCTCATCAGGGAGATCGCGGCCCGGCTCGATGGCCGCCGCGTCAGGCGGCGGTATGGCCGGTTGATCATCGAGGGCTGGGGCCCGGAGATCGAGGTGGTCCTCAGCTCGATCCCCGGGATCAAGCACTTCGCCAGGGCCGAGAGCGTCCCGTTGGATATTGAGGCGATCAGGCAAGCGGCCCTCCGCCTGGCGGAGGCGGCCCCTCCGGGCCCATTCGCGGTAAGGACGCACCGAGCGAATAAGGCTTTCCCACTCACTTCTATGGAGATCAACCGCCTCATCGGGGAAGCGATCGTGGAGAAGACAGGCCGAGCTGTCTCCTTGACCGAGCCGAAATTGACAATCTATATCGAGATCTGTGAAAAGGAGGCCTATGTCTATGGCGAGCGGCTCCCTGGCCTAGGCGGCCTCCCTGTGGGGACCTCAGGGAGGGTGGTCGCGCTCGTCTCTGGAGGAATCGATAGCCCCGTCGCAGCCTTCTTGATGATGAAGCGTGGCTGCGAGGTCGTCCTCCTCCACTTCTTCAATGAGACCATCCATTCCCTGAAAGTTCGGGGGAAGATCGCTTCTCTAGCGGAGCGGCTGGCCGGCTTCCAAGGTGAGCTCAAGCTCTATATGGTCCCCTTCGGTGGCCTCCAGCGCGAGATCATTAGAGTAGTTCCGGCAAGGTATCGGATGCTCATCTACCGGCGGACGATGATGAGGCTCGCCGAGGAGATCGCCCGCCTGGAGGGGGCTAAGGCCCTCGTCACCGGGGATAGCCTCGCCCAGGTCGCGAGCCAGACCCTCGATAACCTGAGGTTGATTTATGAGGCTACCTGCTATCCTGTCCTTGCCCCACTCATTGGATTCGATAAGGAGGAGACGATCACCCTCGCCCGGAGGATCGGAACCTACGAGATCTCCATCTCGCCTTATGAGGACTGCTGCTCCTTCATGGTCGCCCTCCATCCCGAGACCCGCGGGCGGCCTGAAATCACTGCCGAGCTGGAGAAGAATCTGGCCTTGGACCTCGCCGGGGCTATCAGCCAGGCCGAGATCGAGTCCTTCGGCCCAAACCGGTCGGCCATCGCTTAGCTCAGGCGCCTGCCGGGCTTGGATTTGGGCCCGAATTGATGGTAAACTTGCGTCGCCCGAGTGGGGCCGGGCGAGCGCCTGCCCCTCGAACGATTGGGGCTAACGGCGATCGACTCGGCCGGGTCAGTACGCGCGAGACTAGGCTAGTGCAAGGAGGTGGTCGGGATGCGCGAGAGGGTGGAAGAGGCGCTGGAGCAGATCCGGCCGATGCTCCGAGCCGAGGGCGGTGATGTCGAGCTCATCGATGTCACGGACGAAGGGCTCGTCCGGGTCAAATTGATCGGTGCCTGCGGCGGCTGCCCCATGGCCATGATGACCCTCAAGGAGGGGATCGAGCGGCTCCTCAAGGAGGAGGTCCCCGAAGTCCAGGCGGTCGAGGCGGTCTAAGGTCTGATCTAGTTCCCCTTGAAAGGCCGATAAGCCCTCAGAAGGTAGAGCCCGGTCCCCAGCCAGTAAGCGAGATAAGCCAGGACCTCTGAAAGGGAGGGGTCGCCGTTGTAGCCGAGGAGGGATTTTAATATCGAGCCAATTGCCCCCTTTTCGTGGAGCAAGGGGTAGCTACCATCGGGGTTCTGAGAGGGATTGATGTCCCAGAGATGGTCGATGATCGGGGGGATGAGCTCCGCTTCGTTCAGCTCATGGATCCCGTAGGCCAGGAGCCCCGCGGCGAAGATGAGCAAGATAGCGCTCGAGTATTTGAAGAACCGGCGAATGTCCAGCCGGTAGATCCCCTTGAAGGCGAGCAGTGCGAGGGTGATTACCACAACCAAGCCCGCTGCAAACCCGATTAGGGTCCCCCCAGGGTCCCTCAAGGCCAGGGTCCCTAAGAAGAGGACCGTCTCCACCCCCTCGCGGAAGACCGCGAAGAAGGCCAACGCAACTATGCCGAAGAGCTGCCCCCGGGAGATGGAGGCCGCCAGCCTCCGCTGGAGCTCCACTTTAATCCTCTGAGCATTCCGCCCCATCCAGAAGATCATGTAGGTGAGCACTCCTGAGGCGGTGAGCGCGGCCAGCCCCTCGAAGAGCTCCTCCGCCCTGCCGGAGAGCCCGCCATAGATGGCCATGAAGATCCAGCTGAGGAGGAGGCTCGCCAGAACCGCTCCCCCGGCACCGAGGTAGAGATACTTGCCCAGGTCTTTCCTGCCGACCTTGGCAAGGTAAGCGGCGATGATCCCCACGATCAACGCCGCCTCGAGGGCCTCCCTGAAGGTGATAAGGAAGCTTGCCAAGATCAGTAGTTGGCTGCCTCTCTAGACGAACCAGATCAGGATGACCGCCCCGAGGGCGATCATCACCAGGCCCGTGGCCAGCTTGACCTCCCGCTTCCTGGAGGCCTCCCAGCGGGCGAGCCGCCCCACCGCTCGGCGGTTGGAAACACCGAGCAGGATGAGGATCAGGGGCACGACGAACATCAGGTTGTAGAGCAGGAGATACCCCAGACCGGTCCAGTAGGTCGCCTTGGCCGACAAAAGCCCGAGCGTGGCCACATAGATCCCACCGCTGCAGGGGAAGGTGCAGAGCCCTACGAGGAAGCCGCCGACGGCCGTGGCCGGGAGGGTCGCCTTCCGCAGCCAGGCGGTGCTCGCCTCATGGAGCCTCCCCGAGGGGGAGAGGCTGAACCAGCGGCCATACCAGAAGTAATCTTTGATGTTGACCAGCCCTAGGCCGATGAGGAGCCCCGAGCCGAGTTTGGCCATCAGGTGCGGCGCGCCGGTGAAGACCAAGGCCTGCAGGATCCCCAGGCCGATGCCCAAATAAGTCAGGTAGATCATGGTGATGTAGACCGCGCCCACCTTGGCGATGTCGGCCCTGGTCCGCTTCAGTGTGAAGAGGAAGGCGATGAAGAAAAGGAGGACAGCGAAGGCACAGGGGTTGATCCCATCCAGAAGGCCGGTGGAGACGATCAGCGGGAGCCATTGCCTCGTGGTCCAAAGCTCCTTTGGTAGAGGGGCGAGGTGGCCCTTATGGGCAGAGAACCAATCCAGGTATTCCGCAATCGGCGTATCTATCGGATACTCCTTCACCGGCCCGCGGAAGGCCCAGACCTTGTAGCTCTTGGCCGCTTCCCCCATCAGGTCCTGATAGACTAGGATCCTCTCATAATCCGCCGCCTTGAAGAGGTCGCGGATGAGCCCCTCGGGGACATGGCCCTCCAGGATGATCCGATCATCGATGAAGACGGTGAAGTGGCCCTGGAGCTCCGGTGGGATCCCCAGGCGACTACTTAAGTCGACCAATTCCTTGCGCGCGCGCCGGTCGTTGATGAAGTCCTTTTTGATGATCTCCTCCACCCCCAACTCCCTGAGGAGGGGGATCAACTGCTCATTGATATAGTGGGCGCAGTCGGTGCAGGCCTCGTTATAGTAGATCGTTGCCTGGCTAAACTCTGCCCCCTTCCCCGACCAGGTAGAAAGGAACAAAAAGAGCACCAGCAAAGCTTGCACACCAGCCAACTTGCATGCTCGAACACGATCAAGTCCCATCGTCTCCCTCCAGCAATGTCGCCCGGATCTCGATCTCTATCTCCGACCGGTTTGGGTCGTCGCTCTTGATGTAGACCACTCGATAGACCTCGCCCACGATCCGCTCGCTCATCAGGTTGGGGTCGAAGGTCACGCGGAGCTCGGTCTCCTCTCCGGGGAGGAGTTCATCTTCCTGGAGCTCGGCCCGGGTGCAGCCGCAGGAGGTGCTAACCCCAGTGATCCGGAGGGGACTCCCTCCGGTGTTCCTCACGGTGAAGGCCTTCTCCACCGCACGATAGGGGATTATGCCGAAGTCATAGGAAGCGGGGACGATCTCGATCCGTGGCGGAGAGGCTCGATCCAAGCCGAAGTAGCTATAAAAGCTGAAGGCCGCGATGATAAGGATCAAGCCCAAGATGGCCAACAGCAGAGTTCGATTCATTCTCATCTCTTACTCCATTTGGACTAACTTGATCCGCACGCTGTAGACAGGATTGTTGGGATCATTGGAGAAGATCTCGATCTCGCGGGTCACCAGGCCGCGGAGCTCCCCATGGACATTGGGATCGTAGTAAACCTTCAGGGAGGCCCGCTCCCCCGGTGCGAGCCGGGCCCGCCAGCCCACCGGGTTGTTATGCATCCCGAAGAGCGGCCCCTCCTCCCCATTGATCACTAGGGAGGCCTTAGTGCAGTCGCAGGAGGTGCGCATCCCGGTGATTATCAGGTCGCTTTTGCCCCGGTTCTCCAGTGGCAACTCTGCCGTGACCACCCCTGCGGCCTGGCTGACGGTGCCGAAGTCATAAACCCGTGGGATAACCTCGATGCGGGGGGAGTCAGCCAGCCCGACGGCCTCCCCCGGCCCTCGGTGGGAGAGGAGTCGGTAGGAACCTAAGCCCACTGCGAGGACGAGAGCGGCGATGAGCACCGCCCATTTGAGAATCCTCCTTCGCTGCTCCTTTAGCTCGGCCCGCATGGTCCGCCGCCCGCGCCGGCTTTGGCCCTTGCTTCGCCAGCTGTTGTCCTTCCCTCTTGCCATCTCTTCCTCCTACCCGACCCCAGATGGGGTGGGCTGACGGCTATTATAATCAGCGCAGCAGGGGATGTCAAACCCCGGCCCCTTGACAGGCCGGACATCTCCGTGGTATGATACCCTCAACTTGGACCGAGGAGGGATCCTTAATGGCAGGTGATCGCCTTTGCTGAAGTTGAAGTAGGTGGTTATCTTTGTCCTACCTCCGGCTGAGCATGAGGTAGGTGTCTGCCTTTGTTGAGGCGGTCTTTTATCCCTTCCTGAGTTTCCTAAATCTCTATCCCGCCATTGGAGGGGTCTTCTCATCCCCGAGGGTCGCTCCCCTTCTCGATATTCCTGGATTAAAACGAGAAGCCCGCTCTCCTCCATCCCTATCCGCTCATATGGCGTGCAGGCATAAGAGGCCAATCCAAATCCAGCGGGACGATGGAGGTGACCGATGAAGAGCATAGCCGAGCAGGTGGAGGAGGTCTATCGGGTCATGGCCCTGGATTATGATCGGTTGATCACCCCTTGCCGTGTGGGCCAGTTCGCCGCGCTGTTGGCGGAGCTGGGGGTTGAGGGGCGAGAGCGGGCCTTGGATGTGGGCTGCGGCCCCGGCGAGCTCACTCTGATGCTCGCCCGGAGCCTCCCTCGGGGGGAGGTGATCGGGGTGGACCTCTGCGCGGAGATGCTGGAAATCGCCCGGAGGAAGGCCAAAGCGGCGGGCCTCAAGAACATCTCTTTCCGCCGCGGAGATGCGCTCTCCTTAACCTTTGCGGACGGGAGCTTCGACCTCGTGGCGAGCAGCTTCCTCCTCCCCTGGGTCCCCGACCCTGATCGGGCCCTGCGGGAGATGGTCCGCGTCCTCAGGGAGGGCGGGAAGCTGGGGCTGATCACTGCTGGCTCTCGGTTCTACGACGCCTTCTACCGGGCCTTGGAGGGGCTCATCCGCCGCTATTCCCGGCATTATAGGGAGAGCCGCGCCGAGGAGCTGATCGGGGCTAAAAAGTTCGCGGGGAAGGAGCTTCAGGAGAGGCTGGAGCAGCTGGGCCTCTCCGTCCGTCGCCGTTTCCAGTTGAGCCGCGAGGATCCCCTCACCCCGGAGCAGTATCTCTGCCGGATCAACGCCCTCACCGCCGAGCTTTACCTTAAGCCGCTCCCTCCCCGGATGCGAGCAGAGGCTCGGAGGTTCCTGCTGAACGAGCTGGGCCATGATCAGGAAGGGGAGTTGCTCGCCGTCGAGTGCTCCCTCATCCTGGTCGGGCTCAAGGGGAAAGGAGGGAAGGAATGAAAGATCAATATGAGTTTGAGACCTTGGCGGTCCGCCAGGAGCCGGACCCCGCGACCGGGGCGCTCGTCCCACCGATCCATCTCAGCACGACCTTCGCCCAGGAAGAGCCCGGCGTGCACAAGGGCTTCGAGTATTCCCGGACGGACAACCCCACGAGGCGGGAGCTGGAGGAGAAGCTGGCCCTCCTCGAGGGAGGCCGCTTCGGACTCTGCTTCGCCTCGGGGATGGCCGCCATTTCCGCTGTGCTGGGGCTTCTTGAACCGGGGGACCATGTGCTCGCCTGCGACGACCTCTACGGCGGCACCTACAGGCTCTTTAAGGCCCTCGAAAGGTATGACCTGGAGTTCACCTATCTCGAGATGAGCGATCCCGGGGCGATCATCCTCAGGAAGAACACCAAGCTGGTCTGGCTGGAGAGCCCGACCAATCCCTTGCTTAAGGTCCTCGACATCGCGCAGGTCGCTGCTCAGGCCCGCTGGATGAAGAGCGACGTCTTCTTAGTGGTGGACAACACCTTCGCCACGCCCTATCTGCAGCGGCCCTTGGCGCTAGGGGCCGACATCGTCGTCCACAGCACGACCAAGTATCTCAGCGGTCACTGCGATGTGGTCGGCGGGGCGGTCGTAACCTCCGACGAGAGGGTATACCAGAGGCTGAAGTTCATCCAGAACGCCTTCGGCGCGGTCCCCTCGCCCTTCGACTGTTTCCTGGTCCTGCGGGGGCTGAGGACCCTCCCTTTGCGAATGGAGCGCCACTGCGCCAACGCCCAGCGGGTGGCCGAATTCTTGGCGGAGCACCCCAAGGTGGCCCGGGTCTACTACCCCGGCCTGACAGGCCATCCGGGGCATGAGCTCGCCGCGCGCCAGATGCGCGGCTTCGGGGGGATGGTGAGCTTCGAGCTCCGCGGCGATGTGCGGGCCTTCCTCAAGCGACTTGAGCTGATCACCCTCGCCGAGAGCCTGGGAGGGGTGGAGTCCCTCATCTGCCACCCGGCCACGATGACCCACGGGGCCATCCCCGCGGAGGAACGGCGCCGCCGAGGCATCACTGAGAACCTGCTCCGCCTCTCGGTGGGGATCGAAAATTGCGCCGATCTGGAATGGGACCTGGAGCGGGCGCTCGCTGCGGCCTAGTCGGGAGGGAGCCATGGACATGAACCCAAAGAGGGTGTATAACAGCGTCCTGGAGGCGATCGGCTGGACCCCGCTGATCCGGCTGAACCGGATCGCTTCAGGGTGTCGAGCGGAGATCTGGGCCAAGGTGGAGGGCCTGAACCCCGGCGGCTCGGTGAAGGACCGGATCGGGATCGCGATGATCGCCGAGGCGGAGCGGCAGGGCAAGCTCAAGCCGGGCGGGACGATCGTCGAGCCGACCTCGGGGAACACCGGGGTGGGGCTGGCGCTGGTCGCCGCGGTCAAGGGCTACAGGATGATCTTCACCGTCCCTGACAAGGTGAGCGCGGAGAAGATCAACCTCCTGCGGGCCTACGGGGCCGAGGTGATCGTCTGCCCCACCGCCGTGCCGCCCGACGACCCTAGGAGCTACTACTCCGTGGCCAGGAGGATCGTTGCGGAGACCCCCGGGGCCTTCATGCCCAACCAATACGCCAACCCCCAAAACCCCGAGGCCCACTACCGCACCACCGGGCCGGAGATCTGGGCCCAGACCGAGGGCCGGCTCGACTACTTCGTCGCGGGGATGGGCACCGGTGGGACGATCAGCGGGGTCGGGCGCTTCCTCAAGGAGAAGGACCCCGCGATCAGGGTCATCGGCGTCGACCCCGAGGGCTCGGTCCTCAAGCGTTACTTCGAGACCGGCGAGCTGGGGGAGGCCCATACCTACGATGTGGAAGGGATCGGGGAGGACTTCATCCCTGAGACCACCCATTTCCAATACATCGACGAGATCCGCAAGGTGACCGACCATGAGGCCTTTCTCATCGCCCGCCGCCTCGCCCGGGAGGAGGGGCTCCTCTGTGGGGGCTCCGCCGGGGCCGCGGTGCACATCACCTTGGAGGTCAGCCGGGAGGCGCGACCGGGGGAGAGGATCGTCGTCCTCCTCCCTGACGGCGGCGAGCGCTACCTGGGGAAGTTCTACTCCAATGAGTGGCTATGCGAGCGGGGCTACGGGCCGCTGTAAGGTAAGATCCGTCTTGCTATCCGCCCACCCCTGACATGGGGAGCCGGGGGCGCTATACTGGGCTAACCCACCCCAGGTGGGGTCCTTATCGTCGGCGGCCACCATCGGGCGGGCCACCTGGATGGATTGAGGCCCCACAAGAAGGTCTTCGCTCGATACGGCGCCACCGGGGTCCCTGAAACCGTCTTCATTGACAGGGAGGGGATCATCGGCCAAGTGCAAGCGAGCGTGAGGGCCCTAGAAGAGGGGCTGGAAAGGATCAAACAGATTGGAACGAGGAGGGGCGGATAATGGAAAAGAACGAGCTAAAGAGGAAGATGAGGGGCACCCCGGCCATGGGGAGCGTGATCGCCGTCGTCGCTCTTATCGCCTTCTACTTCGCCGGCTTCTTCACCCACGGGCTCCTCGACCCCGGGTCGGCGGAGCAGCTAAGGGCGCTCAGGGACCAAGTCACTCAGCTCCAGGAGCGGCTCGATCGGATCGCCGTGCGGCTCGAGGGCGGGTCCCCAAAGAAGGAGAGCACCGGCCCGCAACCGTCGGGGACTGACAGGTTGGAAGTGAGCGCCGACGACGACCCTGTGATCGGCCGGGCCGATGCCCCGGTGACGATGATCGAGTTCTCTGACTTCCAATGCCCTTTCTGCAAGAGGTTCTTTGAACAGGCCCTCCCCAAGATCGAGGAGGAGTATATCAAGCCGGGCAAGGTGAAGTTGGTCTACCGCGACTTCCCCCTCTCCTTCCATGAGCAGGCCCAGTTGGCAGCCGAGGCCGCGGAATGCGCCGATGAGCAGGGGAAGTTCCGCGAGATGCATGATCGGATCTTCCAAGGCCAGGCCGAATGGTCGGGCAACGCCGAGGCGAGGCGGATCTTCGCCAGCTATGCTGAGGCCATCGGGCTGGACATGGAGGAGTTCGGCCGCTGCCTCGATTCCGGCAGATATGAGGAGGAGGTGCAGCGGGACTTCAACGACGGAGTGAAGTATGGCGTGACGGGGACGCCGACCTTTTTCATCAACGGCCGGAAGTTGGTGGGAGCCCAGCCGTTCACGGCCTTCCAGCAGCTGATCGAGACGGAGCTGAGGAGCAGCGGGGAAGAGTAAAGTGGATCCGATGGCCGTCTTCGCATGGCGGGGGCTTGAGCGCCTGTGGAGGCCTCAGTTCAGCCGGTCCCCTAGACGGACCGTTTGGGTAGTTAACCCACCCGATCTCGGGTCGGCTAGGAAGGAGGGTAAGGGGGATGTTCGGCTTGAGGAAGAAGTGCGCCTACTGCGGGATGAGGATCGCAAAGGGAGCGGAGATCATTAAGGAGGTCAGGTTCCCCGGCGGGATCGGCACCCGCCGGAGGGCCTTCTGCTCCGAGGAGCACGCCGCGGCCTACGAGAAAGAGGTCCAGACGGTGAAGCTCCGGAGAGGCGGGGGCTGCTGCGGCTAGAGGCGATCCGCTGACCATAGCCGGTATCGAGCCTCGTTGCGGGATCTTTCCTCAAGAATCTTTCGTTTCCTTGCCAGGCCCTCTTGGCCGCGGTATAATGAGGCACCCACCCCCAGGAGGGGTGGGGTAGGAAGGAGGAGAAGATGCAGGGGAATCCCAAGGCTTGGGCGGTAGTCGGGACTCTAGCCCTGGCGTTACTCCTCGGCGGGGCCTTCGCCTTCACCTCTGCTGCCCCCTGGGGGCGCGGCTTTGGGGGGATGATGGGCATGGGCGGCTGCCCTGGGCCGTGGTGGAGCTACAGCCAGCAGGCCCAAGGGCCAGTAAATTCTATCGACCAGGCGATCGCGGTGGCCCAGAATTACCTCGCCTCGCTGGGCAATCCGGACCTGATGCTGGCTGAGGTGATGCAGTTCACTAACCACTTCTACGCCGAGGTCAGCGAGCGGAGCACCGGGATCGGGGCCTTCGAGTTCCTCATCGACTCGGTGAGCGGGGCGATCCACCCCGAGCCGGGGCCGAACATGATGTGGAACACCAAGTATGGCCACATGGGCGGGATGATGGGGAGCTTCACTTTTGGAGAGCCGACGGCCCAGATGCCGGTCACTCCGGAGCAGGCAAGGCAGCTCGCCCAGCAGTTCCTCGACGGCTACCTCCCCGGGACCGTAGCGGATGAGGAAGTCACCACCTTCTACGGCTACTACACCATCCATGTGCTTCAAGGCGGCCAGATCTACGGGATGCTCTCGGTCAACGGTGTCGGCGGCCAGGTCTGGTATCACAATTGGCACGGCCGGTTCCTGGGGATGTGGGAAGCTGAGGAGCACTGATCGAGCTGATCCTGCCGGGGGGCTGGGGCTTATCTTGCATTTTTATTTGCCCCGGCCCCGTTCTCCTAGTATCGTAATCCTCAAGGAGGGAGGTTATCTTAGATGCCCTGGTGCCACCTCTTCCTAATGATGCCGCTCTTCAGCCTCGCCGCCTTCGTCTTCCTCCCCTGGGCCACGGCCCTCCCCTTGTATCTGGTGATCTCGGTGGCCTCGCTCCTCATCTACACGAAGATCATCAAGGCCCTCCATGCCCCGGTGGCCACGGGCCGCGAGGGGATGATCGGCCGGGAGGCCTTGATAATCTTGGAAAAGCTCATCAACTACCACAGCGAGCTGTGGGAGGCTTCCTCTCAGGAAGAACTCCGTCCCGGCGAACGGGTGCAGGCTGTCGTCGCCAGGCCTGAGGAGGGGGTGAAGGATGGCACTGGAGCCTGAGGCCGAGGCCACCACTAGGGTCCGGAAGCGCTATGATCGGCTCGCCCCGGTCTACGATCTGATGGAAGCGCTGATGGAGCGGACCGCCCAGAAGTGGCGGCGGCTCCTCTGGGAAGGGGTCGAAGGCGAGAAGATCCTAGAGGTCGGCGTAGGCACGGGGAAGAACATGCCCTACTACCCTGGGGGCTCGAAGATCACGGCGATCGACCTGAGCGCGAAGATGCTTGAGCGGGCGCGGCGGCGGGCGGAGCGGTTGGGGATCGCGGTGGAGCTTCGCCAGATGGACGCCCAGGCCCTCGATCTCCCCGATAACTCGTTCGACACCGTGGTGGCGACCTTCGTCTTCTGCTCGATGCCCGATCCGGTCCGCGGTTTGCGGGAGCTGGGGCGGGTGGCCAAGCCGAAGGGGAAGATCCTCCTCCTGGAACACATGCGTCCCGAAAGCCCATGGCTGGGCAAGCTCTTCGATCTGCTTAACCCCATCACTGCACGGCTCTTCGGGTTCAACATCAACCGCCGCACGCTGGAGAACATCCGCAAGGCGAGGCTGGAGCTCGAGCGGATGCAGAGTTTGGACCGGCTGGGGATCTTCAAGCTGATCGTGGCCCGGCCGGGGTCAGCTTCGATATACCAATGCCCGGAGTGTGGGCTGGAGTATAAAGAGAAAGAATGGGCCGAAGAATGCGAAAGGTGGTGCAAGGAGCATAGGAGCTGCAACCTGGGGATAATAAAGCGTTCGGTGAGGAGGTGAAGCGCAATGAATCAAGAAAAGAGCAGCGCTCCCATAGCAGCCAGGTGGCGATGGTGGCTGGCAGTGGCAGGCTGTCTGGCGTCAGCGGAAAAGAAAGGAGTATCAAATGGCCGATTACAGCTATAGCAGGAAGGTCGAGGCCTCCTTCGAAGAGGCCCTGCAGAGGGCGAAGGCGGAGCTAGCGGAGGAGGGCTTCGGGGTCCTGATGGAGATTGATGTTCGCGAGACCTTGAAGGCGAAGCTGGGGGTGGATTTTCCCAAATATGTGATCCTGGGGGCCTGCAATCCCTCGAATGCCCACCGGAGCCTCCAGCTGGAGCGGGAGATCGGGCTGCTCCTCCCCTGCAACTTGATCGTCTATGAGCATGAAGGGAAGACCCATGTGGCGATGCTCAAGCCGACCGCGGCCCTCGGGATCGTGGGCAACGCGGCGCTGGACGGGCTCGCCCGCGAGGTCGAGGAGAGGCTCAAGCGGGCGCTCGATCAGGTCTGAGATTGAGAGAGAGATATATGAGCAACTCGCATGCAGAGAGGCCCGTGACGGCCTTCGTCCTCTCGCTCCTCGCTGGCCTGTGGATGCTCCTCGCCGGTGGCGCGATGATGGGCAGCGCCGGCTGGGGCTCGATGGGTCCGGGGATGATGGGTGGAGGCGGGATGGGCTGGATGTGGGGCCACGGGGTGATCGGCTGGTGGCCTTGGCTGGGCCTCCTCGCCGGGATCATCGTTTTGATCGGCGCGGCGATGCTCTATGCCAAGCCAGCTCAGAGCCAGGGCTGGGGGATCGTCATCCTGGTCGCCTCGGCGCTCAACCTCTTCCTGGGGATGGGCGGCCTTTTGGCGAGCTTGCTCGGGATCGTCGCCGGGGCGTTGGCCCTCACTAAATGAAATGGCCCACCGTGAGGTCACCCTAGCCCTGAAGGATTACCTCGAGCCGGAGTGCCCCTGCGGGCTGGAGGAGCGCATCCGGGCCATACCGGGCGTCCACGACGTCCGGATCAACCCCGTGGCCGACACGGTGCACCTGGCCTACGACCCCGAGGTGCTGGAGCTGGAACACCTCAAACACCACCTGGCCCGGCTGGGCTGCCGCTGTGAGGGCGGGCCGGACCGCCCGGCAAAGGCCCATATGGAACACGAGCACCACAAGGCCGAAGGACATGACCACCACGCGATGATGGAGGCCGACTTCCGCCGCCGCTTCTGGGTCGTGCTGGCCTTCACCGTCCCTATACTGCTCCTCTCGCCCACGATCCAGGGGTGGCTCGGCTTCCGGCTGGCCTTCCCCGGAGGACGGTATCTCCTGTTCGCCCTAGCCACGATCGTCGTCTTCTACGGCACCTGGCCCTTCTACCGCGGGGCGCGGAAGGCCCTCCACCGCGGGGTCCTGGACATGAGCGTCTTGGTGAGTCTGGCCGTCTCCGCGGGTTATCTCTTCAGCGTCGGCTCGACCTTCCTCTTCACCGGGATCGACTTCTACTGGGAGATCAGCACCCTGGTGGCCGTCTTGCTCCTCAGCCACTGGCTGGAGATGCGCGCGGTCCGCGGGACCGCGGGGGCGCTGCGGGAGCTGGTCCAGCTCATCCCGCCCACGGCCAACCGCCTGGTGGACGACCGAGTGGAGGAGGTGCCCACGGCAGAACTGGGCATCGGCGACCTCCTCCTGGTCCGCCCGGGGGAGAAGGTCCCGATCGACGGCGAGGTCGTCGAGGGGGAGAGCAGCGTGGACGAGTCGATGATCACCGGGGAATCGAAGCCCGTGCCCAAGGGGCCGGGCGATGAGGTGATCGGCGGGACGCTCAACGGCGAAGGGGCGCTCCGGGTCCGGGTGACCCGCACTGGGGAGGATACGGCCCTAGCCCAGATCGTAAAATTAGTGAAGGAGGCCCAGGCCTCCAAGCCCAAGATCCAGCGGCTGGCCGACCGCGCGGCCCACTGGCTGACGATCATCGCCGTGATAGTCGGCCTGGGGACCTTCCTCTTCTGGACCCTGGCCACGGCCCAGCCGCTCGTCTTCGCCTTGACCCTGGCGGTCACCGTCCTGGTGATCGCCTGTCCCCACGCCCTCGGGCTGGCCATCCCCGTGGTCACGGCCATCTCCACCACTCTTGGGGCGCGCCAGGGGATGCTCATTCGGAACGCCGAGGCCGCCGAGACCGCGAGGCGACTCGAGGCGGTGATCTTCGACAAGACGGGGACCCTCACCCGGGGCGAGTTCGGCGTCACCGATGTCGTCTCCCTGGCCGACTGGGACGGAGAGACCCTCCTCCGGCGGGTCGCGGCCGTGGAGGTCAATTCCGAGCATGTGATCGCCCGGGGGATCGTGGCCGCGGCGGGGAGCGGCCTGAACCTGCCCAAGGTCCGGGACTTCCGCGCCCTCCCCGGCAAGGGCGTCCAGGCGGAGGTGGAGGGGGTCGCCCTGGCCGTGGGCAACCGCGCCCTGCTGGAGGAGCTAGGCCTCTCAATCCCGGACGACCCCCGGCTAGCTGAGCTCGGCCGCCAGGGGAAGACCGTGGTCTACGCCGCCGCGGACGGCCGCTTGGCGGGAGCGATCGGCCTGGCCGACCTCATCCGGGAGGAGTCCCGCGAGGCGGTGACGGCCCTCAAGCGGCTGGGGGTCGAGGTGGCGATGCTCACCGGGGACAGCCGGGCCGTGGCCGAATGGGTCGCCGGGGAGCTCGGCCTGGATGTGGTCTTCGCCGAGGTCAAGCCGGAGGAGAAGGCGGCCAAGGTGAAGGAGCTCCAGTCCCAGGGGAAGGTCGTGGCGATGGTCGGGGACGGGATCAACGACGCCCCGGCCCTTGTCCAGGCCGATGTAGGGATCGCCATCGGGGCGGGGACCGATGTGGCGATCGAGTCGGCGGATGTCGTCCTGGTCAAGAACGACCCCCGGGATGTGGTCAAGCTGATCCGCCTCTCCCGAGCGACGATGCGCAAGATGCGGCAGAACTTGGCCTGGGCTACAGGCTACAACGCCGTAGCCATCCCTGCGGCCGCCGGGGTCTTCTACCCCTTGGGGGTGGTCCTCCGCCCGGAGTGGGGGGCGTTGATCATGGCCGCGAGCACGATCATCGTCGCCGCTAATGCCCTCTTGCTGCGGCGGACCCCTCTTCTACCCCTTGCCAATCGAGCGGAGGCGGGCCAGTGAAACCCACCCGAGGTCGGGTGGGAAGGGCGGGACGGCCCAAATCAGCGGCCGGCTCAGCTAAGTTATCGGGTGGAGCGCCCCGTTGAATTCAAGTCCCGGGATCTTGACAGATCTGTCTGAAGGGGTTATACTGGGTTAACCCACCCGATCTGGGATGGGGTAGAGGAGGGATGTGACATGTATGGGTGGAAGTTGTGGACAACGGTTGGGATCGTGGCCCTGGTGGGGCTACTGTTAGGTGTAGGTGGAGGATACCTGTTCACCTCGGAGAGGGCCGAGGCCCAGATGCAGACCCCGCAGGCGGCGAACGGGGAAGCTCTGGAGCGGATCGCCGCGGCCTTGGAGCGGATTGCGGCGGCGCTGGAGAAGGGGAGCGGCAGCCCCGGGATGATGGGGTCGGGGATGATGCAGGCCTGCCCGCAGATGATGGGCGGGATGGTGGCCCCGGGAGGAGGCCCCGGCCCAAGCGCGATGGAGCAGGGGATGATTCCCCAAGTCCCAGGCCGGCCTTCGGAGGCCACCCTCACTCGCACGACCAGTGGAGCGGGGATCGAGGTCAGCGCCACCTACATGAACCCCCTGCTAGAGCCGGAGGAGGCCGGAGGCAAGCTGATCTTCAAGGTGGCCCTGAACACCCATTCTGGGAACCTGCTGCAGTTCGATCTGACTGAGCTGGCAGTCCTGCGGACCAGCGAGGGGTTCATCATCGATGAGGGCTTCATCTGGGAGGCCTTGAGCGAGTCGGGCCACCACCGCCTGGGGTATCTCGAGGTGGAGGCGGTCCGCGACGGCCGGCCCCTGATCGGCCCGGAAACTCAATACATCGAGCTGGAGCTGAAAGGGATCGGCATCCCCTCAAGGACCTTCAAGTGGGAATTAGCGACCCTGTCCCCGAGCCCTTAGATGGAATGCGAAAGGGTCTGATCACCATGGTGCCCGCTGCGCCGGGCAAAGAGGGAGAAAGCGAGGCGGGGGCAGGCGAGAAGGGTGGGGAGCCGTCCTCTGGCTCCCCACCCTTGGATGACTCTTCCGTTGACCGGCGAATATCATGGCTCAGCCTCACCTCGGGTGGGGTAAGCGAGGCGCAGGAAATGGGCAAGAGCAAGAGAGAGCTGAAGATCAAGGGGATGACCGGCGAGCACTGTGTCAAGACGGTGACCGAAACCCTGAAGAGGGTCGAGGGGGTCGTCGAGGTCGCAGTCTCCCTGAAGGAGGGGCTCGCCGAAGTGGTGCTCCAAGATGGCACCCCGCTCGAGGAGCTGCGAGAGGCGGTGGTTGAAGCCGGCTATGAGGTGGAGATGAACGACAAGGACCCTCAAGCTGCGGTCAGACCGCCGACGAAGCCCGCTGAGAAGGCTAAGGGGCCGGGAAAGCTCGAACTCCCGATTACTGGGATGAGTTGCGCCTCCTGCGTGGTCAAGATCGAGAAGGGCCTCGCCGCGCTGGACGGGGTGATCGCGGCCAAGGTCAACCTGGCCACGGAGCGGGCCTCAGTGGAATTCGACCCCGAGCGGGTCCGGCCGGAGGACCTGATCAAGACCATCGCAGGGTTGGGCTACGAGGTGAGGTTGGATAAGATCACTCTCTCGATCCAGGGGATGACCTGCGCCTCCTGCGTCAAGAAGGTCGAAGACGCTT